>QXHL01000070.1 GCA_003584005.1 Alicyclobacillaceae bacterium I2511 | reverse complement strand
TGGCCGCCGGGCCTGCAATTTGGGCGGCGTACAGGGAACCAAACAACCATCCGGATCCAATGATGCCCCCCAACGACGCCATGGTGAGGTCTAGCAGACTTAAGTCTTTTTTGAGCCCATTGTCCGTCTTGTTGTTCACACAGATGCTCCTCTCTATACTTCTGAAGAATGATTCTATGAAAGTATTGTAGTGGGCACACTTTTAACCCGTCAACCGAAAATGTTAGAATACATAACATTGATTCCGCAAAATGTTAGAACAATATACATAATGTTATATTATATAACACAAAATAACACCCAAATTTTTGACCCCTAATATTTTCAACACGAAAAACTCCAAAAAACTTTTCATTTTTCAAATCTAATGTATGGACGTGCGGAATTGCTGAGAAATCCGTAGTACAATTGATTCTGGTCCTGTTCCGAAAACCTTGAAGGGTGGATATAGTGATGGCTAAACCTTTACGTGTGATGGGAATCACGATTGGAGCCACCGCCGTTTTGATTGTCGGCGGCGCTTTCGGATACCATGAATGGAAAGCTGCTCTGGCCCCCCACCCAGCCACACCAAATACTCCGGCGCAAATTGCCCAACTGTTGGTAACCGTGCCCGAGTTGACTACCAACACCCAAAATGGCCTGGTGCAGTTGACGGTGGCTTTGGAGGCCAACAACGCTCCCACCAAACAGGAATTGCAGGATTTGATGCCTGAAGTGGAGAATGCTATCAACACCACAACACTGGGTTTTTCCAATCAAGAACTGCGCTCTAACCAGGGGTTGTCTATTTTTCAACAAGCTATCCAAAAACACGTGGACACTCTCTTACCCAAGGGCGAGATTGCACACGTGTATTTTCCAAGCATTGTGACACAGTGACACACACCGCTTTGCAAACGTAAGGGCTGGCCGCACACCTGACCCTGATTCAACGAAAGGTCTTATTCGCCCAACCTATAAACTCGCCTAAGGACAGCACCCGAATTTGTTTTTCTGATTCAGGCGCCAAGTACATTCGCTGACTCGCCGCACGGCGTAACCAGTCTACTGCGCCCTGCTTCGCGCCGCCCCCATCCACCAGGATGAAAATAGTCTGTTCTGGCATCGTTTCGACGCAGTTCAGGTATAGATAAGGAAACTTCTCGTCTACGCTTCCGGAGGACTGCTGCCACTTGCACTCTATGCGAATTTGTAATCCATATTCTTCAGATTGCAGAAGAAATTCGGTCTTTCCCTGATGGCCATAGATGGTCGTGTACGGAACGTTGCGCAGCAGTATCTCTGTCCCATACTGTTCTGGAGCCTTGCGGTACGTCCCATAGGGTACTCCCACAAAACCCTTGTCCTCTAACGTATGGATTACAGTTCTTTCAAGTGTGCTCCCAGAACTGTTGGCATACCCGCCTTGCGTAGTAGGTTTGTTCACTGGCCAGGACCGCCAAACAGTGCCAAAACTTCCCCGACTGCATTACGGTTGGCCCCATCGCAACTGATGAACCGTTGCACCTTAAACTGTTCCACATCTGCTGCCTGGTATGCGGTCTCCGTGAACTCACTCTGGTGGTTTGAGATGAGCACTGGAATCCCCTTCTCTCCAAGGGCCTTTGCCAAAATCACGAGGTCTCGCTGATCGTCCTGAGTAAACCCCGATGCAGCATAGCCGGTAAAATTGGCCGTCGTTGACAAGGGCACGTAGGGTGGATCACAGTACACCACGTCCCCCAGCTGGGCTTGTCCCATGACAGTGCGAAAATCGGCACAAACAAAAGTGGCTTGTTGTGCACGTTCCGCAAAATACCCCATCTCCCGCTCCGGAAAATAGGGACGCGTGTAGCGACCAAAAGGAACGTTAAAGCCAATCTTGGAATAGCGAACCAATCCATTGTAACCATGCCTGTTGAGATACAAGAACAGCGCTGACTTGTGCCAAGAGTCCCGTGTGGTGTTGAACTCATCGCGCAGAGCATAATACCGCTCCGAAGTATTAGTCTCCGGTGTAAAAAAGGTGCGACAGTAAGCGATGAACTCTGCTCCACGCACTTGCAGTGTCTGGTACATCCCCATCAAGTCGGCATTGATGTCGGCCAGCAAATAGGCATCATAATCCACGTTGAGAAATACCGCCCCGGAACCCATAAACGGCTCAATTAGACGAGAACCCGCTGGGAGTTTAGCGCGGATACGGCCCACAAGGCGATACTTACCACCGGCCCACTTAAGAAAGGGTCTCAACAAAACGCACTCCTATCCAGTAAATACCCTACAATCCCAGTGAATATTTTACTATTCCAGTAAATGACTCTTCGTAAATTTACATTCTCTGCTGGTTCCACAATCGGCGGCAGAAAGATTTATCCAATCAAAGTTCGTGGTTTCTCCCATAGAATTTTAGCAGGCGAGAACAACCCCCCGTATTTTCGCCTTAAGCTTCTGCTTTCCCCACTTTTTGGATAGCTTCCCGACATTGGACACAGGTTGGCTTGTCATGGAACAGAATAACCCCTTCTGTCTCCCCACAAAACAGGCAAGAGGGTTGGTACTTTTCCAACACAATCTTATCTCCATCCACATAGATTTCGACAGGTTCTAGAGACCCTAAGCCTAAATTTCGGCGGAGCTCTATGGGCACAACAATTCTTCCTAGTTGATCCACTCGTCGTACAATCCCGGTTGATTTCATTTCCGTCCCTCTTTCTCCGCCACGATTGGCATTTTCTCTATTATACGACACCTATTCCTATTCGCCCAACGTGGATAGCCTAAAGGTAAAAATAGGCCCCCAATAACAGTTTCGAAAAATTCATTTGCACAGTATGTTATACTAATGGAATGTGCACAGCAGGATATCGCCGCATAAATTGTTGCGAGTGCCTAATTTGAATTTCTATGGGATGTGAGATGGTGTCCATGCCTTTCCAAATACCGCGGCGTTCCGCCCGTCTGCGTTCGGAAGCCCCTTCCCTGCGCGGGATGGCGCCCGGCGGAGAGGGTGTGCCCGCCACTTGGACGACAGGTGCCAAGGACGGAATCGGGACGTCTTTTTACAATCCCGACCAGGGACCGAGTTTGTCCAATGTCTGGTACACCCTGTCTGGCGGTACACTGACGGAAGTCTACTATCCAGACGTATCCTGTGCAAACTTGCGCGTGCTGCAACTCGCCATCACAGATGGCCTTTCCTTCTCAGACCTAGAAGAAACGGACACCACCCACAAAGTCGAGTTGGTGTTCCCAGATGCTCTTATATATCGACAAACGAATACGGCCAAAAGTGGCAAGTATCGCATTGAAAAAACCTATGTCACACACCCACAACAGCATGCGCTGCTCGTTTTGGTCAGCTTTTACGCACTAGTCGGCAACGTGGCAGACTATCGGCAGTTTGTCTATGTAAACCCTGTGATGAATAACGGGGGACGGCAAGTTCACGCCGAAATTTACAGCGACGACGAGAGCACTGTGCTCCTCACCTCCAGCTCCGACAAATCCATGGCCGTAGCGGCTTCTGCACCTTTCGTCAAGGCTTCCGCTGGATATGCTGGCGTCAGCGATGGTCTTTCCGAATTGAAACAGACGTTTGACCTCGGGTCCGTCTATGCGTACGCGAGCAACGGAAATGTAACTCAGATTGCCCAGGTACAGCCAGGCGGGGAGGGGAATCAGTGCACTTATACCCTTGCCATCGGATTCGGTCCGGACGAACAAGCAGCCGTCAAGGCCGCAACCACCGCACTAGCGGACCGTTTCGAAGCAGTGGTTCAGACATATCGGACCCAGTGGCAGACGTACCTTAGCCAACTGTCGCCACCGCCAACAGGGGATACAGTACAGTACAACGTAGCCGTCATGGTGCTCAAAGCACATGAAGACAAGCGCCACCCGGGAGCGATGGTTGCCTCGTTGACCATCCCTTGGGGGGACAAAGTAGTGTCCACCGAGGGAGGCATTGGCGGCTACCACTTGGTGTGGTCCCGGGACTTCTACCAAGTAGTTTCCACACTGCTCAGTATCGGCGACAGACCTCTGGCCAAGCGATGCCTGCGCTACCTGGACGAGGTGCAGCAACAGCCAGACGGGTCTTTCCCGCAAAATTCCTGGCTGGACGGAACACCCTACTGGCGGGGATTGCAGATGGACCAAGTGGCATTCCCCATCTTACTTGCCTACCAACTGGGAGAAATCGCACGCTACCCCACACTGGTCAAACCTGCGGCAGACTTCATTGTCGAAAACGGGCCCTTTACTGCACAGGAGCGTTGGGAGGAGAACTCTGGCTATTCACCCTCAACTTTGGCGGCCGAAATTGCTGGCCTCGTAGTCGCCGCCAAAATGGCGCATGATACAGAGGACCTGAGATCTGCGGCACTGTACCTTGCCACTGCGGATGACTGGGTGCGCCACGTGAAAAGCTGGACCCTCGTGAACAACGGACCGCTTTCTGAACAACCCTATTTTCTGCGCATCAGCGATACGCAAAACCCAGCCGATGGTCACTGGATTGAGATTAAGAACGGCGGCGGCTGGCGCCCGAAGGACGAAATTGTGGATGCTGGATTTCTGGAACTTGTCCGGCTTGGCATCTTGGCACCCGATGACCCAGTGGTGACGCATTCCCTCGATGTGGTGGATGAGATACTGCGTTATGATGCGCCCTATGGCCCTGTATGGAAGCGTTACAACCAGGACGGTTATGGCGAGCAGTCCGATGGAAGCCCCTACCATGGAAATGGAATGGGTCGACCGTGGCCACTGCTGGCCGGAGAACGCGGCGAATATGAAGTCGCCTTTGACAAGTCGCCGCAACAAACGGCCCCCACCCACCTGTATGGGCCGAGAAAGCTCTTGGCCACACTAGCCGGTGCAGCCAACGACGGATACCTCATCCCAGAACAGGTGTGGGATGGCAATCCAGTTCCCCAACGCAACCTCTACCCCGGTGGTGGAACCGGATCGGCCACACCGCTGGCCTGGGCGATGGCCCAGTATATTCGCCTCAGCCAGTGCATTCGCCAAGGGAGAATTGTGGAGATGCCTGACGAAGTGGTAGAGCGTTACCACACCCATCCCGCCGACCTGGGCCCGGCCGTCCAGGTCGAGTGCCCCGACTTCGCAGCGATTTCTGCACAACGCGGCATTAGGGTGTGTGGGCAAACCGCACCCTACGCCACGGTTTTGCTGCGCGGCGACAGTGCAGAAGTGACGCTACGCGCAGACGCACAGGGACGCTTTGAGGGGGAAATTTCACTTTGGGCGGTGGGAGAAAACATCTTCCACCTCGTAGGATACGACAACCACCGGTCTGTCTCGGTCACCCGTTGGATGGTTTTTTATCAACCGAAATCTGTCTTTGAAATGTCCGATCCGGTCGAGGATGACAACGGTCCTGGCTGGCTGATATACCCAACCCATTCGGATTTTAAGGCGGGCGACTTTGACCTTTGCAATGTACGCATCTTGCACGACGATAAATATGTGTATTTTGAAATTGGACTGCGGAATTTAGATAACCCATGGGAGGGCCCAACTGGCATTTCCAAGCAACTAGTGGATGTCTATCTCCATCTTCCAGAACTCGGCGAAGCTGGGCAAACAAAGACTCGCGGTCTGCGGGCGCAGTTTAGAGACGACACCCCCTGGCATCGTTTGGTGAGAATTTCTGGAAATTGGCACGGTGAAGCACAGGTGTACCGGGCGGACGGGTCTGTGGCATCAGAGGTCCTCATTCAACCCCAGTACACCTCCCGCCGCATTTCGGCGCGAGTGCTCGCAGACGCCTTGGGTGGCTATCCCACGGCAAAGTGGGCTGTGATGGTGCTGGTGGCGGGCGAGGAAAACGGAGGACCTCGACCCGTACGCGTGACAGCAAGTAAATGGGACTTTGGAGGCGGTAGCCCGGATGGCGCACATTCAGATATCATTGATATGATGGTGCCGGACGGAATGTACCAGCGGGATCTCCTCAACTGGCAGACAGGACCTATCTGTTTGCCCATGCTGAGGCTTTCCTGAGAGGCGCTTGGATTCCCCTAAAGTAAAGACATGCACGGGTTGTCATTTACGAATGACAACCCGTGCATTATACTGAGATTATTAAATCGTATGGAAAATTGAGCAAATGTCGGTTGGATTCACCCCCGACACATCCGAATCTTTGGCCACAGCCATTGCCGGGTGGCTCATACAACAATCAGACTGGTGTGGTTGGCATGATGGGCGACAAGCAGTTTGACGTGAACTGGCCCCGTATTCTAGAGCGGATTGAAATGGGTCAGCCGAGACGGGCCATCGCTGCTGACTTAGGATGGACGGTGGGACAGTTGCGTTACCGGTTGAAAAAGTTTCTCGACCAACCTGCGGAGAAACCGGACCTGCCGACGACATTCACAAACGAGCAGGAAGCCACCAGAACGAAAGGCCCCGCAGTACCTCAAGACCAAAAATTGCAAGTCCCTCCCCTGGGACTGCGCCTCGCGCAACACCTGCAAAACTCGATTTTTGACGAAACTTGGAATCGCGACTGGAACCTGGACCGTTTGGTCCTGCTGTGCAGAGAACCGACGGTCGTATTCGCCTACTGGAGCACATCAGCCACTCGGAAAGACCTCGTATCAAAACATTTCCAATCAGACTGGAACCAACTCCCCTTCTTCCTTCGGCTTTATGATGTAACCGACATTCTATTTGACGGAGAAAACGCACAGGAATCCCAGGTGTACCCAGTGCAGCCACAATCGGATCACTGGTATATGCCCAATCTGGAACCAGACCGTGACTATGTGGTCGATTTCGGAACCCAGACGCTAGTCGGTAAATTCTTCCCGTTGCTCCGATCCGCCCCCGTCCACACCCCGCGAAATGGCGTGGGAAACGGCCCGGTGCAATTTCTTCCACTGGGCTTCGCCGCATCAGCTCTGCCACCCCATTTTACCGTGGGGCGGGTTGAACACGCAGCCGAGCATACAGTTGAGAGCAGAGTGGAGTCCACGGTTTTAGAACCAGGCTGGCGAAACGCTGACCAGCCCACATCTATCCGTGTGACAGGCACCCCCCCCTACGCTGCAGAGTTTGACGGATATGGGTCTATCACTGGCGGAGATGCAACAACTAAAGGCGGGATACACTCATGAATGCGTCCGGATATGTGGCCTTAGTCCTCCATGCACACCTACCCTTCGTGCGACACCCAGAAAGCGACAAGTACCTGGAGGAACGCTGGCTATTTGAAGCCATCACGGAGACGTACATTCCGTTGCTGCAGACCTATGAAAACCTAATTGCCGACGGCGTCGACTTCCGGATCACCATGAGCCTGACACCCACCCTGCTTGCCATGCTTTCGGACCCGTTTACCCAAACGCGATATCTGCAACACATTACAACTCTTATTCAGTTAGCTGAGCAGGAGCAAGAACGCACGGCGAATCTGCCTGACTTTGCACCGTTGGCGGAGTTCTACCATCGCCAGTTCAAAGCGATTCAGTCCTACTTTCTCGGCTGTGATGCCAACTTGGTGGGGGCGTTTCGGCGCATTCAGGAAGCCGGCAAACTGGAGATTCTCACCTGTGCGGCGACACACGCCTTCTTGCCCCTGGTTTCCACCGAACAATCCATCCGTGCACAGATTGAAACGGCGGTGCATGAACACACGCGCCAACTCGGCCGTCCGCCTGTTGGCATCTGGCTCCCGGAGTGCGGGTTTCAGCCCGGGCTGGACCGTATTTTGCGAGACTATGGGCTCCAGTACTTTTTTACGGACACCCATGGTTTAACCACTGCGGCACCACGCCCAGTGTTCGGCACGCTCTCCCCTGTTTTGACGCCCCATGGCATGGCTGCATTCGCCCGCGACGAAGCATCCTCCAGACAGGTGTGGAGTTCCAAAGAAGGCTATCCAGGGGATTTCGACTACCGCGAGTACTACCGGGATATTGGGTACGACTTGCCTTTCGAAGACATCCGAGCATTTATGCATCCAGCTGGAATTCGTCACAATACCGGTTTAAAATACCATCGCATCACCGGGCCCACAGCAGACAAGGCCCTCTACAACCCGGAATGGGCCCGTCACAAGGCGGCCGAGCACGCGGCCGATTTTTTGTCCAGACGCCGTGAGCAGATTCGCCAGGGATTGCAGGGAATGGACCGTCAACCGATTGTGGTGGCCCCATATGATGCCGAACTGTTTGGGCACTGGTGGTACGAAGGCCCACAGTGGATAGACTTTTTGTTCCGCAAAATGCACTTTGACCAGAACGAGGTCAAGGCCATCACGCCCTCGGAGTATTTGCGCATCTATAAAAACTACCAAGTCTGCGACCTGACCTTATCGTCGTGGGGACGGGACGGCTATTCCCAGGTCTGGTTAAACGGAGACAACGACTGGATCTATCCGGCGCTGCACGCCTGTGAACAGCGCATGAGCGACCGCGCGAATGAATTTCAGAAGCCCACTGCGGTTCAAACCCGTCTTCTGAATCAAGCAGCCCGCGAATTGATGCTGGCACAAAGCAGTGACTTTGCATTCATTATGGATGCAAAGACGATGGTGGACTACGCGGTCAAGCGGACAAAGTTCCATGTCAACCGCTTTTTGCGTGCAGACGAGATGCTGCGCACAGGGGAGATTGACGAGGAGTGGCTGTCCGCCGTGGAATCACTCGACAATCTCTTTCCCTACGTGGACTACCATGTCTACCAAACTATTGTCAACAGTGCACAAAAGAGTGCAGCAGACACATCATCAGACACATCAACAGACACTCCCTGTGTCCTCATCCTGTCCTGGGAGTTCCCGCCGATGACAGTGGGGGGGTTGTCTCGCCACGTCTATGACCTGTCGCGGTACCTCGCCGCTGCCGGCTGGAAGGTCCATGTTCTGACCACTCGAATTGGCGAATATCCTCATGACGAGATGGTGGAAGGGGTGCATGTCCACCGCGTGGATGTGATGAAACCGGATGGCGGTGAATTCGTACACTGGGCGTTTCAGCTCAATCTTGCCATGCTCGACGCTTGCCGGGAACTGCTCCAACACATTCATGTCGATTTGGTCCACGCACACGACTGGATTGTCGGATACACCGCGAAGGCCGTGAAAGAATTGTACGGGCTTCCGCTTGTGGCCACCATCCATGCGACCGAATACGGCCGTAACCAAGGCATACACACCGACATGCAACGGTATATTCATCAGTTGGAGTGGCAATTGACCTATGACGCCCAGCGGGTTATTCTTTGCAGTTCTTACATGCAAAGAGAGGTGGAAACTGTATTCAACCTTCCGGCAGAAAAATTAGAGGTTATCCCCAATGGGGTAGATCCGCGGCTCATTCAGGTTGCCACAGACGTCGCGATAAATCGCGACCGTTTCGCGCTACCAGAAGAACAAATTGTTTTGTTTATTGGCAGGTTGGTGCGTGAAAAAGGGGTTCAGGTACTTGTCGAAGCCGCCCCCCAGGTACTTGAAGCCTGTCCACGGGCGAAGTTTGTCATCCTGGGTACCGGTCCAGCCATGCAGGACCTGAAAACTGCTGCGCAAACCGCCGAATTAGGTGCCCGGATGGAGTTTCGTGGATTTGTCACAGACGAAGAACGCAACGCTTTACTCCAAATCGCCGATCTGGCCGTCTTCCCAAGTCTCTATGAACCGTTTGGAATTGTCGCACTGGAAGCTATGGCAGCACATACACCAGTGGTGGTATCTGACACGGGCGGTTTGGGGGACGTGGTAGATCACGGACGCAACGGGTATAAGGCTTATGCTGGCAACGCTATCTCCTTGGCAACACAAATTGTGGCCGCCCTTTGCAACCCAAACGAAGCGCAGAAGATGGCCGATGCGGCCAGAGAAGATTTGGAGAAATACGATTGGCGCCACATTGCCAGCCAGACGATTAAGGTCTACAAACAGACGCTAAAGCGCTAATTCTGTGAGAGGGGGGACTATAGATGAAAGCTGTCATTATGGCTGGAGGGAAAGGTAGCCGCTTGCGACCCTTGACAAGCCAGCTTCCCAAACCAATGGTTCCGCTCTTGGACCGTCCCTGCATGGAGTACATCATCGAACTTCTGAAACGTCACGGGGTGACAGAGATTGCCGTCACCGTGCAGTACCTACCCAACGTCATCAAGAACTACTTTGGCGACGGGCGCGAATATGGTGTCAAGCTACACTACTTTGAGGAAATCGAACCGCTCGGCACGGCGGGCAGCGTAAAAAACGCCGAGGAGTTTCTCGACGAAACCTTCCTAGTCATCAGTGGGGATGCACTGACAGACTTTGACCTCAAGCGTGCCGTTGACTTTCATCGTGAAAAACAAACCCTTGGCACGTTGGTCCTCACCCGTGTAGACGTTCCGCTGGAATATGGGGTTGTTATGACCCAAGCAGACGGAAAAATTGTCCGATTTCTTGAAAAACCCAGTTGGGGCGAGGTATTCAGCGATACAGTGAACACAGGTATTTACGTAATGGAACCAGAAATTTTAACCCTCTTTCGACGCAATGAGATTTTTGATTTTAGTAAAGACCTATTCCCGTTAATGATGGAACGAAACTTCCCCTTATACGGCTATGTGGCCGACGGATACTGGTCAGATATTGGCAACCTGACGCAATATCGGCAGGCCCAGTTTGACATCCTGAACGGGGATGTGAACGTGCGCATTGTTGGGCAAGAGATAAGTCCCGGCGTCTGGGTTGGAGAGCATGTGGAACTCGACTCAGGTACCCGCTTGCAGGCTCCTGCTTTCATCGGGACGGGCAGCACACTGGCCAGCGATTCTCAGGTAGGTCCACAGAGTATTCTTGGCCGATACAATCGGATTGAACGGCAGACGGTAGTGGCCCGTTCTGTCCTCTGGAATCGCAACTATATAGGGCCTGCATCCAGTATCAATGGGGCCACACTGTGCCACGACATCCACGTTGGGACTGGCGTAGACATCTGCGAAGACGCGGTCATCGGGGACAAGACACGAATTGGCAATCTGTCTGTCATTCGCCCGGGTGTCAAAGTGTGGCCGGAGAAAACCATCGCCGAAGGCACCATACAACAATCTTCCCTCATCTGGGGCAACTCCATGTTTTCCAGTCTGTTTGGGGAGGACGGCATCAGTGGCATTCCTAATCTCGAATTGATTCCAGAAATGGTCAGCCGCATCGCCTCCGCCTATGGCTCGACGCTCAAACAGGGGTCGATGGTCTCTGTCAGTTGCGATGAGAACCCGTACAGCGGCATTTTGAAATATGCGGTCATCTCCAGTTTGATGGCCATTGGCGTCAAAGTACGAGACATTGGTGCCGCACCGGTGCCCGTGGCCCGGTATGAGAGCCGACGGTCTAGCTCCGATGGAGGCATCCACATCCGCAGCATGGGTATGGGCGAAGATAAACGCATGGTGGTACAGTTCTTTGACCGTGAAGGGTTGCCTATTGACAAGGCCACCGAACGCAAGGTGGAGAATGCGTTTTTTCAAGAAGATTTTGCACGTCCAGGCGTCCGTGGCCTTGGCGGTATTGAACAGGCCACCCAGATTGCAAGATTTTACATGGAAGAAGTTCTATCACGAGTGCATGCCGAGCACATTCAGGTGCGCAGTTTTCGCGTTGTGTTGCACTGTGAAAGTTCACAGATTATGTCCGTTATGTTGCCCATCCTGGAGCACCTGAACTGTCAAGTCGTCACACTTTCACGCGGAGACCGTGACATCGGTAAGGCCGTCCTCAACAATGCCGCAGACATCGGAGTGGGATTGAGTGCAGGTGGACAGGACTTTCGACTGTTCACTGAAAAGGGGCATGAACTGTCCAACGACGAGTTGCTCATCCTACAGATGCTGATGGCGGTCAAGGAACGAATTCCCGTTGCCGTACCGGTTACGGCACCGTCCGTAGTAGAGGAAATGAGTGAAACGGTGGGAATTCCTGTCGTTCGGACAAAAACGGTACTTCGCTCACTGCTCGAAGTGGGCGTGCAAAACCCGTTGCAGGTTCCCTATGACGGTTTTTATGCAGTAGTGGCGCTGATGCAGTTTCTGTATGAGGAGGGTCTGACCCTGCAGGGGGTGGTCGACCAATTGCCCATGTTTCACATGCAGACAGAGGTCGTGTCTTGCCCTATTGAGGCCAAGGGACGCGTCATGCGGCGGCTCATGGAGGAAATGAAAGGCGACCAGTTACAGTTGATTGACGGCATCAAGGTCCTAACCGATGAAGGATGGGCGCTCATCCTCCCAGACTCCGAGCGCGCACAGTTCAAGATTGTTGCACAAGGAAACACGCAAAATAAGGCGCATGAACTCACCGATATTTATAAATCGAAGATAGTAGCCTTTCAGCGAAACGAAGTCGGTTAAAAAATGTGGCTGCGGGCTCCACCTCCGCCCTGCAGCCTTGACGGCCCCATGTGCCGTCCCACCAGCATGTAGTATTATAACACAGAAACAGTTGTCGAAACGTGTTGTAATACAAGATGTTCCTTATTTTTTTCTATTGGACAGCAGTGGACGACATCCACCCTCCTTCATCTAAAAAGCCAACTTCCTTACAGGAGGTTGGCTTTTTTGACGATATCAAGAAAACTTTCCCGCCTCAGGCGTTTTCATTAACCCAATCATTTTGGACTTTTTCCTTATATCCACCTCCAGCCCACCGTCTGACTCCAGGCCTGAGAATGGGTGCTTACATTAAGCGCATTCACAAACAAGTATGCGCCCAATAATCAGGACAGTAAGTGTGGGGGCAAAGGCCGCTACCAAGCTTGATAATCCAATGGCCCCAGAAATTACTCCCGTATCATACCCAAACAAAAGGCCTCCAAGTGTTGCAACGCTTGCCACCAGAGTAACAAATATTATTCCAGATTCCACTGGTTGCTTTTTTTCATCAAATTCCATCTTTTCATCCACCTTTTTTCATAGTCAGAAACTAAGTGTAAACTCGTTCAACTAAAGTTGAATCCATTCAATCCCCTGAACCTTGTACGGGACTAGATATATGAATCTACAGAATCGATTTTATAAGCGGGGAAGGTCCAGGGGATTGATGAACTATGGAAGATTTATACGAAAATCGATTCGAAAGAGACACTAAAAGTGCGTGTCCAAAAAGGGATCTGGTTAGACCCAAGCAGTGCGAGGAGACCAGCCCCAAATGCGCACTGAGCGTACGTTTTCGGTACGTGAAGGAGCATTTGGGGCGACGACGCGGCAATGCGTCGGGGAGTTCTGACCCTTTTTGGACAACTTCTAAAAGGCATGCCTCGCCATACACTTGAATTAACTTACCTGTCATGTCCCAGGATTGACC
>QXHL01000006.1 GCA_003584005.1 Alicyclobacillaceae bacterium I2511 | reverse complement strand
GCCGCGGGGGCCGTGGGGCTGGGCGTCATAGACCCGGGCTTGGTTTCAGTCGTGTTTGGCACCTCCGGGGTTGTGCTCGCACCTACGGCAACTCCCCTGCGCGATCCCGCAGGGCGGCTGCACACCTTTTGCCATGCTCTGGAAGACCGCTGGTTCACCATGGGGGTGACACAGGCTGCCGGCGGTTCTCTGCAGTGGTATCGCCGCCGTTTCGGGCAACCGGAGGTGTTGGTGGCACAGGCCAGCGGCACAGATGTGTATGACCTGCTGTTGGCAGAGGCGGCCCAAGTGGCCCCAGGGGCCGAGGGATTGTTGTATCTGCCCTACCTGTTGGGGGAGCGTACCCCCCACCTCAATCCGGACGCCAGGGGGGCCTTCGTGGGGTTGGACTGGCGCCATGAACGGTCACACCTGGTGCGAGCGGTGTTAGAGGGCGTTGCCTTCAGCTTACGGGATGCCTGGGAGTTGCTGGTTGATTTAGGGGCCCCACTCAACCAAGTTCGCGTGTCTGGGGGTGGGGCACAAGGACAATTGTGGATGGAAATTTTCTCCGCTGTGCTCAACCGCTCGGTGACAACCGTGGGTGGATCCCACGGTCCCGCGTACGGAGCAGCCATGCTGGCCGCACACGGGGTGGGAATGTTGGATTTGCACCAAATGTCGGAAAGTGGCTGGAGAATCCAAGCGACTCCTGTGGTTTCACCTACCGACTGGCCTGCTGCCTATGCCGGACTATACCCCTTATACCGCCGCAGTTACCAGTCACTGGCAGGGGTGTACAAAGACTTGGCCGAGTGGAAAACCCGGCAGGTGTTGATTTAATCCATGCAAAGTGAGAGGAGAATTTTGATGTCGACATACCAACCGAAACCTAAAGATCACTTCACCTTTGGCTTGTGGACCTTACAAAACCGCGGGCGGGACCCATTTGGCGTGGAGGTGCGGGATGTTTTTCCACCTGTGGAGATTGTCCGCACGTTGTCCGAACTGGGTGCTTACGGAGTGAATTTTCACGACAATGACTTGGTCCCCATTGAGGCCAGCTTACAAGAACGGGATCGGATTGTTGCCGAATTTAAACAGGCACTGGCCGATTATAAGATGAAGGTTCCCATGGTGACCGTGAATTTGTTTACAGACCCTGTGTTTCGGGATGGGGCATTCACATCCAATCGCAGGCAAGTACGCCAGTATGCGGTGAATAAAGCGATGACCGCCATCGATTTGGGTGCTGAGCTGGGGGCCGAGGTGTTTGTCCTCTGGGGCGGTCGGGAAGGTACCGAAGTGGACGCCAGTAAAGATCCACGACAGGCCCTGCAACACTACGCCGAGGGCGTCAACTATCTCTGTGAGTACGTACGGAATCAGGGGTACGACATAAAAGTGGCGCTTGAGGCGAAGCCCAACGAACCGCGGGGGGACTTGTATTTGCCCACCACCGGGGCCATGTTGGCGTTTATTGAAACCCTGGCCCATCCGGAAATGGTGGGGGTGAATCCAGAGGTGGCCCATGAGCAAATGTCCGGGTTGAACATGTACCATCAGGTGGCCCAGGCCCTGTACGCCGGAAAGTTGTTTCACATTGACCTGAATGACCAAAAATTCAGTCGTTTTGACCAAGATCTGCGATTTGGCTCGGAGAACCTGAAGGCAGCATTTTTCCTGGTGAAACTGCTAGAGGACGCCCACTACACCGGTATGCGCCACTTTGACGCCCACGCCTATCGGACGGAGGATGGCGCTGGGGTACAGGCGTTTGCCCGGGGCTGTATGCGTACCTACTTAATTTTGCAGGACAAGGTGCGGCGCTTTAATGCGGATGCGGAGATTCAAGGCCTGCTTAGGACGATTCACGCAGAGCAAGGGGAGGGAACTTTGGAGTTCAGTCACGATTCCCTGAAAACCCTACGAAATTTGGCCTTTGACCGGGTGGCTGAAGGGGCTCGTGGTCACGGTTATGAACAGTTAGATCAACTGACGGTGGAGGTTTTGATGGGTGTGCGATGAGCTGGACGCTTATGATGGATTGTATTAGAGAATTCGTATAATTAAAAATTTATGAAAATTCCATTGAACTGCCACTTCAACTATGATAAACTCCGCCTATATAAAATATTTTATATATAAAACAGAAATTGGGACGCTAGATTCTAAATCAATAAGGGGTTCTGATTAAATGTTTGTAACATCTTGACAAGCATAACGATTTCGTATAACGTTTTCATATCCAAACACAGTTATTTTAGTAGGCTGTGTTGGATTGACTTTGAACAGTCTATTTATATTATTTTCAGACATGTAAGACAGTTACGCTGTTCCTAGAGTCTATTTAGATAGGATGTGATAGTACTAGACGGTTTGTTAGAGAATCTTGTCACAAACCGAGGGGACATTTTGCAAATGGGTCTAAAAAGCAATATCTGCTTAAGGCGTCTAGACGGGGGATTCGAACGGAGAAAAAATAAAAAAGGGGTGTAAAAAGACAATGGCTGTAAATAAAAAGTATCGTCATGCAGCAATTGGAAGCGTTATCACGCTTGGGGCACTTAGCGTACTCGCTGGTTGCGGGACGGCAGCTCCAACAAGCCAGTCCTCAAACTCCGCACAGAATACAACCAATACAACCTCAACATCGGGGACGTTTCCCACAGCCACACCACCAGCACAGTTTGCCGCAGCCTATGCAAATAGTCCAATTCCTATTACACAGTCGGCCTATGCGAACTTCAAAGCCGTGAAAGGTCCATACGTTGTCGGATTTTCTAATTCAAATATGGGAAATACTTGGCGGGCACAAAGTTTGGCCGATCTGCAAAACCTATTTAACCAGTACCAAGCGAAGGGGATTGTCTCTAAGCTGATTGTCGACAACGCAAACGACAGTGTGACCACGCAGATTTCGCAAATTGAAGACCTGATTGCGGAACATGTAAACCTCATTTTAATCAATGCAGCTTCGGAAACAGGATTGAATCCGGTCATTGAAAAGGCGTACCAAGCCGGAATTGTTGTGGTAGGGTTTAATAATATTGTGAGTAGTCCTTATGCGGAAAATCGCGATGTGAATCAAGGTGCGTTTGGCGCAAGTATGGCCCAGGGGCTTGCACAACTCCTGAACGGTAAGGGAAACATTGTGATGGTGGAAGGCATCCCGGGGGCAGCTGGGAGTACGATTCGTGAGAATGCGGCTCTCCCTGTGTTCAACAAATATCCAGGAATTCATATTGTGGCGAATGTTTCCGGACAGTGGACAGAAACAGGGGCCAAGACAGCAATGCTGAATGTCTTAGCGACGCATCCAGAACCCATCGCAGGCGTCTGGGGGCAAGGGGGGATGTCCATGGGGATTGTACAAGCCCTTCAGCAGGCCGGACGTCCACTGGTTCCCATTACGGCAACGGGAATGAATAACTTTTTACAGTTTTGGCATGACCACCTGTCCAGTGGGTATAAGACGGTAGGAACCATGGACCCGCCCGGTGGGTCTGCGATTGCTTTACGCGTGGGAATCCGTATTCTGGAGGGACAACACCCCTTGGTCAATGCGCTTTTCAACAATCCACCCACCTATAATAATTCTACGCTGGCCAGTTACTATACTCCCGGTGCAAGCCCCACGTCATGGGTGGATCCGAAGCCTTATCAATACGTTCCTGCAGCCACATTATCACAGTACTTTTCCAATGGGAAACCTACTCTTTGATTTTTAGACTCTCATGGAAAGAGGTCAATCATGAAGGCGCTAGAGGTAAAAAATTTGAGAAAGGCGTTTGGCGAAACCAAGGCGTTGTCAGATTGCTCTTTTGCATGTGCAGAAGGGGAAATTCACGCCATTATTGGAGAGAACGGGTCCGGAAAATCCACCCTGGTAAAAATTCTAAGTGGCATTTTTTCTCCGGATGGTGGACAGTTGATTGTTCAGGAAAGACCCGTCCATTTCCAATCGATTGTTGCAGCGAGAAAGTTGGGAGTGGTAAGCATTCCTCAAGAAATTTTGGTTGTGCCTGCGCTGTCTGTTTTGGAAAACATTTTTCTGGGCCGTGGGGGCTTTTTCTCTGGCCCCCCAGGGGTTGAATTTCGGGATAAAGCGCATCAATTACTTTTGACCCTCTCCGCAGATCCAATTGATCTCAACACCTCATTGGAAGAGTTACCCTTATCTAAACAACAAATTGTAGTTATTGTCAGAGCCCTGATGCTCAATCCCAATATTGTCATCCTGGACGAGGCTACATCGGCCTTGGATGTCTCAGACCGAGATAGGCTTTTCGAGCATTTAAGGGAACGCAGGTCTCGAGGTCAATCTGTCATTTACATTTCTCACCGGATTGACGAAATTCAAGGGTTGGCGGATCGATTGACAGTTATCCGCAATGGGGTGTCCATTCAGACACTGAACCCCAAAGAAACTTCAGTTTCTGAAATACTACGGCAGATGTCTGGAGAAAATCGAGCCAGCATGTCTGGTGAAGTCATGAAAGATAGTTGGAAAGGAAAGGAGAACGCCTCCATAGTTTTGCGGACTACGAAGTTGAAATTTAACGCGAACTCTCGTCCCATTGATTTTCAAGCGTATGAGGGTGAAATTGTGGGGTTGGCAGGGCTTGAAGGGCATGGGCAAGAAATTTTTCTGAGGGCGCTTGCGGGCTTACGGGCTTCCAGTCTTCGAGGGGAGGTAGCCGCAATAGACAGACAGAGAAATGAGGTTTCGATTCATAGTTTGAAACAGGCCTATCGTCAAGAAATTTCCTATGTTCCACGGGACCGAAAAACAGAGGGACTTTTCCTAAAACTATCCATCAAAGATAACTTTGCAATGCCTACTTATTCGAGAATCGTGAAACAAAGAAAAGTGACTCAAGCATTAAAATTATTTAAAGATAAGCTGTCCATTATATATGAAAATGACAGTCAACTTGTAGGATCACTGAGTGGAGGGAATCAACAGAAGGTGGTTCTTGCAAGATGGATCTACACGAATCCACGGGTTTTGTTGTTAAATGATCCCACTCGGGGTGTGGACATTCCAACAAAGAGAGATCTTTATAGGCTCTTTCACGAATTAGTTGGAAATAACATGACAATCGTGTTGCTATCCACAGACCTGGAAGAATTAGTAGAGTTGTGTGATCGCGTGGTTGTGTTTCGAGATGGGGGGATCTTTTCGGAATTACAAGGTGAAGGGATTCAACGGGATCGGATCATCGCGGCGATGTTTGGTGAAGCCATATGACCCAGTCCCCGTCCACAAATACAAGTGAAGTGGTGGAGCAGGATGTAGTCCTTCGGAAAAGGGAGTTTTGGATGACAAGGCTTCCTTATATGTCGGTGGCTCTTGTCATTTTGATGATTTTGCTACTTTTGAACACGGCTTTAGAGACAAACCTATGGACCATCTCGGTTTTAAGTGGAGTCATTGCTTCTGCGGCCCCCTTGGTGATTGCGGCAATTGGAGAAACTCCAGCGATTATTTTAGGAAATGGTTCTTTGGATATTTCTATTGGTCCCCTGATGAGTGTAATCAATGTAACAATTATTTTGTTGGTCCAACAGGGGCTAACTTCCCCTGTAATCATCATCGGGATGGCAATGCTGTTAGGGGTAGGATCCGGTGTATTGAACGGCGTGTTTATCAGTGTCCTCCGGATTCCCCCCATTGTCGTTACCTTTGCCACCTATACAATTTACATGGGGTTGGCGACCCACTTATTATCCCAGCCGGGGGGAACTATTCCATCCTGGTTGGCAAACTGGACGGGGAACATAGGCCCCCTTCCGATTAGTGCTGTGATCATTGCAGTCGCCCTCATCCTATGGTTTGCCTTATCTCGTACTCGTTTTTTACGGAATATCTACGCAATAGGGGGAGATGAACGGGCGAGTTACGTTAGTGGAGTGCCTTTGGTGTGGGTTCGATTAGGGACGTATATGCTCACAGGATTGTTCGTGTCCTTGGCTGGGCTCATGTTGACCGCCGAAATTGCTTCTGGAGATGGCAACATTGGGACCTCGTTTACCCTGACTGCAATTGCTTCCGTAGCTCTTGGCGGGACCAGCTTGCTTGGGGGACGCGGAGGCGCCATGGGGTCTTTAGTGGGAGCATTTGATATTTTTCTGATTAATAATGTGATAACCGTGTCCCACGTAGGAGTATTCTGGCAGGATGTGGCCTATGGGTTAATTCTTGTGGCAGCGGTGGTTGCAAATGCTCTGATTGCGCGGCCGGGAAGGAGAAGGGGACGGTGATGGAAGCAACGGTGAACAAAAACAGGGTCATGGTGAAAATAAATCAGAACTTGAGCATCTGGACTGCTTATGCATTGATGATGGTTCTATTCATTGTGGGGAGTGTAATGATTCCGGGCTTTTCTCATCCCTCTAGTTTGCTGTCTATGTTGGTGCTGGCTTCTTTTACCGGGATTGCTGCAATTGGGCAAAACCTTGTCATACTTTTGGGCGGAATCGATATGTCGATTCCTTACATCATCACAATGGGAGATATTTTAATCCCTTATTTGAATCAATTCCATATTCCATTCGTCATTGCATTGTTGCTGGTGATTATAATTGCTGGAATCGTTGGGGGTCTAAACGGGTTTCTTTCTGCATCACTAAAAATACATCCTCTCGTGATTACCTTAGGTACAGGGTATCTGGTGGATGGGGCGATGTATGTTTTAACAAAGGGGGTTCCTTCAGGGAGTGCCCCACAGTTTTTGGTTTCCATGGCTGCTTTGAACAGTCACGCGTTTGGGTTTCATTTTCCGCCAGTCATTTTGGTTTGGCTGGTGTTTGCGGTATTCACTATATGGGCGCTGCGCAATACGAAATGGGGGCGACAAATTTACGCAGTAGGTGCCAATCCTCAGGCGGCTGAGTTTACACTGGTCAGTCGTTTGACGGTTTGGATGTATTCCTATGTTGCTTCTGCAGTCCTTGCTGCGGTGACAGGGGTATTATTATCAGGCTTTTCTGGGAGCGGGTTTTTCGACATTGGGAATCCCTACTTGTTCATTTCAGTAGGAGCTGTCGCAATTGGTGGAACGAGCTTATTGGGCGGTGTGGGCAACTACTTAGGAACTATTGCGGGTGTCTTGACATTGACGGAAATTTCCACAATTCTTATTGGATTTAACGTGGGTTCATCCCGTCAAGAAATTTTTTATGGATTGATTGTCTTGACTATGATTTCGATTTATGGAAGAGACTTGCATGTGCGCAATCGACTATGAAATCTGGCTATAACATTTTGTGCAAATTTGGGGGGTGAACGTCCATGAAGGCAATCGTTTGGCATTCAAGGGGAGATATTCGCTATGAGGAAGTCCCAGATGCCCCTGCGCCTGGGCACAATGAAGTTCGTGTACGGGTCGCCTATGCCGGAATTTGTGGCACAGATTTAGAAGAATATCTAGCTGGTCCTATTTATATTCCTGTAGAGAAGCCGCATCCACTTACACACGCACAGGCACCCCTCATTCTTGGTCATGAGTTTTCTGGCATTGTAACGGATATTGGGGACGAAGTGAGCCAATTTAGGGTAGGGGATGCCGTCGCGGCAGATACGCTAATCTATTGTGGGAAATGCGAGGCCTGTCGAAATCACTTGTATAACCTGTGTTCGAATATGGCAGCCCTAGGCCTTTCGGCAAACGGTGGGTTGGCGGAGAGGGTGACAGCTAAAGCGGATACCTTTATACAAATTCCGAATGCTTTGCCCTTAGATGAAGCTGCGTTGTCAGAACCGCTTGCGGTTGCCGTTCGAGGACTGCGCAGAGCCGCTATCAGACCTGGAGATCAGTTGTTGGTCATGGGTGCGGGCACGATTGGGTTACTCGTGCTTCAGGCTGCACGAGTCATGGGGGTTTCGACGGTAACCGTAGTGGAACCGTCTCCCTTTCGGGCTGATTTGGCGAGAACTTTGGGTGCGACAGAAGTTATCCCACCAGAAGATTTGCCAAGTGTGCCCACGTTTGACCGTGCCATCGACTGTTCGGGAAAACCGGCTGCTCAAGTGGCTGCACTGAACGCATTAAAAGTACAAGGGAGACTGGTGCTTATTGGGGTTCCGACTGCATTAACGCAGTTCAACACACTGGATATCCTTAATTATGAACGAGAAATTGTGGGTTCTCTAAGTCATATTGTGGATGAGGACTTTCGAACTGCAATTCAATTTCTTGCGGACAAACGGGTCAATGCTAAACCTTTAATATCCAGGCGCTGGCCCTTGTCCCATGGGGAAGAAGCGTTTCGGTTACTTAGCGTGGGGGAAACAGACGTGCTTAAAATTTTAATGAAGCCAGGGGAAATCGGACTATAGAGGATACGACTATAACGGCAACGGACTATAGGGGCAACGGTACATTATAGGGTTAACTGTATCACAAAATTATATATAATAGATTATGCTTTGGTATTGAAGTGGACTATCGATAAGTGAATAACTTGAGATGAATGGAGCAGGCCAGTGAAAGCCAGAGATGAGCTGCCGATTTCCATGAATTCCTTAAAGGATGAAGTGAAGTTAAGACTCCGAAAATGGATTGTGAATGGTCGTTTAAAACCTGGGCAGAGAATTATTGAGACGGAAATTGCCAAACAGTTTGGAACAAGCCAGGTTCCTGTGCGAGAGGCCTTACGTGGACTTGAAGAAGAGGGACTCGTGCGAACGGTGCAATATAAGGGGGCCTATGTAACAGATTTAATTCTTGATGAAATTTATCACGCATTTTTATTACGGGCTCAAATTGAAGGAAATGTTTTGAAATTGATAATTCCAACTATGACCGAAAAACACTATATTCAGTTAGAAAAAATTGTGGATCAAATGCGTAGGGTAGAGGGCGACACCGCCTATGTCTTACAGTCCCAATTAGACGTTCAATTTCATCGTCAACTGATTCAGTGGGCCGAAATTGATATTTACTTAAGAATTTGGGGTGCATTGGATGGACATGTGCAAAGATTTATTACTTTAACACATCCCAGCTATTTTTCGGACAACAGGCAAGGGGTCCTTAAGCAGCACGAGGATTTGATTACGGTTTTCAAGCAAAGGGACGTGAAAATGGCACAAGCGGCAATGACAAAACACATTATGCTCATTTGGAATCACGATGGGCTGGAGTTGTTGAAAAAGTTGGAGCTTAATTCTACAGATGAATCTGACCTGAGTGGCGGACTGCAGAGGAATCGGAGAGAGGGGAATGTAGGTGCACAACAGTGATGGGAACAAAATCATTGAGCGATACAAGGCTTTGTATACGCCTGTTGTATGTGACATTCTTGACCAAATGGGGTATCGGCGACAGTTCTTGGACTACGGGTTACGGCCTTTGGATGCAAAGCATCGGGTGTATGGTTTTGCTTTTACAATGCAAGCCATTGAGAGTCCGGAAATGCCAGAGTTTCCTTACGAAAAACAGTTTGAAGGGACGGATGCGCTATCCCCTGGGGAAGTGTTGGTGGTGGCGGGCGCCGGAACTCAAACGGCGTTTTGGGGTGAGCTATTTTCCACTCGGGCTCGAAGTCAGGGGTGTGTGGGTGCGGTGATTGATGGACTATGCAGGGACACGGCCAAAGTGGTGGGCATGGGGTTTAATGTTTTCTGCCGTGGAGCGGTTCCCTCCGATTCCTACGGTCGGGCGTTGGTGACCGATTACAGAGTACCGGTTAACTGTGGAGGGGTTACGGTGCATCCCGGCGACTTTGTCATGGGGGATGGCGATGGTCTCGTTGTAGTCCCCAAAGATGTGTTGCTGGAAGTGGTAGAACGAGCTGAAGTTAAGGCGCTGACAGAAAATAAGGTACGGGAAGAATTAATGGCGGGTGCCAGTGCACAAGAGGTGTACAAAAAATACGGGGTCATGTGACAACGAGGGTGCGGGCTATGCCTTACCGCTTCAGGAAGTGCAGATAAAGTCAGGGAGAGGAAATGACCAAAGTGAAAATCACAAACGTGCGTACAGCAGTGGTGGAAGCCAATTTTGACTGGACTCTAGTGCGGGTGGAAACGGATTTTGGTTTGACGGGATTGGGTGAGGCATTTTTCGCTCCTGGATTAACAGCCACCATTCATAGTTTAGGGGAATTTCTTAAGGGGAAAGACCCACTACAGGTGGAACCTTTGGTTCGGAACATGTTTGCGGCAGCTTCCGCAGCAGGTGGGGCGGGGCAAGTGTTTCATGCAGTGACCGGGATTGAAACGGCCCTTTGGGACATTCTTGGGCAGCACTTGGGGGCCCCTTTGTGGAAACTGTGGGGTGGCAAGTACCGGGATAAGGTACGTATTTATGCGGATTGTCACGGGGGGGACGCCTTGGAAAGTCTGGATGCTCTGCTACAGCCTCGACACCCAGACTGGGACCAGAGCCACAGCCAGTGGAATCCCAGTGCGGGTAGCCACAGTGAACGAATCCTTGAGGAATACAGTCCAAAGGCGTATGCCGACAAGGCCCAACGGATGGCAGAACAGGGGTTTACGATTCTCAAGTTTGATTTGGATGTCCCCAACCCTTATACAGTGGATGGATATAATCGTTCATTGGGCCGACAGGAGATTGAATATTTGGCTGGTTTAATGGCCGCTGTGCGCGAGGCAGTGGGTCCAAAGGTGGAACTGGCGGCAGACTGCCATTGGAAGTTTGCTCCGGATGATAGCATTCACTTGGCTGAGGCCTTGCAACCCTATCGATTACTCTGGCTTGAAGACCCAATTCCCCCTGATAACATGGATGCTTTAAAGTTTGTACGGGACCACAGTCCTGTGCCCATTTTGAGTGGTGAAAACTTATATGGCCGCCAAGGCTTTCGACAGATGATTGAACAACAAGCAGTAGCCATTGTGGCACCGGATTTGCAAAAGGTAGGAGGGCTGTCAGAAGGGTTGCGAATTGCTGAGTTGGCAGACCTATACTACATGCCCATTGCGCCCCATAATATTTCTAGCCCGGTAGGCACACTGGCCTCGGTGCATGCGTGTGCATGCATGCCCAATTTTCTCGCCTTGGAATGGCATGCGTCTGAGGTACCGTTCTGGGGAGAAATGCTGACAGAAGGGTCTTTGATTAAAAATGGTTCCATTGAGGTCCCAAATCGACCCGGGCTGGGAGCTACCCTCAATGAAGAAGTGGTCCGTCGTTATGCCAAGTCTGGGGAACCTGTTTTTGCCTAAAAAGGAGAGCGATGAACAGTGAAAATCACCGCAGTAGAAACGGTTCGTCTGGAGGAGTTCCCCAATCTGTGTTTTGTTCGAGTGCATACAGATGCAGGATTGGTGGGACTGGGTGAGACGTTTTTCGGGGCATCAGCGGTAGCTGCTTGGGTGCATGAAAGTGCGGCCCCTGTCCTGTTGGGGCACGATCCGCTGGCTATCGAACGTCACTGGCAAAGTTTGGTTGGCTTCGTGGGATCTCGGAGTACTGGCGTTGAAAATCGAGGCCGATCCGCAGTGGATGTGGCCCTGTGGGACTTGCTTGGCCAGGTGACCGGGCAACCCATCTATCAACTTCTCGGCGGTGCTGTCCGAGAGCGGGTGCCAGTCTACAATACTTGTGCTGGTTATCGATACACGCGTAAGCGTCCGAAGCATGCGCATTTGCCTGTGGATAACTGGGGAGAAGGAAATCTGGAAGGACCTTACGAAGATCTGGACGGGTTCTTGTATCATGCCGATGTGTTGGCCCAAAGCCTAGTGGATGAGGGCTACATGGGAATGAAAATTTGGCCCTTTGACCCGTATGCTGAGGCGTCGGGAGGGCATTATCTCAGCACCAGGGATTTGAAAAAGGCGCTGAACCCTTTTGAAAAAATACGTAACGCAGTGGGCGACCAGATAGAAATCATGGTGGAGATGCATTCACAGTGGGATATTCGCGTGGCCAAGCAAATTGCTCAGGCGTTGGAACCATTCCATCCATTTTGGTATGAAGACCCTGTTCGGATGGATAACTTGGACGTTTTACGGGAGTTTGCTCAATCGACACGAGTACCGACGGCGGCTAGCGAGACCTTGGGCACCCGCTGGGCATTTCGGGAGATTCTTGAACGGCAAGCGGCTGGAGTGCTGATTTTAGATCCCACTTGGACGGGTGGGATTTCAGAAGCAAAACGGATTGCTTCCATGGCGGAGGCCTATGAAGTACCCGTGGCCACACACGACTGTGTGGGTCCTGTTTCTCTCGCGGTGGATGTGCACCTGTCCGTTCACTTCCCCAATACCCTGGTGCAGGAAGTGGTGCGGGCGTTTTACAGCAGTTGGTATGGGGAATTGGTAACACAGCTACCTCGAGTGGAACAGGGATACGTTTATCCGCTTACCGGGCCGGGTTTAGGAACACAGTTGCGCCCGGAGGTATTGGTGCGAGCGGATGTCCTGCGACAAACGACAACTCTGGGAGATCTGTAAACACTCTTTGGAAATCAGTAGGGGCGCCCGAGGTGGTGTAGCACTTGCGCCAACTGGGGTGTTTTCTGTCCGGTTGTTTGGTTCTCTATCGGTGTCTCGTTAAGTGTGTAAATTTGAGTAAAACCGCTGAGTGTCGGCTATTTATGCAAAATTGCTCCTTCCAGGCGAACTACGGAGTCTTTGTTTGGAAAGATGCCAACTACATCGAATCGCCTGCGCAACTCACAGTTCAAAAGTTCCAGGACATCCACCGCCTTGGGAAACTTGTTCTGTAGTTGCTGTACCATGGATATAGCTATATGTAGTGTCCAGTTTCAGCTAGAACTTGTCTTTAAAGGATATCGTTTTAACTGAGCACTTCTGTTCATTTGGGATTTTATGTATAAATCATGGTGTTTCCACCGCCGTGACTGGTTGTGAAGATGAATCTTTGTGTGATGTCGACCCCGACTCTCTGATTGAATCAGTAGAGGATCCGGGAACAAGTATTGATGGAAAAACGAAGTCCTCCCCATATCTCCCCGAAGCGCCCTTACGGCTTTCTTGGATGGCCTCCAATAGAAGTTCTGCTGCTTTGGTACCCATTTCAAATTTAGGGTGTTCAATCGTGGTGATCCATCCCTTGTTATTAATTTGGCGAGTAAAAGGTTGCATGTTGTCAAATCCAACAACGGACACTGAATCAGGTACTAAGATTCCATTTGTCTGGAAAAGATGCACGAGTTCTGATGCAATCTCATCGTTGTAGCACACAATGGCGGTTGGGCGAGCATCGGGAGAAGATGATTTGAATTTATTGAAATACTGATGTGCAACGGACGACTTTTCTTCAGTCTTATACACGTGAATAAAAGTCGGTTCAATCTGCAATCGATGGTTCATCAGTGTTTCAACAAATCCCTTGAGTCGAAAAACACCTTGCCGATCGTCATTCTTAAAAATACCTCCAATTCTAACGTGTCCGTTGTCCACAAGGTGTTGGGTAACCAGTTTGCTGCTCTCGACGTCGTTCATCCTGAGACAGCGAATGGGTAGCTGTGGGTAGGTCGTGTGTAGCATCACTATAGGGATGTTTCGGTCTATAAGAGTGAAATAATGGGCCAAATTGGGGTTTGGGATGGCGCTACGTGTAGGTTCGATGATGAGCCCATCGACCTGTTTTTCCATTACCGTCATTAGATCACGTCGTTCCTCATTGAAATCATTATGTGTGCTTAGAAGTAAAATTGAGTACCCATTTGGACTTAGTACAGATTCAATTCCACGGATAATGGATGGGAAAATGTAGTCAGAGATATAAGTCGTGACCACTGCAATCACGTTTGTTGCGGGTGTACGTTCACGGCTAGTGCTTTGCACAAAAGTACCTTTTCCTTGTATGCGATACAAGATTCCTTCATGAACCAATTCATTAATTCCTTGACGAACTGTTTGCCTACTAATGCCAAATTGAGATGCAATATCATTTTCGGTTGGCAATTGTTGACCTGGGCGAAGCTTTTCTGAAGTAATCCAAGCTCTTACCTCATTAATCAACATGATGTACTTCGGTTCACCATTTCTACGACTCATGAGTTATTATTCCCTCCACAATACCTAATTACGATACGCAATATTGGTACGTACAACATTCAAAATGGCATCAGGGATATTCTTGAAATTGAAAAGGATTAGCGTACATATGGTGTGCTGTTCGTTAAATAGGATTTTACAGAAATGGCCTTTGGACTTGTGCACTTTGTATATAGCTGCAAAAAATGAATTTGATTATCTTGAGATAGCACACAGAAATATGCGTATAACACTTATCAGGTTAAGGTAAGTTTGAATTAGCACATTAAAGCTAAACTAACAAACCGGATTGTATTTTTATTGTCGTTCATAAATGCAACCACGTCAAATCACACTGCTTTTTAAAAAACATTTGTACGTAATAAAATTTGATAAAACTCATTGATATCTTTTAAATTCATACGTATAATTCGGTTGAAAGCGTTATAGTATGTGTGCAAATGAGAAAGGGGGGTATAAAGCGAATGGCTTGTCTCGTATCGATGGAACACATCACCAAAACATTTTCTGGTAATACAGCTTTAAATGATGTGTCACTCGAACTAAATGGGGGTGAAACGCATGCAATTATGGGAGAGAATGGGGCTGGAAAATCGACGCTGTTGAACATTCTAACGGGTTCTCTCCAGCCTGACTCAGGGAAAATAATAATAAACGGTAAGGAAGAGAATTTTAAGAGTCCATTAGACGCAAGTAATAAAGGGATAACCATAGTGCATCAGGAGCTTAGTACGTTTCCTCACTTAACGGTCGGAGAAAATATTTTAGTCGGTCATTTGCCGCAACGATTTGGGTTGGTTGATAGACGTAAAATTGTTGAATCAATTAAGTACTATTTAGACTTTTTTGGAGTTTCTTTTACGGCAAATACGTTGGTTAAGACTTTGAGCATCCCTGAACAACAGGTTGTGGAAATCATTAAAAGCTTAATAGTAGAGAGTGCTCATACTTATGTTTTTGATGAACCCACTTCCTCACTTGGAGATGAAGATGTCGGCAAACTTTTCAAGTTGATAGAAGGTTTGCGCCAACAAGGAAAGGCAGTTGTGTATGTAAGCCATAAATTTGATGAAATATTCAGGATTAGTAACCGAATTACCATTTTAAGAGATGGAAACATGGTGGGTACTGGCACAGCAGAATCATACAACGCCGAATCAATCATTAGGTTGATGGTCGGACGTTCACTAGATCACATTTATCCACCACACGGCCAACCTTCCGAAAAAGTTTTGTTTGACGTGAATAACTTGTCTGCGGGTCCAAAATGTAAACATGTATCCTTTAAACTCTATCAAGGTGAGATTCTCGGATTGTTTGGTCTTGTTGGAGCGGGACGAACAGAAATTGCCCGTGCTATAGTAGGGGCTAACAAAAAACAATCAGGAGATTTAAGCTTGAATGGTAAAAAAATTAACATCAAGAAAATTCAAGATAGTATTTCAAATGGAGTTTTTTATTTAACAGAAAATCGAAAAATTGAAGGATTGTTTTTAAAAATGTCTATTCTGGACAACGTTGTTGTGACTGATTTAGACAGTGTGTCTTCATCTGGTCTATTAAGGCACAATTTAGCTAAGAAAAAAACATTGTCAGCAATGGAACACCTCCATGTTAAAGCACATTCTAGCGCACAACTCGTACAAAGTCTGAGTGGGGGAAATCAGCAAAAAGTGATGGTTACCAAGTGGCTTGAGCGGCAACCAAAGGTATTGATTCTTGATGAACCTACAAGAGGGATTGATGTAGGTGCTAAAGCAGAAATTCACCAATTATTGAGGGATTTATCCAATAAAGGAGTCGGAGTGATTGTGATTTCATCCGAACTTCCTGAAATTGTTGGACTGAGTGACAGGGTCCTCGTTGTATACGATGGGTCAATCATGGCTGAACTTCGTAAAGAACAAATTACTGAAGATATGATTATGCATTATGCCTCTGGGCTAGAAGTAAATGAAAGGCTGGGGTAATAAAATGTCTGCGAACGTTCACACTGATAAGATCTCTGGTTGGAGCGGTACGCAAATTTTACGTAAATTAGCAGGAATTAGAGAGTTGACGATTCTAGCGGTGATCATCGTTTTGATGATCATTCTGAGCTTTGTTTCTCCAGCCTTTCTTACTACAGATAACCTGAATACGACGGTACTATCTGTTGTCATGATGGCGATTGTTTCGGTGGGCATGACTGTCGCATTGGTATCAGGCGGTTTTGATTTGTCAGTGGGATCCGTTATGTCGATGGCGGGTGTGGTGGCTGGCGCTTTTGTATTAGGCGGTATGAACATTTGGCCAGCCATCATTTTGGCGCTGATTGCCAGTTTTGGGTCAGGGTTAGTTACCGGCACCTTTATTGGTCGAGTCAAAATCAATGCGTTCATCATGACCTTAGGGATGCAAGGGGTTATTCAAGGCGTGGCTTATGTAGTGACTCAGGGTGCACCCTTATCGGTACCCTTGCCGAATGCGTTTACCTTTCTGGGTCAGGGCTATATTTGGGGGATTCCCACCCTGATTTGGATACTGATGATTGTCATAGTGATTGCTGATTACCTCATGCGGCATGCTGTAGTTGCAAAGAAAGTGTATTACCTAGGTAGTAACCAAAATGCCGCTTTTTTATCAGGCATTCGCGTCGGGAAAGTGCAGACGTGGATCTATATTGTTACGGCTCTATTGGCTGGATTGGCAGGTATTTTGACTCTTTCCCGTTTCAGCGTGGCAACTCCAACTGCAGGACAAGGGATGGAACTACAGGCTATCGCCGCCTGTATCATCGGCGGAGCCAGCCTGTCTGGGGGAGAGGGGTCAGTATTAGGTGCACTTTTAGGGAGCTTGTTGGTTGGTATTGTAGATGATGCTTTGGTATTACTGAATGTATCAGTGTATTGGCAAAGTTTGGTTATTGGGCTTGTTTTAATTGGTGCAGTCACAACAGACGTGCTGACACATCGGCAAAAAGCATAAATACATGGCTAATTGTAATCCAACACAACTATATAGGGGGCTGTTCTAATTGAAAATTCGTAAAGCGCTGTTTTCTGGTTTTGTTTTGTTAACCTTGGGTACCGTTGTGACTGGCTGTGGTACATCTACAAATTCTACGTCTCCTTCTGGGGGATCGACAACGGCTGCAAGTTCTTCACCGTTTGTGGGTAACTCCAGTCAAACGTACTATATGGTTACATTTTTATCGGGTATTGAATATTGGAAAGGCATCTATGCGGGGATGGAAGCAGCAGCTAAAGATTTACATGTACAAGCGGTGTACACGGGTGCTCCACAGTATGACATCAATCAGGAAGTTACGACAATGGAACAATTAATTGCTAAAAAGCCAGCTGGAATACTAGTTTCTTCGATGAATGCTCAAGCGATGACTCCAGTGATTAATCAGGCGATTGCAGCTGGTATACCTGTTATTTCATTTGATTCAGATGCTCCAAATAGCCAGCGATATGCCTATTTAGGTACCAGCAATGCACAAGCAGGACAAATTGGTGCCGATTATCTCGGAAAACAACTGGGTGGGAAAGGTGAAGTGGCCATCATTACAACTCCGGGAGAGTTGAATCTCGATCAACGTGTGCAAGGATTCGAATCCGAAATACAATCAAAGTTTCCAGGGGTAAAGGTTGTAGCTGTTCAAAATGGAAATTCAAGCCAAATAACATCTGCCCAAGTAACCTCAGCACTGCTCCAGACGCATCCTCATTTGGATGGTATTTTTGCTGTTGAGGCGGATGAAGGAACTGGTGCTGCAACTGCGGTTAAAGAAGCCAACAGGTCATCTGTGAAAATTGTAAGTTTCGATATGAACACAGCCACCTTGGATCAAATAAAACAAGGATTGATTACTGCAACTATTGCGCAAGGCGAGTGGAGTATGGGGTTTTGGGGATTAATGGACGCCTATACAGTTCACAACAATCTCGCCACGCCTGTTCCTAACTGGAAGCAGGATGGAGTTGATCCTGTACCCCCATCTGTGGATACAGGTGTAACCGTTATTACGAAACAAAATGTGAATGATTATTTGAACCTAGGATATTAAAATTTGTGATGACAATGAGAAAATTGAATGTGTAGATAAACGGCCAAACGGGGAATGGGTGTTAACCCTATTCCCCGTTTCCTGTGATGTTTATTTCAGTCTAAGTTTTTTTGTTATCAATTCGAGTACAGCATGGAGGAAACAAGATGACTTATTCAATCGGCGTAGATTTTGGTACAGAGTCTGGGCGTATAGTAATTCTCAATCTTGATACGGGTGAAGAGTCCGACTCGACCGTGGTTGCGTATTCTCATGGGGTGATGGATGATACCCTCTACACTTCCGGAGAAAAATTACCACCGGACTGGGCGCTGCAGGACCCGTCCGATTACATTGACGTTTTAGAACAAGGCATTCCGGAGGCACTGCGGAAGGCGCACGTTCGGCCTGAGCAAGTGATTGGGTTGGGGATTGATTTTACGTCTTGTACGGTCCTTCCTGTGAAAAGTGACGGAACGCCCCTATGTAAGTTATCAGAATTCAAACTTCGTCCCCATGCTTGGGTGAAGTTGTGGAAGCATCATGCGGCGCAACCGATTGCGGATAAAATTAACGGGGTGGCAAGTAACTTGGGGGCCCCGTTTCTTTCACGGTATGGTGGAAAAATATCTTCAGAATGGTACTTTCCTAAACTTATTGAAATGTATGAAGAGGACCGAGAACTCTATGAGGCCACGGATGCCTTTGTCGAAGCGACAGACTGGGTGGTCTGGTACTTGACTGGGATGGAAAGACGGAATTCCTGTACCGCTGGGTATAAGGCGATGTGGTCCGAGGAAGGTGGACTTCCGGGAAGGGAATTTTTCCAACAAATAAATTCTGAGTTTGTGTATCCTGAAGAGAAACTTGGGACTCGGTTCTATCCCTTGGGCACACGGGCTGGGTATTTGCGCCCAGAGTTGGCAGACTCTCTTGGTTTGCCCGCTACGGTGGCCGTGGCAGTGGGAAATGTAGATGCCCACGTAAGCGTTCCGGGACTGGGGGTGAATACACCAGGCTCTCTCGTGATGGTGGTGGGGACGTCCATTTGTCATTTGACCTTGACGGAGCTAGAAGTTCGCTTGCCCGGTATCACGGGTGTGGTGAAGGATGGAATTTTGCCGGGTTTGTACGGCTACGAGGCAGGTCAGGCTGCAGTTGGGGATATGTTGGCCTGGTATGTGGAACAGGCGGTTCCAGCGGAATATCATCGTTTTGCACAAGAATTGGGCCTATCCATTTATGAATATCTGGAACAACGTGCAGTGGAAATTCAGCCAGGGAGCTCCGGTCTAATTGCACTGGACTGGTGGAATGGCAACCGCAGCATTTTAGGTGACGCGGATTTGTCTGGGGTGCTGTTTGGGATTTCCCTTACCACTACACCCGCGGAAATTTACCGGGCTTTATTAGAGTCTATTGCTTTTGGCACCAAACGAATCCTTGAAAACTTTGTGGAACACGGGATTCCCTTGCAGGAACTCATTGCTACGGGTGGAATTGCATGGAAAAGCCCGTTGCTGATGCAAATCTATGCGGATGTCTGTGGGTTGCCTGTACGAGTGTATGATTCGCAAGAAGTTCCGGCGCGCGGGGCAGCCTTATTTGGTGCGGTGGCAGCTGGGTCAGAGGTGGGGGGGGTTGCAACAATTTCGGAGGCAAGCGAACGTCTTCGGCCCCTGTTGCAAGCGGAATACACGCCCGTCTCAACGGTGCAGCAGGCGTACAGGCGATTGTATGCCGTTTATCGCAATCTGTATGGGTTGTTGGGGGAGCAACAGGCGGGGTTGCTACACGAACTCAAGGACTTGCGTCGGGAGGTTTGGTCCAGCACACCGGACAATGTGTAAGCACATCGTTAGTGATTAACAAGGAACTAATGAGTAGACAGAGGAGGTTGTCGCTGTGTTTGAGGAATTGAAACGTGCTGTTTGGCAAGCTAATTTGGCTTTGCCAAAACAGCACTTGGTCACATTTACCTGGGGAAATGTGAGCGGCGTCGACCGTGATCATAGATGCATGGTGATTAAACCCAGCGGAGTTCCGTATGAAGACTTGCAGCCAGAGGACATGGTGGTGTTAGACCTAGATGGGAAACGATTAGAGGGGGATTTGAATCCTTCTTCAGATACGCCGACACATCTGCGGTTGTACCGTGAATTTCCGGAAATCGGTGGGATTGTGCATACCCATTCACACTGGGCCACAGTCTGGGCACAGGCAGGCAGGAATATTCCAGTTTTGGGGACCACACACGCCGACGATTTCTACGGGGAAATTCCGTGTACGCGAGAGATGACCCACCCTGAGGTGGGTGGAGCGTATGAAATTGAAACAGCCCATGTGATGATTGAAACACTGATGAACCATAGGGTGATGGACGTCCCGGGCATGCTGGTGAAAAATCATGGACCGTTTTGCTGGGGAAAAAATCCTCAGCAGGCTGTGCACAACGCTGTTGTGCTAGAGGAAGTGGCTCGTCTCGCCTATCACACCTTGAACTTGAATCCCCAGGCTGCATCCATTGCTCAAATTTTATTGGACCGCCACTTTCTGCGTAAGCACGGGAGTGAGGCTTATTACGGGCAGAGTTCAGCTTCAGCAGTGGATTGAGGCAGCAGTGAACTGAGCTGGAGTGGGGGCAAAACATGGGAAGTAAAACAGAACAAAGCCAAACGGAACAGAGCAAACCCTGTGTCTGTGGTCGACACCACCCGCTGCCTAAATCCGTGGTGTGGGTAGACGAATCCTTGCCACAGCGGCTTGTAGAATGGGCTTTGCAGCAGGGCTGGCAACGCATCTTCCTGGTGGCAGATATCCATACCTATGCAGCTGCGGGCGGCTGGGTGGTTCAAGAACTGCGGTCGGTCGGTCTTCAAGTGGAAACAGAGGTATTCGAGAACGCCAAGGGTCTTCTGCCTGACGAGGCTGCGGTGAGTCGGGTTCAAGGCCGCATGACACAGGTAGATCCAAACGGCCTAGTGGCGGTGGGTAGCGGGGTTATCAATGATATCGTGCGCTACACCAGTGATGCCGCCGGATTACCCTACGTCTCCGTGGCGACGGCGCCCTCCATGGACGGATATGCATCCAGTGTGGCCGCGATGCAGTTTTCAGGCTTGAAGGTGACAACGCCCGCCCAAGCTCCGCTCGCTATTTTCAGTGCACCGTCTGTTCTGCAGGCGGCCCCTGGGGAATTGCTGCAGGCAGGGTTTGGGGATTTGGCGGGAAAGGCGATTTCATTGATGGACTGGAAACTGGCTCACTTTCTATATGGAGAATATTTTTGCCCAGTGGTGTACGCCGGGGTTCGCCAGTCGCTTGCAACCGTGGTGGCCAAGGTCCAGAAACTCAGGGTACGGGATTCGTCGTCCGTGGTTGATCTTTTCCAGGGGCTGGTTAATTCCGGGATGGCCATGGCAATGGTGGGCAATTCCCGGCCTGCCAGTGGAAGTGAGCACCATTGTTCACATTACTGGGATTTTATTGCTTATGAAGGTCAGAGACCCCATACCTTGCACGGCCTGCAGGTAGGGTTTGCCACCCATTGGATGGATCGTTTTTACGATTTCGCACTGCGTTTACCGACTTGGCGGCAGCCAGATTTGCCGTGGTTGGGGATGGAGTGGGAGAACAGTGTGACCTCTGAATTTGGTCCAATGGCCCCTGTGGTCTTGGCCGCACAACAGGAGAAATCCGACTTTTTGAGGGCACAAAGTCTGGCCTTTCACAACAATCCGACAGCTTTGAAGCAGTGGTTGAAGCAAGACTTGGAACTGCTAAGGGAGGTTGTTCAGGGGCTGGTTACAATGGGAATTCAACCGGGGTTGCAGGACAACGCGGACCTGAATCAGTTGCACTTGAATGCCGAGATGCTGGCACAGACCTTTCGTCAAGCACGATTTTTACGATCCCGATATACGGTGTTTGATTTTCTGGCAGGGCAGGGCATGTTGGAGCAGGCCATCGGCACGGTTCTCCAGACCGCTGTTCAACCCTAACCTGCATAGAGGAGGGGCGTCCGGACCCGCACTTGTCCGATGTGACGAAGGGAGTTGATTTCGTTCTTGATTTTGTACCTAATGGAAGCTCAGATATAGAAGCAATTCTGTGAAGGGAGATTCAACGCAATGAAATCGTATCGGTTCTGGTTTATCTGTGGCAGTCAACACCTTTATGGACCGCAGGTCCTTGCCCAAGTAAAGGAGCATGCACGAGCCATTGTCACACATCTCAACGAAAGTGAGCAGATTCCCTTTCCCATCGACTTAAAGCCGATTGCCACCACAGCGGAGGAGATTCGGCAGTTACTGGTGGCTGCAAATGTGGACGGGGATTGTGCGGGTGTAGTGACATGGATGCACACTTTTTCACCGGCTAAAATGTGGATTTCTGGCTTGACCACATTGAATAAACCGTTGCTCCATCTGCATACCCAGTTCCATCGAGACATTCCCTGGGAGACCCTTGATATGGACTTTATGAATCTCAATCAATCTGCGCATGGAGACCGCGAGTATGGATTTCTGGCGACACGGATGAATATCGCCAGAAAGGTGATTGCAGGGCATTGGTCCAATCCGTCCTTACAACGTCGGCTGGGTCTGTGGATGCGCACAGCGGTAGGAGTGGTGGAGAGTCAGCAAGTGAAAGTGGCGCGCTTTGGCGACAATATGCGTGAGGTAGCGGTTACCGAGGGGGATAAGGTGGAGGCTCAGATTCGCCTGGGGTGGTCGGTGAGCGGCTATGGAATGGGTGACTTGGTGCAAACGGTGCAGGAAATTTCTGAGGACGACGTAACGGCGGTATTGGATGAATATGCGACTCGATATGAGATTCCAGATGGGGTGTGGCGGGACACTAGTTCTTTTGAATCTGTCCGGGGCCAAGCGAGAATTGAACTCGGAATGCGGCGCTTTCTTGACTCCGGGGGGTTCAACGCGTTCACCACTACGTTTGAAGACCTGCACGGACTAGACCAACTTCCAGGGTTGGCGGTGCAGCGGTTGATGGAGTCTGGATTTGGGTTTGGAGCCGAAGGGGATTGGAAGACAGCGGCTCTGTTACGAGTGATGAAGGTAATGGCCGGATTCAAAGGGACTTCCTTCATGGAAGACTACACCTACCATTTGGAACCAGGAAATGAACGCATTCTAGGAGCGCATATGCTTGAGGTATGTCCCACAATCGCCGCTACACGTCCTCGGATTGAGGTGCACCCGCTGTCCATCGGCGCTAAAGCGGACCCTGCCCGCATGGTCTTTAACGGACGTCCCGGTCCAGCGGTCTGTGCCGCGTTGGTGGATTTGGGCTCTCGTTTTCGGCTTGTTGTCAATGAAGTGGAAGCTGTGGAACCACAGCATGAGATGCCCCAGTTGCCGGTGGCACGGGTCTTATGGCGACCACAACCCACCCTGCAGGAGGCTGCCGAGGCGTGGATTTATGCGGGTGGGGCGCATCACACCGTGTTCTCGTATAATGTCACCACAGAACAGTTGCAGGACTGGGCGGAAATGGTGGGTGTGGAATGTGTAGTGATTGACAAAGACACATCCATTCGCCAATTGCGCAATGAACTGCGTTGGGGGAATGCTGCGTGGCGTTGAGGACGTATTTCACCCATTTTATCGGAAAAATTTTGCAAGGGACGGAATTTGTGGCGGGCCTTATTTAAATTTGCGAGCGGTGGTAAGGCTTTTCTCCGTTAGAAATCGGATATGTTCTGCAGCTTCTATTTAGTAAGGAGATTTATTCTGTGAAACAATGTTTAATTGAATTCACTACTTACGGAATTCGTTGCTTACGTTTACAATCAATGATGTGGTACTCCTGTCCCTTGATTTGACCCGGAAACAGACTCGGAGGAGTATGAATCACCCTTTGGGGAATGTCTTCATAAATGAAGGAGGATGTCCCGATGACATATCAATTTACCTATTTTATGCCTACACAGATCGTGTTTGGCCCAGGAACATTGCGGGAACTGGCCCATCTGGACCTACCTGGAGAAAAAGCGCTTATTGTAACGAGTTCGGGAAAATCTATGAAGACCTTGGGCTATTTGGATCGGGTAAGAGCGTATTTAAAGGAAAGAAAGATTGAGTCTGTGGTTTTTGACAAAATCATACCCAACCCCATTTCTGACCACGTGGAGGAAGGGGCACAAGTCGCCAGAGAGAACCAGTGTGACTTTGTGATTGGCCTTGGGGGAGGCAGTTCCATTGATTCCGCAAAAAGCATTGCGGTCATGGCGAAAAACCCCGGAGAATATTGGGATTATATTGTCGGCGGCAGTGGGCAAGGCAAAGAGGTAAAGAACGGAGCCTTGCCGATTGTGGCCATCACCACCACGGCGGGAACCGGGACGGAAGCGGATCCTTGGACGGTCATCACTCATTCGGATACTCAAGAAAAGATTGGCTTTGGATGCCAATACACGTTTCCGACATTGTCAATTGTAGATCCGGAATTGATGCGCAGTGTTCCACCGCAGTGGACCGCTTACCAGGGAATGGACGCGTTTTTTCACGCGGTGGAAGGGTATCTGGCGAATGTGCACCAACCGGCCAGTGATGTGCATGCGTTGGATGCCGTACGGAGGATTACTCAGTTTCTTTCTGTTGCTGTGAACGACGGACAAAATTTGCAGGCGCGTACAGAGGTTGCTTGGGCGAATACGGCTGCCGGGATTGTCGAATCTTTATCTTCTTGCATATCACACCACTCCATGGAGCATGCGGCCAGCGCCTATCACCCTGAATTGCCTCACGGTGCGGGATTAATCTCTCTTTCGGTGCCCTACTTTACGTTCATGGCATCGAAGTCCCCTAATCGCTTCATCGCCCTCGCCGAAGCCATGGGAGAAAAGGTGGAAGGCAACGAAATGGAGCAGGCATACGCCTTTATCACAGGTCTCAAGAAATTAATCCAGAAGATTGGAATGGAACATTTAAGATTGGCGGATTTTGGGGTGCAAAAAGAAGAGGCAGAGAGGCTGGCCCACAATGCCAGGGAAACGATGGGCGGGTTGTTTCACGTGGATCCTTACCCGCTGTCCCATGAAGAAGTGGTGTCCCTCTATGAAGCTTGTTTTGATTGAGGGAGGTAGTCATGAATGAGTTTTGGAAAGTTGGATATGGTGCGTGTGGGCATCATTGGTTGCGGTGGAATTGCCAATGGAAAACACTTACCAAGCCTCAAAAAGTTGCCTCAAGTGGAAATGGTGGCATTTTGTGACTTGATTGAAGAGCGAGCGCGTGAAGCCGCAATGAATTTTGGGTTGCAGGGCGCGAAAGTGTATACGAATTATCATGAATTGTTGGCGGATTCCAGCATTGATGTCGTCCATGTCCTGACGCCCAACAGTTCTCATTCCGAAATTACGGTGGCAGCTTTGGAAGCAGGCAAGCATGTGATGTGTGAAAAACCCATGGCGAAAACTTCTCAACAAGCTCGGGCAATGCTAGAGGCTGCGAGACGAACGGGGAGAAAATTGACCCTTGGCTACCAAAATCGTTACCGCTCAGATAGCCTGTATCTGCACGAAGCGTGCCAGAGAGGTGACCTGGGAGATATCTATTTTGCAAAGGCACTGGCAGTACGCAGAAGGGCGGTGCCCACTTGGGGAGTTTTTCTGGATGAGGAGCAACAGGGGGGCGGTCCGTTAATTGACATTGGCACACATTCTCTGGATTTGACTCTTTGGATGATGAACAACTATCAACCCAGGGTGGTTTTAGGCGTGACCCATCATCAGTTGGGGCCGCGGCCGAATTCCGCGAATGCCTGGGGCCCGTGGGATCCGGCTCAGTTTACCGTCGAGGACTCTGCTTTTGGCTTTGTGGTCATGGAGAATGGGAGCAATATTGTGTTGGAGTCAAGCTGGGCATTGAACACCCTGCAGACGGGGGAAGCGCAGACGGTGTTGTGCGGGACAGAGGCAGGAGCTGACATGCTCGATGGACTGCGGATCAATGGCGAGAGTTTGGGACGCTTGTATACCCAAAAGATTCAGTTGGAGGCCGGAGGCGTCGATTTTTACGACGGTTCAGGGGTAATTACTGCTTCTGATTTAGAGGCAAAGTGGTGGATTGAGTCTGTACAAAAGGATACGGAACCCTTCGTCATGGCGAGCGAAGCCCTGGTGGTGACAGAAATTCTGGAGGCCATCTACGAATCGGCAAAAACGGGGAAGGCCGTGTATTTTGATAATTAAATGGAATTACCTTTTGTTGCAAAGATTCACAGGAATGAGTGCGTGGATAGGTACAGAGTGAAATGGAGAAGCGGTCCCCCAGGGTGCAACAAGAGTTGGCAACGCATCGCGGGGGGACAGTCCACAATGTTGGGAGTGAGATACCATTGACTCAGACAAGAGTGACGATTTGGAATGAATTCCGCCATGAAAAGACGGATCCAACTGTGCAGGGGGTATACCCGCAAGGAATTCATACGGCCTTGGCCGAGCCATTGCGAGAGGCGGGTTACGCGGTGCGCACGGCAACTTTGGACGAACCTTTGCATGGCTTGTCCAAGGAAATTTTAGATAGCACAGATGTGTTGTTTTGGTGGGGACACATGGCCCATGGCGAGGTGCAGGACGCCGTGGTGGAAGCGGTCGTGCAACGGGTCTGGCAGGGAATGGGATTGATTGTTCTGCACTCGGGCCATTTCTCCAAAGTTTTTAAACGGCTGATGGGAACGTCTTGTGACCTGAAATGGCGGGAAGTTGGCGAACATGAACGGCTATGGGTGGTTCATCCGGCTCACCCCATTGTGGCTGGACTGCCAGAGTTTTTGGAGTTGGAACATGAGGAAATGTATGGAGAGCATTTCGATATCCCGACTCCGGATGAGTTGGTGTTTGTCAGCTGGTTTCCTGGTGGTGAGGTGTTTCGTAGTGGTTGTACCTTTTACCGTGGCAAGGGTCGAGTGTTTTACTTCCGACCTGGGCATGAGACTTATCCCACGTATCACAACCCGCAGGTGCAACAGGTATTGCGCAACGCGGTGGAATGGGCGAAACCTCACGGGGGGCCAAAATTTGTGCGTGGGAACGTGCAACCCTTGGAGCCCCTGAATCTTTCTTAACGGCCCAAGAGGTCTGAGAACACGATTTTTGCAAATTTGCCACGGTTATGGGTTATTGATTGGCTCCCACGTGTGCAGGGTGCGCACGTGGTCATGAAGGATGAAATTTTATTTTTCACCTGAGAGAGGAGCTATTTCCTTGAAACTGGGTGTTTTTGCGGTGTTGTTTGCGGACAAGCCTTTTTCCGAGGTTTTGGACAAAATTGCTGCTGCAGGATTGGATGCCGTGGAAATTGGTTGTGGTGGATTCCCCGGCAAGGCGCATTGCAATCCGGAGACGTTGTTGAGTCAACCTGACGCTGTGACGAAATTTCGCGATGCGGTGGCGGCTCGAGGGTTGGAGATAAGTGCTCTGAGTTGTCATGGGAACCCGATTCACCCGAATCGCGCCAAAGCAGCGCAAGATCACCAGGACTTTGTGAACACGGTACTGTTGGCTGAAAAGTTGGGAGTGCAGACGGTGATTACTTTCTCAGGCTGTCCCGGAGACTCGGAAGGGGCACAGCATCCGTCCTGGGTTACCTGTCCGTGGCCGGATGAGTATGGGGAAGTGCTGACTTGGCAATGGGAGCAAAAAGTCATTCCTTATTGGCAGGAGCAAAGCAGGTTTTTACGGGACCATGGGGTGAGGGTGGCGATTGAACCCCATCCTGGGTTTGTGGTCTACAACACCGAGACCCTGTTGCGTCTGCGTGCGGCCTGCGGGGACAACATTGGCGTGAACTTTGACCCTAGCCATCTATTCTGGCAGGCGATGGACCCGGTCATGGGAATTAAGGAACTGGCTGCGGCGGGAGCCTTGTTTCACTTTCACGCCAAGGACACCGCAATTGACCCCCAGAATACGGGGAGAAACGGTGTGCTGGACACCAAGACCTACCGAGATGAACTGCATCGTTCCTGGATATTCCGGACCGTTGGATATGGCCACGGGGAGCAAACCTGGCGAGACATCATCAGCGCTTTACAGGTGTCCGGATATCAAGGAGTGGTCAGTATTGAACACGAAGACAGTCTGATGTCCGTGGAAGAGGGGTTCAACAAGGCGGTGACATTTCTGCAAAAACAGTTGATTCGCGAGAAGATTGGTGAAATTTGGTGGGCTTAGTTCTGCCCATACCGAGGGGAAATCGGGCAAGACGGCCGAGGTGCTAAATGGCATCGGTCAACGGTGTCTGGAGGCGGTGGCGGGCCCGCAGTGAGGTGTTGTCTGGGGGACAATGGAAGACACCAGCCCTCCCGCAGCAACACCCAATGTTCATGGAACAGTGGGTGGCATGGATTGAAGAGGGGGAGGACGGAATGAAGAACTAGTGGGTAAAGCACTGCAAGGGTACCGTGATCAAGTAGTTTTGGCTACGAAATTTGGCAATGTGCGATCTGCCGACGGGACTTCTTTAGGGATCAATGGACGGCCTGAATACGTCCAGTTAGCCTGTGAAGCCAGTCTTCAGCGGCTGCGTCCACGTTGCTGATTTGCAGCGAATCGATGAACTGGCTCCATTGGGGGTTGCGGTCGGAGATCGCTATGCGGAGTCTGGGATGCGCACCATTTCTCTATTTAGGTGCCAAATGCTTGTGGGGGATAAGCCGCACGTTTTGCTACAGCCTAAGCCCCCATCTGTCAGATCCTTTTTACGCTTGACCCTTTTTAATCCATGTTGCAATGGTTATCACTCGTTTAGCCTGATGCTTAATCGCGGCCATAGATGCATCCGACAAACTCCCATCCTCTACAGAAGTTACACTTACTCCATAAGGATTTCCCCCTGCGGCAAACAGTACCGGATTGGTATAGCCCGGTGCAACCACAATCGCTCCCCAGTGATACATGCTCGTATACAGGGAAAGGAGCGTCGCTTCCTGACCGCCATGTGGGTTTTGTGCACTACACATGGCGCTGACCACCTTATTGATGGTTTTCCCTTGTGCCCAAAGTCCTCCCATAGTGTCAAGAAACTGTTTCATTTGCGAAGGTACGTTTCCAAAACGCGTTGGAACACTAAAAATTAGGGCATCAGCCCATTCCAAGTCGCTTGCTTTTGCCTCAGGAACATTTTGGGTCGCTTCGTAATGTGCTTTCCAACCCGCATTGGCAGCGATGGCCTCCTCAGGGGCTAGCTCCGGAACCCTTAGGACTTTCACTTGGGCATCATTCTCTTTGGCGGCCTCCGCCGCTACAAGAGCCATTTTATAGTTTGTACCCGTAGAACTGTAGTAAATGACCGCTAGGTTTATATTCGACACGATATCGCCTCCTGTATTCGATGACAATAATTATTATAGCAACTTACTTTAATTCAATGCAAGCTACTGAATTCGCTTGAAAGAGAAAGCCGGACTCGGCGGTCTCGGACCCAGTTGTCCTTGTTTCAACAGCGGGAGGTACGACCCGCAAGTCCTGCCCAGACGGATGCGGATGTGCCACTCATAGATACGAAAGGTACGATTATAGTTTTTGTTTTCGGCAACCGCTATATTCTCGTATGTTTATATTTTGTGATTCCTTAGGGACACTGAAGGGGCACGATGTGGAACACCTTCATCTTATTGAGAACGGTCGTATTGGAGACCCCTAAAATATTTCCTGCTTTTCGGGAGGAGGGATACGCACGCAACACATGACATAACAGTTGCCGCTCTGCTGCTTGTGAGACCTCATGGAGTGAGGGCCAGAGAGTGGGAAAATCCAAACTCAGATGAAAACCTGTGGCTGGAGTTTTCGTATTTGTGATTGCACGAGGCCCCTTGTGTGTCTCCTTGTTTTCATCCAGCCAGGTTTGGAGGTCATTCAACGTGATTTCATCGGCAGGGACTAGGGTCATCAGGCGTTCTAATATATTTTCCAACTGTCGGACGTTTCCGGGCCAAGGTTGTCCTGCCAAAATGTCCGTGATTTCTTTGCTGATGCGTACGGGCGAGCGGTGCAACTTGTCTTGCAGCATGCCTAAGAGATGCTGGATTAGGGGATAGACGTCTTCAGGGTGTTCCCGCAAAGGGGGGATGCGGATTGGAATGACATTCAGGCGGTAGTACAGGTCTTCGCGAAATAGATTTCTTACAATCAATTCCTCCAGGTCTTGATGGGTGGCTGAAATGACACGGACATGGACTGGGATTTCGTGAACTCCTCCAATTCTGCGCACGGCATGTTCCTGTAAGGCCCGCAAAAGTCGCACCTGAATGGTGGGACTAATTTCACCAATTTCATCAAGAAACAGGGTTCCACCATCTGCTTCTTCAAACAAGCCCTTTTTTCCGCCCCGCATGGCTCCGGTAAAGGCCCCTTCTTCATAGCCAAAGAGTTCACTTTCCAGCAAGGTTTCTGGCAATGCTGCACAATTCACTGCGATAAAGGGACCCATTGAGCACTCACTGGCAGCGTGTATGGCTCGCGCAAACATTTCTTTGCCAGTGCCGCTTTCACCACGCAAAAGAATGGTTGCATGGGATCGCGCGGCTGCATTGGCGCGATCGACGATGCTTTTCATGGTTTGGCTTTTGTAGATAATATCTCGGAAAGTTGTGATATGGGAGAGCGAACCGACAGAGTGTATGAGTTCCTTGAATTCATCGAATCCCTTCAGGGTAGTTACGGCACCTAAAACATTCCCCTGTTCATCCATGACAGGCTGGCCGGTGACAATACAATGAAGCATATGTTTGCCAACTTTTGAACGGATTTCTGCATGCCGATATGCCCTACCTGTTTGCAACGCTTGAATCATCGGGAAATCCTTTCCCAGCAGGTCTTGTACCTGGGTTTCCAGGGCATCAAATTTTGTCACATGGAGTAGACGTGCTGCGGGTTCATTGATTTGAACAATTCGTCCAGCCAGGTCAATGGCGACAATTCCTTCGTCGATTAAATTGAGAATGGTTTCTAATTCGTGTTCTCGTTGCTCAAACGGCATTCGCTTTTCTACCGTGACTCGGGTAACACCTTGGATGCCTTCCAACTCATGGAGCAATTCTTCATAGATGGACTCATCGAGTTGAAACTTGACAACCATCCCCTTCACCACATTGGCTTCCATTGCTAGGACACTGATGCCAGAAGAGGCAAGGTACTGAAAGACCTCCAATCCAATCCCAATGCGGTCATTAAATTCAATTTGCCAAACGACTTCCCGGATAGTCATAGGGTTGGCCTCCTCGCACTGCAGGGGTCTTACCAGACCCCTGTTCAAACAGGCACCCATAGTGTGGTGATTTTTTAGAGGAATTGCAAACTATTTTTTTCAATTGATAAGAATAGTTGACACTTTTTCTTTGCAATCGCTTTCAACTTGGGGAGAAGGTGCACAGTTTTCTTTGTGGGACACGACTTGGCACGCCGTTTGCTTTCTTCATAATCACAGTACAGTGAATCACAGTAAAGTGTCCGTTGGTGACAAACCCTGTTAGTTGTAGCTGTGTAGAATTTTGTATAAGTTAAGCAATTTTAAAGGAGGTTACCCACTTGGCTACCAAGGAAGATGAAATCAAAACAGTGAAAGAGACAGTCCTTCCGCCTGTCCAGGGTATTTTTGAGGCCATGGAGATGAATGGACATGAGCAGGTCGTCTTCAACTATGACAAGGCCACAGGACTGAAGACTATTATTGCCATTCATGATACTACACTCGGTCCAGCGCTTGGGGGCTGTCGAATGTGGAATTACGGCTCTGAACAAGAGGCGGTACAGGATGTTCTACGGCTGTCTCGCGGCATGACCTATAAATGTGCCGTCTCTGGAGAAGGCTTTGGTGGGGGGAAGGCGGTCATTTGGGGAGACCCACACCAGGATAAAAGCGATGAACTGTTTCAGGCCTTCGGGACTTTTGTGGAAACTCTGAAGGGACGTTTCTATACAGGTACAGATGTGGGCACCGTTGGCACGGATTTTGTTTCTGCACGCAAACAGACGGAATATCTGGTGGGCCTGCCCGAAGAATACGGGGGCAGTGGAAATTCTGCAATTATTACGGCCTACGGGGTTTTGCGGGGAATGAAAGCGACGGCCAAAGAGGCGTTTGGCAGTGAAAATTTAACGGGGAAAACGGTGGCAATTCAGGGATTGGGTAAAGTAGGTAAATTGCTGGTTTCGTATCTGCTTGAAGACGGTGCAAAGGTGATTGGAACTGACATCTATCAAGAAAATGTGGAAATTGTAAAAGCCAATTTTCCGAGCGTGGAAATTGTGGCTCCGGAAAAAATATATGGCGTTCAATGTGATATTTTTTCACCCAACGCTTTGGGTGCAGTCCTGAACGACGAAACAATTCCTCAATTGACATGCCGGGTTATCTGCGGAGCTGCCAATAATGTGCTTGCGCAACCACGTCATGGGCAGGTGCTGCATGACCGCAACATTTTGTATGCGCCAGACTATGTGGTCAATGCCGGAGGTTTGATTGAAGTAGCTGAAGAACTGCATGGGTTTAATAAGGATCGGGCGTTCCAAAAAGCGGACCAAATCTACGATATTTTGCTGCAAATTTATCGCATCTCGAAGCTGGAGAATATCCCCACAAGCGATGCAGCGGACAGGCTTGTCGAGCGGAAACTGGAAACCATACAGAGGATTCAAAACAAGTATTTAGGAAAAAAGCGTTAATCAGGCATGGGTGAAATGAACTGGATGAAATGAACTGGATGAAATCAAATTGCACAGTATAGAAGGTGACTGTGTGGGAGGGGGTGAGGAAAATGGCGGAGAAGCGACTTGCATCCTTTTCTGAGGTGTGGGACTGTATCCCGAAAACCAATCCCCTGCCCATCAGCGTGGCGGCGGCGCAGGACCGAAACGTACTGATGGCCATTAAGGTGGCGTTACAGAGAGATGCAATTCTTCCTTATTTAATTGGAAATAGTTCTAAAATAGAAGCTTTAATTGAGGAGATTGGCATCCCGAGGGACCGCGTTGTGGTGATTCCCGCACAAACCGATGAACAGTCTGCATACTTGGCGGCAGAGCTTGCACAACGGGGTGCCGTTGGTTGCCTGATGAAAGGAATGATTAACAGCAGTCTATTTCTGAAGGGTGTTTTACACCGTGACTTTCACCTGAGAAACGGACAATTACTCAGTCACCTGTCCATTTTTGAAGTTCCTGGATTTTCGCGGTTGTTGTTTTTGTCTGACGGGGGATTAAATATTCACCCGAACTTGGCCGAAAAGGACTCCATTTTATTGAATGCCATCGACTTCATGAGGCGATTGGGCATTGATACACCGAAAGTAGCCCTGTTGGCCGCCAATGAGCAGGTGAATGAAAAAATGCCAGAGACGTTGGATGCATGGCAATTGTCTCAGCGTGCACAGCAGGGACACTTCGGGTCGGCTGTGGTGGAGGGCCCCCTACCGCTTGACCTCGCCATCAGCAAAGAGGCAGTGGCCCATAAGGGAATTACGTCAAAAATCAATGGGGAAGCGGATTTACTTTTTGCACCCACGATTGAGGTGGGAAATGTATTAGGGAAAGCCATCACCTATTTTGGCAACGGCGTGATGGCCGGACTAGTGTTGGGTGCGAAGGTACCGCTGATTCTCACATCCCGTGCGGATTCCTATGACGCAAAATTGGCCTCTATTGCCTTCGCTCGATTGGCATTCTCCCAGCTTTTGATGACAGAGAGGTCTTGAATGATGAGTGCCTATGTAGAAATCAATGTCGAACGTTGCAAAGGGTGCGGAATTTGTGTTTCAGTTTGCCCCACACAGGTGTTAGAACTGAGCAAAGAAACAAACAGTCAGGGGTATGCGACGGCTGTACCAGTGCATCCAGAGGCATGCACCGGATGCCGGTATTGTGCACTCATGTGCCCCGATGTGGCGATTAAAGTCCTATTGGCTTGAGGGGGCTGCAGCGTGGAAAAGTTATTTATGAAAGGGAATGAAGCCTTGGCGGAAGGTGCCATAAGGGCGGGTTGTCAGTTGTATTTTGGCTATCCCATCACACCTTCCACTGAGATTATTGAATATATGGCGGCCCACCTTTCGAAGCGGGGGGGCACTTTTGTACAATCGGAAAGCGAAGTGGCAGCCATCTATATGGTTTTTGGGGCTGCGGGTAGCGGACAGCGGGTGATGACCGCGTCTTCTGGGTTGGGCATTAGCTTAATGCAGGAGGGTTTATCCTACATGGCTGCAAATGAGTTGCCGGCCGTGTTGGTGGACATTATGAGAACAGGTCCAGGGCTGGGCGGACTTGGTCCTACACAAGGGGATTACTTCCAAGCCACCAAAGGCGGAGGACACGGCGATTATCATTTGATTGTGCTGGCTCCGGATTCTGTGCAAGAAATGGCCGACTTGACTGCAACCGCATTTGATTTAGCGGATGGATATCGCAACCCGGTGATGATATTGGCCGATGCAGTGCTGGGACAGATGATGGAACCGGTTAGCTTCGAGAATATCCATGTTCACACTTATGAAAAACCTTGGGCAACGACGGGGGCCAAGGGGCGCCAGCGCAACTTGATTACCTCTTACAATCTGCAAAACGAAACGGGAGAAATAAAGGCAATTCATTTGGAACACAAATATCAAGCCATTCAGGAACAGCTGCAATGGGCAGAGTCCTACCAGACCGAGGATGCCGAGTACTTGTTGGTGGCCTATGGAACCAGCGCACGCGTCTGCAAGGGGGTTGTTCACGCGCTGCGAGCCACCGGGGTTAAGGTCGGGCTGTTGCGGCCGATTGCGCTCTGGCCGTTCCCCACACAGGTCTTTCAGTCCTACTTGGACCATGTAAAGGGCTACTTGGTGGTGGAGATGAGCGCCGGGCAGATGATTGAAGATGTCCGTTTGGCCATTCAGCATCAGGCCCCCGTATCGTTCTATCATCGGCAAGGTGGAATGGTTCCCCAGCAGGAGGAAATCGTGGCGCAGTTTAATCGTGTTTTCCTTGAAGGGGGGCACACATCGTGAGGGTTTTGTTTGAAAAAACACAGGCTCTGACCGATGTTCCGTTTCACTACTGTCCGGGTTGTACACACGGAATTGTGCAGAGGGTCATTGGTGAGATACTAGAGGAACTTCAACTATTAGAGAAAACAGTGGGCGTCACAGGTGTGGGTTGTGGGGGGTTCAGTGAACAGTATTTTAATGTGGATTTTCAGGGATCTGCACATGGCAGAGCGCCTGCTGTAGCTACCGGGATTAAACGGGCCCACCCGGAACTGATTGTCTTCACCTATCAAGGGGATGGGGATATGGTTTCCATTGGGATGGCCGAGGCCATCCATGCGGCAGCCCGGGGGGAGAAAATCACTGCCTTCTTAGTGAATAACAGTAATTACGGGATGACGGGTGGACAGATGGCCCCTACCACATTGATTGGCCAAAAAACTTCCACTTCCCCGTATGGTCGGCAATCGGAGGAGTCCGGATATCCGGTTGATTTGCCGGCCCTCCTTTGTAACCTGAAGGGCGCTGCTTACGTGGCCACTGTATCTGTGGATACGCCTGCCAACGTATTGAAAGCAAAGCGTGCCGTAAGGTTGGCGTTTAAAGCACAAATAGAGGGACTGGGATTTTCGCTTGTTCAGTTTTTGTCTACCTGTCCGACAAATTGGGGATTAAACCCAGTAGATTCCATCGAGTGGATGCAAGAGCACATGTTTCCTGAATTTCAAATGGGGGAACTGAAATGCCCAGAAACATTTCGGAGGTGAGGATGGATGGGGAATCCACTTTTGCTCGCAATTGACCCTGGATCTACCTCTACTAAGTTTGCCCTGTATCTTGGCGAACAGGCCATCCATGTGGAGCAACTTCACCATCCTGAGCCACAAATTTTTCAGTACCCATCGGTGGCCGCACAGGCGGACTATCGACTGCAAGCGATTGTACAAAATTTATTATCCCATGGCTTCTTTTTAGACAGGTTGGATGCTGTCGTAGGACGTGGTGGATTTTTGCATTCTGTGCACAGTGGTGTGTACCGGGTCAATGAAGCAATGGTCCGCGACTTGCAACTTGCCAGGTATGGCGAACACGCCTCAAACCTGGGGGCCATCCTGGCCTATACACTGGCTGACAAATTTCACATTCCAGCTTACATTGTGGATCCCATTGTGGTGGATGAGATGGCGGATGTGGCCCGGCTGTCTGGCATTCCCGAACTACAGCGAAAAAGTTATGTGCATGCACTCAATGTCCGAGCTGTTTCCTACTTGGTGGCTCAACGTTTGAACAAACCCTTGACCGAATCCTCTTTTGTCGTGGCCCATCTCGGTAGTGGCATCTCGGTGGTGGCGATGAAAGACGGGCGTATGGTAGATGTGAATAATGCAAACAGTGAGGGTCCGTTTGCCCCAGAACGGGCAGGCGGATTGCCCGCCTATGAGCTGGTGAAACTCTGTTATTCCGGACATTTTTCTGAACAGGAGCTGTTAGAAAAAATCACAAAAAAGGGGGGCCTGTATGCTTACCTGGGGGCCAAGGATATACGCGAGATTGAGCAGCGAATGGCGGCCGGAGACTCCCTTGCAGAGACGGTCCTGTCAGGGATGGTGTACCAAATTGCGAAAGAAATTGGCGCCATGGCCACTGCCTTGGAAGGCCGTATGGATGGGATTATTCTCACTGGCGGGATGGCCTATTCAGAATGGGTGGTACAGCATCTATTACAGAAAATCTCCTTTTTGGCTCCTGTTTCAGTGATTCCTGGGGAACGGGAACTAGACGCCTTGGCACAGGGTATCCTACGCGTTTTGCATGGAAAGGAACAGGAACAATCTTACACCGCCGTTGAAAGTGCCATTCCCTTGTCCATTTAAGGACGGGAGTTTTTTTGCGCCTTTGCCTTTTGCAGGGTCAATGTTCCCCCGGATGTGCCAATGGGTAGGGTGTGCATTACCCAGGAAGACAGCGCGCCGGCAAGTAGCACAAGGACAAAGATGGACAAAAAGGATACCTGACTGACTAAGGCACCTGTCAGTAGGGTGACCGCCGAGGAAACCAGCAGGGTGACCATGACGTTGACACTGATGTGCATGGGCACCTGGTCTAAAGTGGTGTTTTCAACCACCAGAATGCTGCTGCTCAGGTTGTAGCCGCTGAGACACAGGTTACTCAGGGCGAAGGCGATATACACCCCGGCGAGGTGATGAATGCTCAGGGCAGCCAGTCCGGCGAGGGCCCCTAGGACTGCGGAATATTCTAATACCAATCGGTGTGAAAAACGGTCTGCTAAGATACCAAATCCAATGTTGCCCAGAATATTGACAAACACCCCAGTAGCGGTGAACCAGGCGATGTCCACCGCCTGGGCATGGTATACCCGGATGGCATAGAGGCTGTAGTAAACTAATCCCACTTGCGCAATCACCATCAGTGAGAAGGCCAGCACCATGCGGGCGAAAGCCTTGTTTCGGCGCAAGACCGCGGGAATATCCCGAAAATAACGGAAATAGTTGACCTCCACCTGTATCACCTGGTCTGGCTGTTCTTTCATCAAGGCAAAATCCAAGGCATCCAGCAATAATAAAAGGGCGCCGAGACCCAACAGCAAGGTGTAATTGAACGGATAGGCGACCTCTTTAAGAATCACCCCAATGAGGTACGCGGCAATTAATGCAATCCCATTGCCAGCACTGGCGCTGTATCCACGCAGGCGTCCTCGGTCCGAAACGGCAATCATTTTAGCAAACACACTCATGTAAAAGGGCGAGTATGAGCCTACAAAAAAATTAAATATCCCCCAGGCGACAAGAAACCAAACAATCATCCAGTGTGGGTGTCGCGGTGCAAGCAATGGCACCGTGGCCACAAACAGCAGCATAAATAGGCGTTGGGTCAAAAGAATGCGGACGAAGGTGTGCAACTTGTAGGACAGACTCACCAGCTTTTTTACAAACACCGGCTGAGAAATCACGGCACCAATGGAGACGAGTGCGTTGGCCAGACTGATTTCAAAGGTTGTGGCCCCTAAATGATTGAGAAAATAGGTGAGAACCGTGTTAATGGACAAAAAAGTCATAGCGCTGGTAAACAGCATGTTGTCAAGAAACATCAATAAGTAGTTCCGTCGCTGCGAATCAAAAGTCACAAGTCCTGCTCTCCCCAAGCCCATGCCATTCCCCAGGCACAGCCATTACTTCTGTAGGTGGTACGGAACGGTTGTTACCACTACATCCTGGTGGCGAATCATCCAGGTGCGTAGCAACAGCGAGGTCTGATTGTGTAGTAGGTAGTGCCACCACTTTTTTGGAACGAACTGGGCAATAATGAGATGGATGTGATCCGGCCGTCGCCCTTCCCTGGTTTCCAAGTGGCGAATCAGTCGTGACAAGGGCATCAACAAGGAACGGTACTCGCTTTTGGTGGTCACCAGTCGGCAGGGGGTGCCCCACTGTGCCCACTTTTGCTCCATACGGACGATGGAGTCATCGTCAAAGCCAATATACAGGGCAATCACATCTTCCTCGTCCCCCGTGTGCAGACTTTTGGCAAATTCCACAGTGTTTAAAACCACCCGATGGATACCAGATATCAAGATAATGGTCACCACGTGGTGGGGTTGGGGACGGGTGGTTTCCAAGTTAATTCGCAGTTCGTTGGCGATGGCATCGTAGTGTCTGCGGATGCTCAGAGACATCCAAATCAGTAAAGGCAACAGAATCAGTACAATCCAGGCACCGGCTGTGAACTTGGTAGTGGCAAAGATGAGCGCGACACAACCGGTGACCACCGTGCCGACAGCATTCATGACTAAGCGAGCGTGCCAGTGCCGAGGCCGCAAACGCCACCAGCGTTTGGTTAAGCCTGCTTGGGCAATGGTGAAGGCCACGAAGACACCAATGGCATACAACGGGATGAGGGCATTGGTCTGGGCTTGAAAGGCTTCCACCAGGAGGGCGGAAACTGCCGACAAAATAATCATTCCATTAGAATAGCCCAAGCGGTCGCCGCGGATGGCCAACGACCTAGGCAGAAATCCGTCGGCTGCAATCAAGGCGGCCAGTTGAGGGAAACCGGTAAAAGTCGAGTTGGCAGCCAGAATAAGGATGAGAAAGGTTAACCACATCAACACCTGGTAAAGGATGCCGTGACCGAAGTACAACTGTGCCAGCTGTGACAGCATGGTGTTATGAGGATTGACGCTGATATTTTCAATATACAGCTGATAGGCAAAGCCCATTAAGGTGACGCCGGTGACAATGCCCAGACCCAGATAAGCCTTGATGGCCCCTGTGCGGCCTTGACGGAAAATGGGTACCGAGTTCGAGATGGTTTCAATGCCCGTTAAGGCTGAACAGGCCGAGCTGAATGCCTTGAGTGCCACAAGGGTGGTCAATTGGGCTGGAATGGTTCCGAAAGGCGGGATGCCATGAATGGCAAAGTTACCCTGAATTTCGCGCGACAGGCCTGTCCCAATTAAAACCAGCATGCCCACCATGAACACCAGCGTGGGCCAGGCAAAAATGGAGGCGGACTCGGACAAGCCGCGCAAGTTTACCAACAAAATTATTAAAATACTCAACAGGGACAGCGTGACCTGGTAGGGTGCCAGGGTGGGGTATGCAGAGGCAATCGCTTGAATACCGGCAGAAACTGAGACGGCCACGGTGAGTACATAGTCCACCATCAGGGAACTACCAGCAACCAGTGCCGTCGAACGGTGCCGAAAGTTGTCTCTGGCAATGGCATAGGCACCCCCACCATTGGGGTAGGCAATGACCCCCATGATATAGGAGGCAATCAGCATCCCCAGTAAGGCCACTGTCGCTCCCGTGATGGGAAGAATCATCCACTTGGCAGAGCTGCCGAGGAAGGCCAGCTCTGTCATGCCTGCCTCTGGTCCATAGGCCACCGAGGAGTACAAATCTGCAGACAGTACGGCCATGGCAATAAACCATAGGAGCTTGTTATGGGCTAAGCTGAGCTCGCGGGTGCGCATGGGCCTTCCAATCAGCCAGCGTCGCATGTTCCCCAAATTAAACACGGCAGCCACTACAGCCAGCACCGCAAATCCAGTCAGCAACGGGTGTATCCAAGTTTCCAGTCCCACGTGCATTTGCTTATAGGCCTCCATCATGACTGCTAACGGTCAGTACATTGTCAACCGTGAAATCCGCAGACATTATATCGAATTGACGGGGGAAAGGAAACAGCCCAGGGTGTTTGAACAACATTTGAAAAGCGCCGGAATGTATTTTTGCGTGTTAAAATATACCCGATACGTATCGCGGAGGCGATGAACGTGGGGACAAAGTTTAGTGACAAGGCGGAACCGCACTATTTGCGAGCGGTACAGTACGAGCAACATGGCAGAATTGAGGATGCCATCCGGGAGTATCGGATGGCCAACCGGATTAAAAAAGATTTGATTCCTGCTCGCAAGCGGATGGGAGACTTGTTAGTTCATTTAGGCAGGCTGGCAGAGGCGATTCAGCAGTACGAGAAGGCTGTGGAAATCACCAGTCAAAAACGCAAGTGGAATCGCATTTACGTGCCAGAAGACGACAAATTTTCACTCGTTCAGGTTTTAGCGGCACTTGTTGCTGCTTACGACAAGATGGGGGAAACGGCAAAAGCGAACGAGATGCGGCAGAAATTGCTAGGGATTGCACCCACCAACGAGACGGATGTGGAAATTCAAGCGCGCATGCATACTCAAACAAATCCAGCCTACGACTGTGCGCCTACACAGGCGCCTGTGCAGGATTAATTAGTTAATCGGAAGGAGAATGTGCAATGCAGTCAGAAAATGGCCAAGTATATTTGACCATTCACGACGGGATAGGCGAAATTGTATTTAACCGTCCGGAAAAGCGAAACGCCATGAATCTAGAAATGTGGCGAGACTTGAGCCAACTTGTAGCCATGTGTGCCACAGATGCGGCCGTGTCGGTCGTACTGGTGCGCAGCGCAGACCCGAGTGTGTTCTGCGCGGGCGGCGACATCAGCGAGTTTCAAACACTACGCAAAGATGCTGTAACCAATCTGGCGTACAATCGGACTGTCAAGGATGCTGTGCTGGGGTTGAAAAACTTGGCCAAGCCCAGCCTGGCCATGGTGAGTGGTCTTTGCATTGGGGGTGGGACCGAGATTGCGGTGGCCTGTGACCTGCGCTTTTGCGCCGACCACACAAGAATGGGGATTCCCCCTGCCACGTTGGGCTTTGTGTACGATGTTGCAGAAACCAAAATGTTGAGTGACCTTGTAGGGCCAAGCCGGGCCAAAGATTTGCTGTTTTCTGGACGATTGCTCCACGCCGCCGAGGCCTACCAGATGGGATTGGTGGACAGAGTATTTGCAGACAGACTACTACTTACAGAAACCTTGAACTATATTCGGCTGTTGTTAAACAACGCGCAAAACTCTATTCAAGGGTGCAAAGGGATTGTCGACGCTCTCAATGCGGGAGCTCGCGTGGACGACCCGAGATTAAAGCAAATTGTCGATGATGCGCTAGACAGCCCGCAGTACCAAGAAGGGGTACGCGCTTTTTTGGAAAAGCGCCGCCCAAATTTCAAGAAATTCCGCTAGATTATTCTTGCTTTAACGTTCTGCCGTCAGAAGTCTCTGTCACTTTCTCTAATCGAAGCGTAAGTGGGTGCCGTTTACTGATTTTAGAAATCGTCGAACGGGAGAGTCATGCTGAAATTTGTCTACAAATGTGAACATGTGTCGAATTTTGCCTAAACCACTTGAAAAATGTCGAAAATAAATGCAAAATATTGTATTAGAAACTGTAAAATATTAATTGAAAACTATTCAATGAAAAAGGCAAACCAGTGGAAACGCTGGGACGCAAAGCCACGGGTCTACGGACGTCAGTCTAAGATCGCCGGGTTGCCCTTTGAACGCAGATAAAAGGCAACCTCCAGAGGGTTGCCTTTTCCCGTTGATGGGGGAGTTTGAGGGTAGAGATGTGTGAAGGCAGGTGAGGTGTTCACATGGAACAATGGGAATCTTTTCAAAGAGAGGTCTGCGGATCTGTTCTGGAAGGAATCAGTCTAAATTCAGTGATGGATAATAGAGTTTCCCCCCAAAGTGTTCAGGAGGTTCTCGAACTGCAATCTTTGCAAGTGGTTTTCCAACCCATTGTGGACCACTTGCAAGGGCGAATTTATGGTCATGAGGTGTTGAGTCGTCCCATGTTAAAGGACCGCTTGATTCGCCCAGACCTGTGGTTTCGCACCGCCTATGAAACACGGCGTTCGCTTGAGGCAGACATGTTGGTACTGACGACGGCGGTGGAGTCTTTGCAAGCTTTGTCACAGGACGGTGCCTCCATGCCAATGTTTGTCAATGTGATGCCCAGTAGTCTGTTGGATAAATCTTTTCTAACTCGGCTGCGGGTTTTGTTTGAACAGGGACTTTGTCGGCCAGAGAATTTGGTGTTCGAGTTGGTGGAGTATGTTCCCTATCAACCAGCGTCCCTGGTAAACATTGTGGCCACATTGCGGGCCCTAGGGGTTCGCCTGGCCTTGGATGATGTGGGAAACGGGGGCAGCTTGGCAGCAATGGTTGAATTGGAGCCGGACTTCATCAAGCTGGATCGTTCCTTGATTCAGGGAATTGCCTGGTCTAAACCTAAACAAAAGTTGTTGTCTTACTTTGTCGATTACATGGGTTCGGGTTATCGCACTGTGGTGGAAGGGGTGGAAAATCCAGAGGACCTATCGGTTGTCAAAGCGGCCGGAGCTACTTTGAGTCAGGGATATTTGTGGAGTCATCCACTGCCTGCGGAACAGTACCCTGGGCTGCGGGCTGCCATCGAAATTTGTCGCAATGAATTGATTGATTTGGTGGCGCTGAAAGAACTGCCTCTAACAGCTACTGTGGTTGTTGAAAAAAGTCAGGCGGTGGATGCCCTGATTGAAAAATACTGTCGCTTGGCAAAAGGCAAACAGTTCCCGGAAACCCGTACGGTCTGTGCACAGTCTGCAGGATGAGTATAAAAATGGGGAGGGGGCACCACGGATGCGCACTGTATTGGCAAAAGTCGCCCGTTGGTTGTTCAGGACTTGGTCACCGATGCCAATGACTACTGGGGTACAACCGCTGAAACGCCAGGGCGCAGAACCTCCCAGAGAACACTTATACATTCAGCCGGGTTACGTCAGTATAGAGAATAATCAAATTATTGTGACTGATCCGGATGCCGAAGGACCGTTTGCAACCCTGACCCTTCCAAGCTCTCCTTGGGTGACGGTGACATTCAATGGCAAACCAAAAGTGGGCACGGTCGTTGTGCGCAGCAGTCAGGAGTTGGTAGTGACCCTTCACCCTACGCTGGCCACACGGACCCTGTCGCACACTGTTTCGGCGGATAATATGTCCGTGACGGTGCGAGTACAAATAACCCCGGGGAAACAGGTTCGACTCAAAGAGGTGCATCAGGTTCACCACGCAGTCTTAGAGATGATGAGGGTGCCCCTTGACCCGCCGCCCTTGGACGAACAAGAAATTCTCACGGTTGTGCAGTCTGCAGGCTACCAGGGGAATCTGGACGAGGCTTCGGTCACAGCCCTGGCACACGCCACACAAACAGTAGAGCAGGTTGTGTTGCGCGGGAGACGGCCAGTGTCTGGGCAACCGCCGCGCTATCGACCAGTGCGTTTGCCCCAAGTTTATGATCCAGTGCATCGACGGATGGAAATTCCCTCGGTTCGCCAGGGCACCACTGTGGCTATATTTGAACCTGCAAAAGCGGGCAGCCCTGGTGTGGATGTATTTGGCAAGTCGGTGGCCGCCCCTCAAACCAGAAACCTGCCGGTGCTGGGAGAGGGCGTGATGCTGGCAGGTGAAAGGGTCATTGCACTGCGCAGTGGCCGCCTTTTACTTACTAAATCTAGAATTGACGTGGTTCCAGAACTCATTGTCCAGCATGACCTGACAGGCAAAGAGGGCCGCTTGGAGTTTGACGGGAATGTACGGATTGTCGGGTCGGTTTTGGACGGGGGATTTATTCAAGCCACAGGCCATGTGACTATACAAGGCAGTGTATTGAACGCCAATGTTCTGGGGGAACAGGGGGTATTTGTCGGCAGTTCAATCGTCGGGTCCCAGGTTGTGGCGGGACAATCACACATTCTTTACGCGGCTTTGCACCAGCAAATAAAGGACTGCCTACAGGTGTTTACACTCTTTCAGAAGGAGTATTCGGTGGTGCAGGACCAAATTCAAAGTCGGTTGAATCAATTGGGAAGCTCTGCACTGGCAGAGAAGGGTCAACTACTGGCAGACTTGCTCATCAACCAACGGCACCCACAACTCCAGCGTGCTTTGAGTGTCTTGGCCGAGGACCAAAACGGATTGGCAGATTTGGATGATAGATATCGGGAAATTGTGCAAAGTCTGCGTAAGCAGTGGTTGGGGGCTGGCCGAACCAATATTCAAAAAGAGGATGTTCTTCACTTACAGCAACTTTTGACGGAGTACAAGGCCTATTTAGAATCGACAGCCCTCGGTCAGGTGGCAGACATCAAAGCCGCCAGCATCAGCTCCAGTTCTGCACGTTGCACAGGAAAAATTCTTGTCACGGGTGCGGGGGTTTACAACAGCGTTCTTGAGGCAAAAAATTCCATCGTGGTGCGGGGGACTACTCGGGGGGGTAGGATGACGGCTGGTCAGTCTGTGGATGTCCACGAGTTGGGGGCACCTTACGGGACCAACAGTACCATCAAAGTGCTCAACCCCAACGGAAAAATTGCAATACAGGTGCGACACCTTAACACACTGCTGCAGGTGGGCAATGTATATCAACGCAATCTGGTAACAGAAACCCATGTCCTTTTCAATCAAGCAGGGGATTCCAGTTCTGCACCAGCAGTGTGTGCGTCCCGCCCCTAGGCGTGGCCATCACACAGTGGCGACAATTCACGCTGGATGTCTGTCACCGTTTGGTTCAGCGCGTCTACCCACATCTCCATCAAGGCAGATGTTTTGCGAAACACGGGCCCCGCCACCGCTACGCTGCCCAGTAAATGACCCTCACAGGAAAGAATGGGGGCCGCCACCGCAAAGGCCCCCACATCCAGTTCCGCTTCGCTGTACGCATAGCCCCGCAGATGAATTTCTTTCAGTTCTTGGCGTAAGGCGTCTGCTTGCATTGTGCAAAGTTCTAGTCGGACAATATACTGCTCTTGTTGCCAAGACTCTAAATAGGCTAGCAACACCTTGCGGCTTGCCCCTCGGTGTAAGGGACGCACGTTGCCTACCCGCGTGGTCAGCTTGATTTGCGCCGGACTGTCGATGGAGGCAATGCAGACACCTTCCAGAGACTGTCGGTCCACCACGTTAAGGCTGACCGTTTCTGCCGTGTGCTGGGCCAAACGCTGCAGGTGGGGGTAAGCTGTATTGCGCAGTTGGACCTGGGGCACGGCCGCCAGGCCGAGTGTATATGCGGCCATACCGAGGACGTATTTTTTTGTGGCAGTGTTTTGGTACAAATACCCGTGTTCCACCAAGGTGGTCACCAACCGGGAGACCACCGTTGCCGACAGGTGCAGGGTATGGACCAGGTCTGTAATCCCCAATTCTGCAGGCGCTGGGGTTTCTGGGGGGATGTCTTTTTGTCTGTCACGAAAGGCGTCCAGTACCTGTAGCCCACGTGCCAGGGTTTGCGCTGTTCTGGTCTTGTCCTGCACCCTTAGGTCTCCCTTTGATCTTTAGTTGCACGAGTTTACTCATTTTCACCCTTACAATCACGCCTGTTCGTCGTCGGGACTCCAGGCAGGTAGCATTTGGCTGAGAACTTTGTCTTGGCGCAGTCCCAAGGCGTACTCTGCTTGCATCACTGTATGAATTTCGCGGGTACCCTCGTAAATCACCAGGGCTTTGGCATTGCGCATAAACCGTTCCACTGGGTACTCATTAGAATACCCGTAGGCTCCGTGAATCTGGACCGCATCCGCAGCGCTGGCGAAGGCCACGTCTGAAGCCACCCACTTGGCCAAAGAGGTTTCTCTTGTGTTGCGCAGCCCTTTATTTTTCAACCAACCGGCACGGTATACCAGCAGTTCAGAGGTCTGCAGTCCAGCTTCCATTTTGGCAATCATCTGTTGTACCAGTTGATGTTGACCAATCGGAACACCAAAGGTTTTCCGCTCTTGTGCATACTTCACCGAGGCGTCCAGACATGCTCGCGTCAGTCCCATTGCACCTGCAGCCACCGAGAAACGGCCGCTGTCGAGTGCGGACATGGCAATTTTAAAGCCTTCCCCTTCTGCCCCTAAGCGGTTGGCCGCAGGGACGCGAACGTCCTGTAGGATGACTTCCCCGGTGTCGCCACCGTGAATTCCGAGCTTGCCTCGAATCGGTTGGGTTGTGACGCCCGTAAAATTGCGCTCCACAATAAAGGCAGTGATGCCGCGATGTTTTTGCGTCGGGTCCAATGTTGCAAAGACCAAAAAGTTGTCCGCATAATCGGCCATTGAAATCCAAGTTTTTGATCCGTTCAAAATATAAGTGTCCCCATCACGCACGGCCCGAGTGCGGATGGCTCCAGCGTCAGAACCTGCATCCGGCTCCGTCAGGGCGAAGGCTCCTAGTTGCTTACCCTGGCTCTGGGGTATCAGGTAGCGCTGCTTTTGCTCCTCTGTACCCCATTGTAGAAGGGTCATACTGTTCAGTCCAATGTGCACCGACACAGCGGTGCGGTAGGCGGTGTCCCCATACTCCAATTCACTACAAATGATGGCCATGGCGTTGTAGTCCATGCCAGCGCCACCGTAACGCTCGGGGATACACACCCCCAACAGTCCCAAATCTCCCAGTTTGTCAATCACCTTGAGCTCAAAGTGATGATTCTCGTCCCATTCCTGGATATAGGGTAAAATTTCCGCTTTGCTGAATCGTCGCACCAGCGTTTGAAGCTCTAATTGTTCCGGACTGAGCGAAAAATCTAGCACGTGACAATCACTCCTTTTGTTAGCCATAGGTTAATTTTTTATCCTAAAACCGGGTGAAGTCTATCCCCTTCATGCCCACACAGATTTGTCCTCAACCCTCCTCGACGATAATCCTATTATAGAAAATGCATTCCTATCTATAACAATACCGCGTTTCTTTGAATAATTCAACATGAGTGTTTGTCCGTTGTCGTTATTTAGACTTTGCAGTTTATTTACAATAAACTTTAACTATAGTTATATATTGTAAAATAGCGGGGGGTGAGCTATGCTAATGTGTAGGACTTGGGGATTCCCGTGGTCGTGTGGGGGTTGCGACTGTGTGGAAAGGGAACTTAAGACAGGAGATGGATTTCATGTTGCAGGGTCAGGCATTACAAAATCAATTGAAGAAGTACGCTCAATTGGCGGTGAAAGTAGGGGTCAACCTGCAGCCAGGACAGCACCTGGTGATTGGCTATGGAATTCGCCAGGTGTTGCCAGAGCACATTGAATTTGCTCGGATGCTGACAGAGGCTGGGTATGAGGCGGGGGCCAAGTTTGTTCAGATTGATTGGGGAGACGAGTGGTGGTTCCGCGAAACCATTCACCGTGGGGCGCAAGAAACCTTTACTGCTCGGGCCCGTTGGCAAGCCCAGTGGGTACAGCAGTTGGCAGACGAGGGAGCGGCCTTTCTTGCCATTCCCGCCACCAATCCGGACTTGTTCGAGGGTTTAGATCAAGCGCGGGTAACCGCCTTCACACAAGCGCAGGCAGAGGTATTGCGGCCCTTTAATGACCGACGCACTAATGACGAATACAGTTGGGCCTTGCTGTCAGCGCCCACCCAGGCATGGGCGGACAAGGTGTACCCAGAACTACCTGCACCAGCGCGGATAGAGGGACTGTGGAACGGCATTTTGGCTGCTGCTCGTGCGGACGGTCCAGACCCTGTGGCCGATTGGCAACAGCACCTGGTAGATCTGCAAAAACGGGGGAACTGGTTGACTCGCCTGCAGGTGCGCAGGTTGCATTACCAGGGGCCAGGAACGGACTTGACGATTGAGATGCCGGACAAACACTACTGGAGCGCTGCTTCACAGCGCACCCCACAGCAGGTGGCCTTCGTAGCCAATATCCCCACCGAGGAAGTCTACAGTGCACCCTTACGCACAGGCGTTTTTGGCACAGTGTCCAGCACGCTACCCTTGAATCACAATGGGGCTTTGATTGAGGGGATACAGTTGCGTTTTGAGGAGGGCCGTATTGTGGAGGCGACGGCCAAGTCAGGTCAGCAAGCCCTGCGCCACATCATCGACACAGATGAAGGCAGCCATTACCTGGGCGAGGTGGCCTTGGTACCTGTAGACTCCCCCATCGCACAAATGAAACGTCTGTTTTATAACACCCTGTTTGACGAAAATGCGTCCTGCCATTTGGCCATTGGCAATGCCTATCCACTGATTGAGGGGGGTCATGACTTGGACCGCTCCCAGTGGCAGGCCCATGGCTTGAATCAGAGTCTGATGCACGTTGATTTCATGATTGGGTCAGACCAACTGAACATTGACGCTGAGACACTGTCCGGACAGAACGTGCCGATTTTCCGTAACGGCAAGTGGGCTGCCCCAGCCACAGAATAAGTGGACAGATTCGTTGTGGTTCTTGTACTATTGGACATAACGGGGTTCCCGTCCAAATTGAATAGAAGCGGAAGAGGTTTTGCCATTAGGCAAACGAAATGGGAAATCGGTGTAAATCCGATACGGTCCCGCCACTGTGAGGATGTGCTGCGGTTGTAAACCACTGGGGTATCGCACCTGGGAAGGTAACCGACAGCGTAGAGTCCAAGTCAGGAGACCTGCCTGTTCCAGTACACGGACAGACCTACGGAGAATGGGGATGTGTACAGCAGGCGACCGGTTACACAGGGATTCAATCCAAGATTCCGTCGTCCAAGGCTGGGCACCTCCACAGGGGGTGCCCAGTTTTTGCGGCGTGGGGTAAAGTCGGGAATGTGCAAGGATGAGGGGGAGTAGGACATGGGATTGGGCCAGACGGACAGGATGCTGATTGTTGGCCATGGCAGCCGGGATACAGACAGCAACCAGGAATTTTTGGACTTTGTGCAGCAGTACCGCCAGCGTTATGGGGATGTTGTGGAGGCTGGATTTTTGGAATTGGCGCAACCCAATATTCCACAGGGGATTGCCCGGTGTGTCCAACAAGGGGCACAGCACGTGACCGTGTTGCCGCTCATTTTGTTGGCCGCTACACATGTTAAATTGGAAATTCCTGAATATTTAGCGTCCGCACGACACCAGTATCCGGAGGTCGAATTTACATACGGGCGCAATGTCGGGTTGCATCCAAGCTTTATTGAACTGGCACAACAACGGTTTGAAGCAATGCCTGCAGCGTTAATGCCGCGGGAGGGCACCGGAATTGTACTGATGTTTCGCGGCAGTAGTGACCCAGACGCCAACGGCGATGCCTATAAACTCAGTCGTCTATTGTGGGAAAAAACAGGGGTGGCAACGGTGGAGACGTGTTTCACCGGTGTCACTTACCCGAGTGTGTGGGAAGGGGTGCGGCGGGCTGCGGCGCTTGGCGTGAAGCGGATTGTTATTGTTCCCTATTTTCTGTTCACAGGGGTGCTCATCAAACGGGTGCGCGGCTGGTTGCCCGAGTTGATGGCGCAATATCCACAGATTCCAATTGAAATGGCCCATTATTTCGGACCGGACCCGCGCATGTTGGACATTGTAGCCCAGGTGGCAAGTGAGGCGGTGGCAGGAAAATCCTACATGAACTGTGACTTCTGTCAATATCGGCTGGCTTCCACATCTGCACATTCGCCGGAACGAGCAAATGCCTGATGGGTTGTCTGGATACAGGATGTGTGAGGTGAAACCATGGCTGGCAAAGTGTATCTGGTAGGGGCTGGGCCAGGGGACCCAGGCCTGCTCACCCTGCGGGGGAAAGCCTGTTTGGAGACCGCAGACGTCGTTCTATATGATCGACTGGTGTCCCCAGAGATTCTCTTGTTTGCCGCAAAGTCGGCCCAACGGGTGGATGTCGGCAAGCGGCCGGACAACCATCGCTACCGTCAGGAGGAGATTAACACCCTGTTGGTGGAACAAGCCTTAGCGGGTAAGCGGGTGGTCCGACTCAAAGGGGGCGATCCGTTCGTTTTCGGCCGCGGCGGTGAGGAGGCACAGGTGCTGGCCCGCCACGGTATCGATTTTGAAGTGGTGCCTGGGGTCACCTCTGCCGTGGCGGCACTGGCGTACGCGGGCATCCCTGTGACACACCGTGACTACGCGCCCGGGTTTCACGTGGTGACAGGCCATGCCTGTTTGACGTCCACGTCGTCGGACGCTGAATGGCTGGCGTTGGCGCACTCCCAGGGCACGCTAGTGGTACTGATGGGACTGGCGCAAGTGGCGGCCATTAGCCACCGTCTGATGGCCCTGGGCAAAGCGGCGGACACTCCGGCAGCGGTCATCAGCAAAGCCACCACTGCGGATCAGCAAATGGCGGTGGGGACACTGGCCACTTTGGCCACGGTGGCGGCCGACGAAAGAATTGTCTCGCCAGCCATCTTAGTCATTGGTGGGGTTGTCGATTTGGCCTCACAAATCGCTTGGTTTCATCCGCAAACAGCCACAATCACAGAGAGTGAACAAGAAAAGGAGGGACGAGAATGTCCGGAAGAGGGAAAATCTCCATCATCGGATTTGGCCCAGGCAGTGAGGAACACCTGACACAGCGGGCGCGTAATGCCATTTCGGAGTGTGAAGTCATCCTTGGCTATAACACTTACATCCGTCTCGTTCAGCCGCTCTTGACCGGGCAAGAGATTGTGCGCACCGGCATGACAGAGGAAGTCAGTCGTGCCCAAAAGGCGGTGGAGTTAGCCAAAGAAGCACGCCAGGTGGCGGTAATTTCCAGTGGCGATCCGGGCGTTTACGGTATGGCTGGATTGGTGTTTGAGGTGCTCATTGAGCAGGGCTGGCAACCAGGGGATGTCCCAGAGGTAGAAGTTATCCCCGGAATTGCCGCTGTGCAATCCTGTGCCTCGCTGGTGGGGGCCCCAATTATGCACGATGCCTGTACCATCAGTTTGAGTGACCACTTAACCCCATGGGAGGTCATCGCGCGTCGAGTGGAGGCCGCCGCCGCCGCAGATTTTGTGATTGCACTGTACAACCCTCGCAGCGGTCGGAGAACGCAACAGATTGTGGAAACCCAGCGCATTTTACTCATCCATCGCGCCCCAGAGACGCCAGTGGCGTTGGTGAAAAGCGCCTACCGGGTGGGCCAACAGATTGTGCGGACCACCCTGGCAGAGATGCTGGAATATGAAATTGGCATGCTGACAACGGTTCTCATTGGCAATTCTATGACCTTTTGGCATGGGGACTTAATGATTACGCCGCGCGGATATCAACGCAAGTACGACCTTGCCCCAGGCGTCCAGTCCCTGCAGCCTGGGGAACGACTGCACACGGAACACGAACCCTGGGCCTTGGAGACCGCTGTGCACTTGGCGGAGGAAGCGCTCCGGAAGGTGCAGAAATGATTTTTCTCATGGCGGGCACCCGTGATGCCAGGGACTTAGCCATCCGTCTGCGCGCGGCGGGGCACCCCCTGTTGGCCAGTGTGGTTACGGACAGTGCCGCAGCCAGTCTGACTGCGGCGGGGCTCAGTGTGCGCGTGGGGCGGCTGGACGAAACAGCGATGGCTGCCAGCTTGCGTGAAACCGGGGCCAAGCTGCTGCTGGATGCCAGTCACCCGTTTGCCGTGGACGCCCATCACACCGCCATGGCCGCCGCTGCGCAATGTGGCCTTCCCTATTTGCGTTTTGAGCGGCCCCATCAGGACTTCAGCGGACAGGGCGGGGTGACGGGGGTGGATAGCTATGAAGCAGCCGCAGACCAAGCAGCCTTGCACCAGGGCAGTGTGATGTTGACCACCGGCGCAAAAACCGTGGCGGTCTTTACAGAACGCCTGCTTGGCAACCCAAATCTGCGCTTGGTGATTCGTCTGTTGCCTAGGGCAGACAACTTGGAACGCTGCCAGCAGTTGGGTATTGCGCAAAACAACATCATTGCCATGCAAGGGCCGTTCACCTATGACCTGAATCGAGCCCTCTATGCCCACTATGGGACCACCTTAATGATTACCAAAGAGAGCGGTGCCGTCGGTGCAGTGGATGAAAAGGTTAGGGCGGCACACGACATGGGCATCCCTGTGATTGTCATTGGCCGCCCTAAACTGTCTTACGGACGCGCGTTCACACAGCTGGAAGAGGTTTTGTGCGAGGTGAATCGATTGCGGGGTGAAACATCTCCAGCGAAAACGCGAAGGGAGCACGCACAGATGGATTTGGACACGGAATTTCAGCCGCCAATAGGGGTCCCCCAGGATATTGAAACCAAAAGCTTTCAAATCATTACCGAGGAACTCGGTCCACACCCATTTACTGCAGACCAGTTCCCAGTGGTGAGGCGCGTCATTCACGCGACGGCCGATTTTGACCTGGGTCGGAGTTTGGTCTTTCACCCGGCGGCGATTGCTGCCGGCATGGCCGCCATTCGCCGCGGTGAAATCGTCGTGGCCGATGTACAGATGGTACAGGCGGGCATCAGCAAAGGGCGGTTAGAGAAATTTGGTGGCGATGTGCGAGTGTACATTGCACATTCAGACGTCGCCGCCAGCGCCCAGCAGGAGGGCATCACGCGGGCCATTGTCGCCATGCGCAAGGCTGTGTTAGAAGCCCCGCAGGGAATTTTCGTAATTGGCAATGCACCCACAGCCCTGCTTGAAATCATTCACCTTGTAAAAACTGGTCAGGCCCAACCCAGTCTGATTGTGGGGGTTCCGGTAGGTTTTGTTTCAGCAGCCGAGGCGAAGGCGGAACTGGTCAAACTGGAGGTTCCTTTTATCACCAACCAAGGTCGCAAAGGCGGTAGCCCAGTGGCCGTCGCCATTCTCAATGCCCTTTCGTTGTTGGCGGAAAATCTACAGAGCTGAGGTGGATGATGGATGGGTGAAATGCTGGAAGTCCCACAGGGACCGTTGCGCCACGGCTATACCACAGGGGCTTGTGCCACCGCCTGCACCAAGGGTGCACTGCTGTCCCTCATCACCCAACACCCCGTCCAAACGGTGGAAATTGTGTTGCCGATGGGGGACACCGTGGCGTTTGCATTGCACGGGCTACAGGTTGCCCTAAACACTGCACAGGCCGCCACCCTGAAGGATGGTGGGGACGATCCGGACGCCACCCACGGCGCCACCATTCTTGCTCAAGTATCTTGGCAGGAGGAAGCGGGGGTGTGGATTGACGGTGGAGTGGGTGTGGGCAGGGTGACCAAGCCCGGCCTCCCGGTGCCAGTCGGGATGGCCGCCATCAACCCGGTGCCGCGGCGGATGATTGCCGGGGTGGTGGCAGAAGTGTTGGCCGCCTACGGCATCCAGCGCGGCGTCCGAGTAGTGATTGCGGTGCCCGATGGGGTGGCTATTGCCAAAAAGACGCTCAACGGTCGACTGGGCATCCTTGGCGGCATCTCTATTCTCGGCACTCGCGGGACGGTGGTCCCCTTTTCGACAGCTTCGTACAAGGCGAGCATTGTCCAGGGACTTAAGGTGGCCTCTGTACAGGGGGTGCACACTGCGGTGCTGACCACGGGTGGACGCAGTGAACGCTACGCAATGCAGATGTTTTCTGACTTACCAGAGGAGTCGTTCATTGAGATGGGGGAGTTTGTCGGCTTTGCAGCCAAGAATGCCAAACGGTTGGGCTTCACAGACCTGCGTTTGGTGGGCATGATGGGAAAATTTTCGAAAATTGCTCAGGGCATTATGATGGTACACTCCCACAGCGCACCGGTGGACTTTTCCTTTCTCGCCCAACTGGCTGGAGAAGTCGGGGTACCCCCCGTATTGCAAGCACAAATTTTGACCGCCAATACGGCCAGCCAAGTGGGAGACTGGTTGGTTGAATGGGGGTACCGTGAATTTTTTAATCGGGTCTGTTGGCATATCTGTCAACAGGTCAGACACGAAATAGGTGGCGGACTGCGTGTGGAGACGCGACTAACGACACTTTCTGGAGAACTGTTGGGGGGGGCTGTGCTCAATGGATAAACAGGGCGCGAAGGAACAGCAGCGCTCGAAGGAACAGCAGCGCTCAATGGATACACAGATTTGGGTCATAGGTCTGGGGGATGACGGCCGCCGTGGCCTGTCAGAGCAGCACATTGCGCGCATCCAGGCGGCCCATCTGCTGGTTGGCGGTGAACGGCAGCTCGCGTTCTTTCCCGAATTCACGGGGAGAACGTTGCTGTGGAAATCGCCGTTGGCAGAGGTTGTGGCCACCCTTGCCGAACTGGAACCCGAAACACAGGTGGTGGTGCTGGCCTCCGGGGATCCCTTGTTTTACGGAATTGGTTCCTATCTGATTCAATCGTTTGGGGCCACTGCCGTGACCATTTGTCCCCACCTAAGTTCTGTACAGTTGGCGTTTGCACGGGCGGGGGTAGCTTGGCAGGACGCCCGGTTGCTCAGCTTGCATGGGCGCTCCCTGGCAGGATTGGCGCAAAAAATCAACGGGGCCTCGAAAGTGGCGCTGCTGACAGACGCGGTTCACACACCCGCCACCATCGCTAGTTATCTGCTTGCCTATGGGATGGAGGAGTATGTGGCGTTTGTCGCTGAAAACTTAGCGGGTCCTGAGGAACGCACCGGTTGGTACACGCTGACGGAACTGGCGACTGCCGAATTTTCACCGTTGAATGTCGTCTTGCTACGGCAGACCACCCCACCGCCGCGCTACCCACTGGGAATTTTGGATGCAGAGTTTGCACAACGCAAGCCAGACCGTGGACTCATCACAAAGCGCGAAGTTCGCGTCCTTAGTCTCGCTGAATTGCAGTTGAATCCGGGGGATGTCCTGTGGGACATTGGCGCTTGCACCGGATCCATCTCGATTGAGGCGATTTTGCAGACGCCCGGCTTGCAGGTTTTTGCTATTGAAAAAAATGCGGAAGACCTGATTCACTTACGTGAAAACCAAGTCAAATTCCGTACCGATTTTGTCGCGGTACAGGGACGAGCCCCCCAGGGACTGGATGCCTTTCCAGACCCAGATGCGGTGTTCATTGGCGGCAGTGGTGGGGAGCTGGTGGAACTGTTGGAACATTGCGCGTCCCGCCTGCGACCAAAGGGCCGCATTGTGGTCAATGCTGCGACGATTGAAACGCTGTCTGAGGCCTATGCAACGATGAAACGTCTTTCGTTGGTGGTATCGCTACAATGGGTACAGACGGCGCGCAGCAAACCCATTTTAAACCTGACCCGGTTTGAAGGGATGAATCCGGTAACCCTCATCACCGGGCGTGCCGATGAAATTTCACAAAGGGCTGTGGAAGCCCCCAATAAGGGAGCGGATGTGTAGTGGCACAAGCGGGTGAATCCGGTAGTTTGTACGGGGTGGGTGTCGGGCCGGGAGATCCGGAACTGCTCACCATCAAGGCCTACAAGGTGCTGCGGCAGTGCCCTGTCATCGCATATCCCAAAAGGCGCGAGGGTAGCAAGAGCTATGCCTTGGAAATTGTTGAATTGTATGTGGATACGACAGAAAAAGAAATGCTGGGACTGGTTTTCCCAATGACGAAAGACCCCGACGTGCTTGCGCAACAGTGGCAGCAAACGGTAGATTGCCTGTGGGAACATTTGTGTCTGGGACAAGACGTGGCCTTTGTCACAGAGGGGGACCCGATGCTTTACAGTACGTTCATCCACATGAGCCGCTTGGTTCAACAGTGTCATCCACAGGTGCCAATTCGGTCCATCCCAGGGGTCTCTTCAATGAACGCCGCCGCCTCTGCATTTGGCGTGCCGCTGGCTGATGGCAACCAAACGATTGCCATTGTGCCGGCCACTGGAGATGCGGAAAAGACACGCAGAATGCTTTTGGACAACGACTGTGTGGTCTTTATCAAGGTGGCCAAGGTCCTTGATTTCATGATTCCACTATTGTCTGACATGGGACTGCTTGACAAGGCTATGGTGGGAACCCGTGTGACCAGCAAAGATGAAGTGTTGTGGCGCAACGTGAGCGACGTGTATGGAACAGAGATGAATTACCTAACCCTGATGGTGGTGAAAAAATGAGTTTGGAAGCGAAGGTTTATATTGTTGGCGCGGGTCCGGGGGACCCGGAGCTCATCACAGTCAAGGGATTGCGCTTGTTGCAGCAAGCGGATGTCGTTTTGTACACCGACAGTTTGGTGCGCGAAGAACTGGTGGCACTGTCCGGTCCGCAGGCACGGGTGTACCGCAGTGCTGGCATGAGTTTGGAAGAGATGGTGGAACTGATGACAGACCAGGTGCGTGCGGGACACAGTGTGGTGCGTTTGCATACCGGCGATCCGGCGGTGTTTGGGGCCATTTTGGAGCAGTTGGGGGCGTTGGCGAGGGCGGGTGTGGCCGTTGAAATTGTTCCTGGCGTCAGTTCAGTGTTTGCCGCTGCCGCTGTGCTGGGGGCCGAATTGACGGTGCCCGAATTGACACAGACGGTCATTCTTACGCGGATGGAAGGGCGCACCCCAATGCCGGAACTGGAACATCTGCGTGACCTTGCTGCACATCACTGCACGATTGCCCTGTATTTGAGCGCCACACGGGCCAAGCAGGTGGTGGAGGACTTGTTTGCCGCCGGGTGGGATGCGGACACACCGATTGCGGTGGTGCAAAAGGCAACCTGGCCAGATCAACAGATTGTCCGCACAACATTGGCTGGCTTGGTGCGGGCCATGGGGGACGCACACATCTCCAACCATGCAATTATTCTGGCCGGGTTTGCACTGGACCCAACGCTTACAGCGCAGCCGGGCTATCGGTCCAAACTGTACGACCAAACCTTTACACACCGCTACCGAAAGGGGGTAGCCCCCGGTGGCTGAGGACATTCCGCAAGGATTAATTTCGCAAGGTTTCGCAAATCCGCACAGCTCGGCCGCAACGGTGGCTGACTTTAAGGCCGTCCGGCTGGGAACCAAGCGTCCGTGTGCTGTGGTGGCCATCACCAAACACGGGGTGGACATTGCCCGCCGCATTCGTGCTCACTTGCCCGAGGTGGATGTGTACTACCCAGAAAAATTCAGTCGTGGGGATGAGGACGGCGTCCATATTCGGGTCTTTGCAGGCTCAGTGGTTCCCCAGGCTCCGACGTTGTTTGAGAAGTACGACGGGATTGTTGGAATTTTTTCGCTGGGAGCGATGGTGCGCGTGATTGCCCCTTATCTAATCGACAAGAAAACAGACCCAGCTGTGGTGGTCATTGATGACCGCGCCCAGCACGTCATCAGCGTGCTGTCTGGGCACCTCGGTGGGGCCAACCAACTGACGCGGATTATTGCCCGGGCATTGGATGCGGATCCGGTGATTACCACAGCGTCCGATGTGAGGGAAACACTCGCCGTCGATTTATTGGGACGAGAGTTTGCCTGGGAAATAGAAAACTTTGACCAGGTCACCGCTGTCAGCGCAGCGGTCGTCAACGAGCAGCGAATACACTTTGTTCAGGAGGCGGGGGAGCCCAACTGGTGGCCTTATGCAACCCCACTACCCCCTTACCTGCATGTGTATTCCGACACTTCCGCAGCGATGGCCCACCCGTTTGACGCGGCACTTGTCATCACGCCACGCCTGTTGTCTGCAGAAGAACAGCGGGTATTGCTCAAAAACGGGGTCCTCTATCGACCCAAAGTGGTAGTGGTGGGAATTGGCTGTCATCGGGGTACGCCTGCAGCGGAATTGGAGGCAGCCATTGCCATGGCTCTCGACAAGGCGCAGGTGTCACCCCGCAGTGTCCGCAATTTGGCCACCATCGACGTCAAGGCACAAGAACAGGGCCTGCTTGAGGTCTGTCGCAGCCACGGCTGGCCGCTTACCACCTATACAGCGGCAGAACTCAATCAGGTCCCACTGGCCCATCCGTCCGCGACGGTCCACAGGTTTGTCGGTGCCTACGGGGTATGTGAACCAGCTGCACGATTGTCGTCGAAAGCCAGTGACTGGCTACTGGAAAAACTGAAAATCGGCAATGTGACGGTGTCGGTCTGTATCGCAGCGCAAGCCGCCAAATTCGCCTGACTTTCGCGGCCCATCACGGTGTAGCTGGGTGTGGCTGGGTGTGGCTAGGTTGTGCGGGCGGCCACAGATGGAAAAAATGCGCTCATTTATCTGGATGATTGGGATTGAGAGGAGCGTTTTCTGCCACACTTCGACCCCAAATTAAAAACAAAGTGGCGTACAGAAAATACGATAAAGACATGGGAGAAAATTCGAACACGTTTTCCACGCTATTGTGTATCAGCACGGCTAGGATGCCGGCCACACCTCCGAGCATCAAGTAGCGGGTGCGCTTGTCCACCTGACGGGCTGCATTTTTGAACATATCCCGGAGCAGGGCCAGGTGCATGGTGACGAATATTGTCAACCCTAACAGTCCGCTTTCCCCAAGAATCTTGGCATAGTAGTTGTCTGAATAGACACCCAGGTTGTTGTCTGATGCGACGGCACCGCCATAGCGACCGAGTCCAACCCCAAACAGAGGATTGCCACTCATCTTATCGTAAGCGGTATTCCACTTGGCAATTCGCCCCCCTTCCTGCGCAGATTTCAGCCAGTAGACCGGGGAAAACAAGTCGGCAATGCGGTGCTGTACCGGGGGCAGGAAAAAGGCCACCACGGTCAGCACCGCCAAGGCAATCAAGAGTCTGCGGTCAAACCACAGCGACACCAACAAAACAGATAAAATTAAGGCAAACAGGGCTCCACGTGTGAAGGTGAGTAGCAGTGCCAGCAGACAAACCATTGTGCCGGCGGCAAATAGCCAACGCAGCCAGCGGTCTTTCGTGTAATAGGCCAGACCGGCAATGATGGGCGTCATTAGGGCCATGTAGGCGCCCATTTCGTTGGAGCTAATGAGCACCGAAAACACCCGCGTGTGGACGACTTCCGTGCTACTGGTCCACGAAGCGGGGATGGGTACTTTCATCACATACTGGTAGACACCGTCGATGGCTGTCAAAATGGCCAAGCTAGCCCCAATGTGCAGTAATTTTTCCACATCCTCAGGCTGAACCACAAAAGGGATAAGAAAGACAAAGAGGATGTCATAAACATCCATGCGGAAACCTTCCAGTGAGATAAGCGGACTCGTTAAACCCGCAAACAACAGGCCCAGACAAAAAACAACGTAGGCGATGGCAAAGCGGTTCCAGGTAAACCAGCGGGGGCGGACCCCGGCGATGTAGCGTGTGGCGGCCAACCATATTAATGCCAGCAAGACCAACTTGCTCCAAACGGATCCAATAGGATCGCCATGGTAGCGTAAGGTGTAGTCTATCACGGGAAATGTAACCAATGCGTAAAGGCTCCAGCGACCGATGCGCGTGTGGGCGAGGCCTAGCGCGGCCTCTGTGTTGGGAATTTGATCTGGGTTTAGACTTGCAAAACTCACTTGCATCATTGTAGTAATTCCTCCATCCACCGTAGGGTGCTCTGATGCGCGGCCAATCTTCCAACTTAAAAAGACTCCACTGGTGACCCTAGGGTGCGGGACAGCCGTCCTAATATACTTCTCGACCCATGCGTAATTTCCTGTCACAGCACAGTTATAAGATGTATGTTAATTTAGAGATTGTCAGCAAGCAACTAACCCTTTATGAGCAAGCAACTAACCCTTTATGGTCAGCTTTCTTTATTGTTAGAAGGAGTGATGTGGATGAGCTTGGAAACCATCTCGTCATGGTCCCGGTTGTCGACTGGGATTGCGGCTACACTTCGGATTGCCACAGAACAGGCGGATGAAGAACTCGCCCGGCGGGCTGTGGCCATGCGGGACCGCATGCAGGTGGGGGAGAACTGTGCCCACGTGGTGTTTTGCGGCCTGTTTTCAGCGGGCAAGTCCAGCCTCCTCAACGAACTTTGTGGGACCCAGCTGGCGACTGGAGCCATTCCCACCACCGCGATTGTGACACAGCTAGAACTTCCTGCCACGGATGGCCGCGTAGTGTTATTGGATACCCCCGGCATTGACTCCACCAATGCCGCACATCAAAAAGCTACACAGACGGCCCTGTGGCTGGCCGACGGAGTGGTGCTGGTAGCCGACTACGCCCATGTGGAATCTGAGGGAACCCTACAGTTTGCCCATGACCTTAGCGCCCAGGGTCAACCTTTCGTATTTGTAGTCCATCAAATGGACAAACACTACGAAGTAGAATTGCCGTTTGAAAGCTTTCGCATGCGGCTGGAACAGACGCTGTCTGATTGGGATATTCACTGTGAAAAAATTTTTTATACCGCTACACCAGCCCATATCGCCGCCCCTGTGTTGGGCGCACAGAGAAACGACTTGCCCCAGCTTTACCAGTGGCTGAATGGGTTGGCCGCCCAAGCCCAGTTGTTGACCGCAGCCAGCCTGCAGCGCAATCTCAGTGCTGCTTTGCGAGACTTTGTGCAGCGACAGTTTGCTGTGGCCATCGAAGCGACGGAGTTGACTCTGCTGGAGACACTCGGGTTTGTTCCCTTTAGTCCTGCTGAAGCCACCTCGCTGTTGGCAAATTTTCAACAGCAGCAGCAGGACCTAGCGGACCAAATGGCTGCCAGGCAGACCGCACTGAACATAGCGATGGATGAGTTGCGACAGGAGTTTGTCCGCAAAGTGGAGTTAGCGCAAATTGCTCCCTATGGGACGACGGAACGCGGCAGGCAGTATATTGAGAGCTTGCGTCCTGGCTTCAGGGTGTCCCGTTTGGCCAGCCGGGCCAAGACGGAACAGGGGGTGACCCACCGCCGGGATGAGTTTGTGACGGACCTGTGTAATCGAGTGCATCAGTATCTCACACTTCCTGTGGGCAATGACCTGCGAGCGTGGCTGCGCGAAGCAGTGCCAGAAGATGGGGAGATTGCGGAATTGAGCAAATATGTAGACGCCCTTGGAGTTCCCTTGGATGGACCTATGGTGGCCCGAGTCGTGAATGAAGGGGCACTATTGTCCGCATCGTATCCATATCAGTTTGTCAAAGACGTGGTGGCCCAGGTGAAGGGCCGGGTGCAGGCCCAACTGGACCTGTTCTGGGATGCGGTTTGGCAAGGGCGTCGTCAAGCAGTAGCACAAGCCAGCCTCCCTTTGCAGCAACAGTCCCAACGTTTGGACCGCGAGTCAGCCGCCCTACGGGGTTGGCTGAACGTGCATCAGGAGTTGGAGCAGGCTTTGGCTGAATTGGAGGGGGGGCTCGTGGATGAGTGAATTTCCTACAGACAATGGGAATCAACCCCTGCTGTGGTTGCGCGAGGCAGAGCAACTTCTGACAGGACTGGCTGGGGCAGAGGTGTGGTTGCGCGAAGCGGTGGCACTGCGCCATCGCCTGTCTGCCGATGAGCGGTGGGTGGCGGTATTCGGTGCTTTTTCCGCCGGCAAGTCTTCTTTAATCAATGCCCTGCTGGGGGACGATTTGCTGGTGGTTTCCCCCAACCCAACCACGGCTGCGGTGACGCGGGTTCAGGGGACGCGGGATGGGCAGTCTGCGGGTGCGCAGGTGCGGGCGAAGTCCGCACAGGGGATGACGGAAGATGTGTTTTTGGCCCTGACGCGTTTGCGTCGTCAGGCTGGTGGGTCCTTGGCAGAGGCCCTAACCTTGACGGCCACCTTGAAACCGGTCGACTTTCCATCCTATCTGCGGCCACAGGTGTCTTTTTTAAAGTTTGCCGCAGCAGGGTGGTCCACAATGGGAGCACGCCTTGGCCAAACTTGGCCAGTGGGGAGGGAAGATTTGGCCCAAGTGACAGCTGTTGAAAGTCTAGCCTGTTATGTGGAGGGGGTAGACATTCGCACCGCTAACCCGTGGCTAGACAATGGACTGAGTTTGGTAGATACGCCCGGGGTAGACTCTATTCACCGTCGCCATGCGGAGTTGGCTTTCGAATATAGTCGACGCGCCGACGCAGTCCTGTTTGTGCTCTACTATACCCACGCCTTCTCGCGGGCCGACAAGGACTTCCTCAGTCAGTTGGCTGGCGTACAAGATGTCATCGGATCGGACAAACTGTTTGTAGTCATCAACGCTGTGGACTTGGCTACCCATCTTGCGGAACGGCAGGCTGTGCGAGACAGGGTGGTGCAGGAGTTACAAGCACTGGGTCTGGGCGACGCTCGTGTCTACGAGGTCTCTAGTCAATTGGCCCTTGCGGCGGCTTGGCTTGAGCAACGGCCAGGGGATGAACGAGCGTCTGAGTTGATTCGCTTGCGCTTAGGGTTGGCAGTCAACCAGCCCTTGCCCACGGCCATCGCCTTGGCAGAGCAATCCGGCGTGCTGCAGTTGCGGGCGGAGATGACCACCTGGCTACAAGCGCAGCGGCGTCAGTTGCAACTGCAAACCACGGGCCGTCTGCTGGCCGCAGTGGCACAAGGGTCTCTGACCTGGGTCCAGCGCTTGCGTCATCAACTGGCCGCCAGTGTAGAACAGCAGCAACAACTGGCCCAGGAGCGGGAAACCCTACGTGCAAGAGGTGTAAAGGCCCGCCAGCACTTTGAAGACGGCAGTTCCGAGCTGGAACACGCTTTGCGCGAGGACTGGGCAGAGTTGGTTTTTCATGCTGGAGAGCGGTTGCGCATTGGGCTGCCAGGGCTGTTTCGGGAAAGCTTTCATCCAGGTCGCTTCCGCAATCCAGGCACTACGCTGAAAGCCTTGCAAGAGGCGGCGGATGAGTTGGCGGACACGCTCGGTCGACAGGTGGACAGGGAGGTGCGGACATTTTCCTTGCGGACGGAAAAGGCTGTGTTACAGGGTGTCCAACAATTACGGGTGCAGTGGACGAACCGCCTGGCACAGGTGCATGGGCTGCTACATGGGAGCACAAGTTTGGCCGCAGTCAGCGAGAGTGAGACGTGGGTTGTCGGCGTGCGGGCAGATGTGCCCACAGTTCCGATTTTGGCACAGGCCCGGCTGTTCAAAAATGCCAATTCCTTTTTTGAGGGGGGCGGTCAGCGTGCCATGCAAGTGGCTGTGGAACAGGATTTGCTCCCCATTTTGCGCACAGAATTGGGCCGCTGGTGTGACCAGGTGGTTGAGCAATCTGTAGCAAACTTGCGTGATCAGACGACTGAATTGCTGACCGATGTCATAGCTGTACTGTCGGATACAGTGGCTGAAATGTCACGTTCGCCTGGACTGCCCGACGGTGCGAGTAACTCTGTGCAACTGGCACGGTGGGAGGCTGCGGCCGAATGGTTTCAACAGGCTGCCGTCTCAGCGAAGCAGTACTAAATGCATTGAATTGTATGAGAGGAGTTACCAATATGCTAGTAGATGCTATGCAGTTGGAGACAAAGTACGGTGCAAACAATTACGCACCGTTGCCTGTCGTGCTCAGCAAAGGTGAGGGCGTTTGGGTGGAGGATGTGACAGGAAAAAGGTATTTGGATATGCTCAGTTCTTACTCGGCACTTAATCAGGGCCATCGTCACCCGAAAATAATTGCCGCACTCAAACAACAGGCGGACAAAATTACCTTGACATCGCGAGCCTTTTACAATGACCAGCTTGGTCAATTATACGCTAAGCTGGCAGCAATGACTGAAAAAAACATGATTTTGCCGATGAATACGGGTGCTGAAGCGGTGGAAACAGCGATTAAGGCCGTGCGCCGTTGGGGTTATTCGGTAAAGGGGATTCCCGACAACCAAGCAGAAATCATTGTCTGTTCAGGAAATTTTCATGGTAGAACAACCACCATCGTTTCGTTTTCATCAGACGCTGAATATCAGCGAGGATTTGGTCCCTTGACCGCAGGATTTCGGATGGTGCCTTATGGGGACTTGGATGCCCTCAAACAGGCCATCACTCCACATACAGCCGCGTTTTTGGTGGAACCCATTCAGGGTGAGGCGGGGATTATTATACCAGCACCTGGGTATTTGCACCAGGCGGCTGTACTGTGCAAGGAAAACCAGGTTTTATTCGTGGCCGATGAAATTCAAACTGGCCTTGGTCGCACAGGCAAACTGTTCGCATGTCAATGGGAAGATGTCGTGCCAGACGTGTTCATCTTAGGCAAGGCGCTGGGCGGAGGGGTTCTGCCGATTTCAGCCGTGGTCGCAAACGCCGACATTCTTGGGGTTTTTGAACCTGGCTCACACGGTTCCACTTTCGGTGGCAATCCATTGGCCGCTGCCGTAGCGGTGGCGGCATTGGAAGTGACTGAAGATGAAAACTTAGCAGATCGGTCTGCCGAATTGGGAGAGTATTTCTTAGCAAAGCTACAGGAAATAAATCACCCGGTCATCAAAGAAGTGCGCGGACGCGGCTTGTTTATTGGGTTGGAATTATACACCAAGGCCCGACCCTACTGTGAAAAACTGATGGGTGAAGGTGTGCTGTGTAAGGAAACCCATGTGCATACCATTCGTTTTGCCCCACCTTTGGTGATTACACGGGAGGAAATTGACTGGGCCCTGGAACGTGTCCGCAAGGTGTTGGCAGAGTCCTGATATTGGCAGGGTCCTGATAAATGGGGACACGCAAGAATAGCGAGGGGGGAAACGCTGGCTGTAAGCCCATGCCTGTATTGGCGCTGGGTTACAACCAGACAAACATGCGCATTGTATCCTTTTTGAAACATGGGGAAGAGCGGTTGGGCCTCGATTGGAACGGTTTCATTGTGGACGCAAACCTAGCTTGCCAAGCACTGCTGACAAAAGCCGGGGAACCTGATGCACCACGCTTGGCGGCTGCTCTGTTACCCTCCAATGCAAAGGCGTTTTTGCAGGGGGGCAATCGCTGCCTGATGCAGGCACAGCAGGTGTTGGAGTTTATCCAGGGGGAATTCGCAGGGGCGGCAAGTGCAGCAGGTGCAGCAGGTGCAGCAGGAGTAAGTGCAGCAGAAAAAATGTCGTTGGCCGGGGATGCGGCATTCATGTTCGCGCCCGCATCTGTCCGCCTGCTGTCTCCAGTGCCCCATCCGGGCAAGATTGTCTGTGTCGGACGTAATTACCAGGACCATGTGTCCGAACTCAAGCATGACGTTCCCACCCTTCCGGTACTCTTCGCGAAGCTGTCTAATACGATTGCGGCACATGGGGATGTGGTGCCTTTTCCACGCGTTTCGGAGGAACTGGATTATGAGGCGGAACTGGCGGTGGTGATTGGTAAGCGGGGTCGCTACATTTCAGAAGCTGAGGCTATGGGTCACGTGGCGGGATACACAGCGTTTAATGACATTACTGTGCGTCAGTGGCAATACCAAACCCCCCAGTGGCTACAGGGCAAATCATTTGACAGGAGTGGGCCGACGGGGCCCGTTCTGGTGACCGCAGACGAAATCTCAGACCCGCACAACCTAGGAATTCGGCTCTGGTTAAACGACGAATTGCGTCAGCAGGACAACACGCGCCATTTGCTGTTTAAAATTCCGTTTCTAATTGCTTTTATTTCGCAGGTAATGACCTTAGAACCAGGGGACATCATTGCCACTGGAACCCCTAGCGGTGTGGGAGCCGCCATGAATCCGAAGGGGTTTATGAAAGCGGGGGATGTGGTGAAAGTGGAAATCGAGCAAATAGGTATTTTGGAAAACAAAATTGGAGCAAAAATCTGAGATTTTCTGTGGGGATAACCCTTGCCAAACTATGGATGACCATGGCATGATATGGGAGAGGATCTATGAAAAATGTGCCTTTCAAATTGAGGGGAGTGTGAAAAATCATGGTGGGCACTAGCGTGTCCCCGACAGGGGAGCACTGGACTCGTACGGACAGCTTGGCTTTTTGGTCGTTTGGATTAGGCATGCTGTTGGAAAACTACGTATTCAGCATGTCCAGCATTGCCACAGGTTGGGTGTCTATGCCAAAGTCACTGCAGTCCCTATTACTGGCCTGGTCGCCAATTTGGTTAATCATTGGCATTGCGGTTGCGGGTCCCTTGTCTGATGTCATGGGTCGGAAAAATACCTTTTATCTTACGATGTCATTGTATGGACTGGGTGCCATTGGGTTGGTTTTCAGCAGTACTTATTTGTGGATTCTTGTTTTTTTGGCCCTGATGTTATTTGCTGCAGGTGGTGAGATGAATACTATTATGGCCGCTTCACACGAGGTCATGCCACACAAGCATCGCAGTAAAACAATGTTCATGGAATTAAATTTTATTAACCTGGGCGGAATGCTGTTAGCGGCAGTCTCCCTATTCAGTATTTCCAATTCCGTGAGTTTTCAGCGGGGAATGGTGGCCATTGCGTTTTTGGTGGTTCTGGCGATTTTATTTGTAATGCGCAAAAATACACCAGAGTCCATTCGTTGGTTGGAGCGAAAGGGCATGACAAAACGGGCGCAAGCGGAAATTGCTAAATACTATGGCGAGGTAGAGTACCAGGCCCGTCAGGAAGCGGCTCGGATGGCCACAGAGGCGGCTGAACGTCAGGACAACGGCCACCCACGCAATCCCAGCACGTTTCTTAAACTGTTTGTGACGATTACAATTTCGTTTGCGGGTTCCGCAGGGTTTGGACTCATGACATACGTATTAGGGCCCAGTTATTTCAAGCCGTTTACGGCCTGGATTATTTTAGTGGCGACAGGTGTGGGCTTTTTCTCTGGTTTTCTCGGTTTGTGGGCGGACCGATGGAGCCGCAAGAACTTGTTGCTTTTGGGCTACGGGGGTACATTTTTGATGACTGTCCTCATCTATGGGACGGTAGGCAGTTGGACCAAAAACATGTCATTTTTCTGGGTACTCTTGGTTGCTTTGAATCTATTTGTGAACATCGGTTATTTGACAGAAGATACCCTTAAGGCTGAAGTATGGCCAACCAAGGTGCGCGGGACGCTAACGGCCATTGTTCGCTTTGTCAGTATTGGATTGTACATTGTCACAATTTATATGTCGCAGCACTACAGTTTATCCCAGTATATGTTGTTCAATTTGGTGGTCTGGGCCATTGGCTTAGCGGGTGCCCTAGCCTGGTACTGGCGCGGTATTGAAACGGGACGAGGTACCAGCCTGGATACGGCCTCTGGTGAACGTTGAAAGAACGGGGTGCTCTCCTAACCCTGTGAATTCATTTGCCAGTTGTTGAATGTGCAAAGGGGAGATGAAAATCGTGAAATCAAGTGAAACACAGCCGTTTGTCAATTCACAAGTAGGACAACTGGCGACTTTTGCCGGGGGGTGCTTTTGGTGTATGGTGAAGCCGTTTGACCAGTGGCCAGGTGTCCACAGCGTGGTCTCTGGGTATACCGGGGGACACACAGAAAACCCAACCTATGAACAGGTTTGTTCTGGTACCACTGGCCACGTGGAGGCAGTGCAGATTACGTTTGACCCTGTGATGATGTCTTTTGAAAAGCTGCTGGACGTGTTTTGGCGGCAAATTGACCCAACAGACTCGGGGGGGCAGTTTTGTGACCAGGGTTCCTCCTATAAGACGGCCATTTTTTATCACAGTGAAGAGCAACGAAGGACTGCGGAGCTGTCCAAACTGCACTTAGAACAAAGTGGGCGGTTTGGCAGCCCCATTGTGACGCCAATTTTGCCAGCGGGACCCTTTTATCCAGCGGAGGCCTATCATCAGGACTACTACCGAAAAAACCCTGCACACTACAGAAGTTATCGACAGGGATCCGGACGAGATGAGTATATTTCTGTTGCCTGGGGAGATGGCCGGTAAGGGCTGCTTAATTCAATGTCTGGGCCATATGCAGTTCTTTTTGAAATTCTCCTACGTCTAACAAGTCACCTGTGTCATCAATGGCAAAGGCAGCAGCCACAGAAACTTTGCGGCCAGCAGGATGAACAAAGGTTTCATTCAATAAATGGTACCCTTGTTCTATGGCTATCTGATAACAGTCCAAAAAGTGTATGGCGGCTGTCTTTGCCAGTGCGGCGTCATCAAACACCTCAAGCGGATTTATGGCACTGTCTTGAAGGGGATTGCTTGGGACAAGCACGAGCTCGTACGAATTGCCATTCGTGTTCAATGCACGGACGTCTAAACGATATTTTCCATCTGTGGTGCGGGCAGTGTACAACATCGCGGGTCACCTCGAATAGTTTCTAAAAGTCTCACTGGTCCTATGCTACCACCGTCCTGCACAGTTGGCGAGTGGGTGTAGTCAAAGCGAAAAAATCTTATCAAAGCGAGATTGACTCACATACATAGAGACCAAATCGAGGGAGGAGGGATAGTTAGATAGATTATTTAGTCACTGTCGATGGTGTGCAAGAGTTTATCTAACAGGTCTCTTACATCGTTTTCCGGACGGCTTGCTTCATTTTCCAAGTAATTCAAATCAATAGACTCCCAGTGGGCTGCGAGCAAAAACTCTGCCCACTCTTGGTCAGTTAATGACTTCCAATGAACAGCGGCTCGCAATCGGTCTAAAATCAAGTCTTCTACGCCGATGACATGTAGTGTGTAGCCATCTACGTCTACGTCCATAACCCGTTGCTGGGAACCTTCCAAAATTGAGTCAGGGATTTCAATGGGTAAATGGAGCCCGGAATGGTACCAGTGGCGTCGGTCCGGTTCCTGTTGAAATCCCAATTGAGACAAAGCCTCTTGAACAAGGTGTCGACCGGAGACCACGAGGTCCACGTCCATCGTGGTGTAGCTGCCTGTGGTGTAAATTTCAACAGCTTTTCCACCTACCACAATAGGGTGTAAGTTCACCTTTTCTAGCACCCAAGTAATAACGGCAATGGCCTTGAGACTGCGTTCAAAAGGAAGTATAGGGAGAGAAATTAATTCTTGCAGGTAGTCCCGTGCCTGGACTAAGACCGCCTCAGAAAAAGAACCTCCAGTGTCGTCCATTACGCACCAGCCTCCCTTCAAGTTCCCACCGGAGGACTTCTTCTCTCACAGCCCTTTGCAGTAATCTGGTCTCAGTAGAAGAACGAGGGCGAGTGCGCCGTCGGCGGGATAAGCGGTTCTGTGCCACAAGCTTCATTTGAATTTGTAAATTTTTTTCCTGCTGTGACCAGCTTAACAGATCATCTAGGTGTATCTGAGGCACCCCGCTACCCCCTTCATTTTGCTAACATGGCCATAATTTATTGTATCATTTTTTTACCGTAAGGATTTCGCTTTTCAACTATGACCCTCGTTTGTTCAGTCAGGCTTGCCCACCCCATTGACACGAATCACCACCTGTGTGCCCTGTGCGACAGCAAAATGACAAAATGCCCAAAACACGTTTGGTGTTGACCAAATTTCGTAAAAGTTACACGAGTTCTTGTGCAAGAATGTTCATTAGTTCTTTGGTACTGGTAGCACCATGGATGGATTCGACGAATTCATCGTGCATTAACCGCCGAGCCAACTGTGCCAGAATGTTCAAGTGCTCAGACTGTGCTGTGGCCGGAACTAGGATGAGAAACGCAATTTGAACCGGCTTAGCGTCCAGCGCATTCCATTCAATCTGATTGTTGGTTTTACCCACCCATAGTGTGGGTTCCAATACGGCATCGGTTTGACCGTGAGGGATGGCAATTCCTTTGCCAAATCCGGTGCTGGACATGGCTTCACGTTTGAGCACACTTTCTACGACCTCGTTCACATGGGTGACCTTTCCTAGGTTTGCAGCCTGTTGCACCATTTGGCGAATCAGTTCCTCTTGGGTGGTTGCTGTGAGATTCATGAGAATATGGTTTTCGGCAAACAACATTAGGGACATCTCCTCTATCGAAAGTGATCCATTGACAATTTGATTGTACGACATTACAATGAGCATAATCAATCATAAGCAATCAGAAACAGTCTAATATTTATATTTGGAGATATAAAATTCGCCACAAACAAGCAATGCGCCACAAATGAGTGAGGCTTTCCTTTTTAGTTAAACGAATTCACGTTTTCGCAACTCCCATCATCACAAAGATTTTATTTTTTGATGTGGGTTTGCTAGGAGGCAAGGGTAGTGTTTGCAGATGAGCGAAAGAAAATCATGTTAGCACGGCTAGCGAGTCACAGCCGATTGACCGTTGGGGAAATCTGCCGAGAACTGGATGCCTCAGAGTCCACAGTGCGACGCGACCTACAAGACCTGGAAGAACTCGGGTTGTTAAAACGTACACATGGTGGCGCGGTGGCACTGGAAATAGCTAGCTTTGAACCGTCCTTGCTGGAAAAGGATGTAGCCTTTTCAGAGGAAAAACACACGATTGCTGAATTGGCGTGTTCTCTCATTCAACCTGAAGAAACCATTCTCTTGGATGCGGGGACAACCACACTGGAAGTGGCCCGAATTTTGCCTAATTATCGGCTGACTGTTGTCACCAACAGTCTGCCAATTGCCCAGGAACTTTCTTCCCGGGAGGCCGTTCAGTTACTGCTCGTAGGTGGGGAATACCGACCCCGCACGGGGGCTTGCGTAGGATTGGTTGCGGTTCAGACCCTGCAGAAGCTGAGGGTGGATAGGGTATTTCTCGGAACCAATGCAGTGGATGTGAACTTTGGGGTGAGCACACCCAATGCGGGGGAGTGTGCCACAAAAACTGCGATGGTAGATACAGCCCGCGAGGTGGTGCTTGTGGCGGACCACAGCAAGCTAGACCATGTAAGCATGTTTCAGGTGTGTTCATTGGCAAGGCTGGCGGTATTTGTAACAGACAGGGCACTGCCTCTTGTATATCAGGAAGAGTGCCGCGTACATCAAATTCAAGTAGTGGTTCCAGAACCAATTGATTCATGACAAAGGAGGTGATGGAAATGCCCCAGCTTAATCATCCCCAGGTCGTCACCGTGACCTTAAATCCCGCAGTAGACATGTTTGTCTATACGAATGAACTAACTCCAGGAAGCTTACATCGGGTGAAGACACCGATACAGTATCCCGGTGGTAAAGGTATTAACGTGTCTAAAGCGCTCATGGCTTTTGGGACATCGACGCTGGCGGTCTGCATTGCCGGAGGGAAGCAGGGGCGGTGGCTGGAAGAGTCCTTGCAGGGTTTAGGCATGAAGACGGCTTTTGTACAAACAGAGATTGAAACCCGTATGAATCTCAAAATTGTGGAGAGCTGTGGCCGATTAACTGAATTTAATACACAGGTCCCAGAACTGGGGAGGGTGGAGGACCTAGAAACGTTACAAAGCATCTTGGACAGGGTGCTTGTGCCAGGTGACTGGGTGGTATTGAGTGGCGCGTTGCCCCGTACAGCACCTGTTGATTGGTATGGTCGCGTTGTGGAGCATTGTAAAGCCCATCAAATTAAAACGGTATTAGATACTAGTGGGGATGCTCTCCGTGAAGGAATACAGGCCTGTCCTGAGGTTGTCAAGCCAAATCTTGTAGAGTTGGAGGAATTGGTTGGCAGGCCTCTGAAGTCTGCCGAGGAAGTGTTGACAGCCGCACAACAATTCATTGTACAAGGGGTTTCCACGGTGTTGATGTCCATGGGAGCGGAGGGACTGTTGGTGACGAGCCAGGAGGGGATGTATCGTGTACAGATTCCGCGCGTGAGCGTGCGCTCCACCGTCGGCGCAGGGGATACAACGGTGGCCGGATTTCTACATGCAACGTTTTCTGGCATGAATTTTTCGGATTCACTTCGCTTTGCAGCCGCCGCAGGCACGGCGTCCGTAGTCAACTTTGGCAATGGTGCGCCCTCTTTATTGGAAGTGGAAAAAGTGTTTCAACAAGTACTCGTTACAAGAATGGAGGTTGCGGTATGAAACGGATTGTCGCCATCACGGCCTGTCCAACGGGCATTGCCCACACCTATATGGCAGAAGAATCCTTGAAAAAAACAGCCCCAGTCCTGGGCTATGAAATTAAGGTGGAAACTCAGGGAGCCGCAGGTGCTGAAAATGTTTTAACAGATGAGGATATTCGTAATGCGGATGCGGTCATTATTGCTGCAGATACAAAGGTAGATTTAAATCGTTTTCGGGGGAAGCGGTTACTGGAGACTTCTGTAACAAGTGCCATCAAGTCTCCTCAGGAACTTTTTACCGCTGCTCTTGAGCAGCCAATATTTGGACAAACGGAATTGTCAAGGTCAACAGATTATTTGGAAAAAATCCAGCAACAAAAGGCACAGAAAAAAGCACAAATGCCTGCTGGTTACCGACATTTGATGAACGGAGTATCCAACATGCTGCCCCTCGTGGTAGCAGGGGGTATTTTTATTGCCTTGTCCTTCGCTGTGGATATCAATGGCAATTCAGAGTTCTCGAAAGTCTTGATGAATATTGGCGGGAATTCTGCATTTGTGCTGTTTGTACCTATTCTAGCGGCTTTCATCGCGATGTCCATTGCAGACCGTCCTGGGTTTGCTCCTGGCTTGGTTGGAGGGTGGATTGGTACGCAGGGTGCCATGTATGGCAGCCCGCACGCAAGCGCTGGCTATTTGGGTGGTATTATTGCGGGATTTCTTGCCGGGTACATCACTAAGTGGCTGAAACAGTGGATTAAGTTGCCCAGATCTTTGGAAGGAATTAAACCTGTACTGATTCTTCCTGTCTTGTCGGTAGGAATTGTTGGGTTGTTGATGATTTACGTGTTGGGTCGACCCATTGCTGATTTGATGATGTGGATGACCAATGGGCTCTCTAGTATGGGTGCGAGTGCATCCATCGGACTGGGGCTGCTGTTGGGGGCCATGATGGCCTTTGACATGGGAGGTCCAGTCAATAAGGTGGCCTATTTCTTTGCCGTTGGGTTGCTCGGGACCCATACACACGAGTCAGAGGTTATCATGGCGGCGGTCATGGGTGCAGGGATGACGCCACCGTTGGGGTTGGCGCTGGCAACTTTCTTGCGCAAGCGCAAGTTCTACCGAGAAGAGCGTGATGCGGGTAAGGCGGCTTTGGTACTGGGAATGTGTTTTATTACCGAGGGTGCAATTCCGTTTGCAGCAAATGATCCGTTTCGTGTCATTCCATCCTTAATGGCCGGTTCAGCGGTGTCCGGTGCATTGACCATGTGGTTTCAGGTGACCTCACCAGCCCCACACGGTGGAATTTTTGTTTTTCCGCTGATTGGCAATGTGGGTCTTTACACACTCAGCATCGTTGTGGGTGCAGGGATTACTGCCCTGGCAGTCATTCTGTTGAAAAGGAATGTTGAGGAGGAGGAGCCCGTAGGTATGGGAACAACTCAAGTCGCCCGTGCCTGAATGAAGCATGACATGCGTGGTTCTTTTTACCGCTCACAAATACTATTCCCTTCTTTCAGCGTGGTATGATAGACGTACCACACTGTTTTTTTCCCAGGAGGGCCGCAGATGAAGATTTCGGGGAATACTGTTTTGATTACCGGTGGAGCCACAGGCATTGGGTTAGCACTTGCGAAACGCTTCCTAAAGACAGGGAACGAAGTGATTGTCTGTGGACGACGGATGGAGAAACTTGCAGCGGCAAAGGCACAATTTCCAAACTTGCAGATACGAGTTTGCGATGTCTCAGATTCATTAGAGCGCGAATCCTTGGTTGCCTGGGCGACGAATGAATTTCCAGAACTCAACGTTTTGGTGAACAACGCAGGGATTCAACAGCGCATCAACCTGGCGGAATCGCAACAGGACTGGAACTATTATCATCAAGAAATCGCGGCTAATTTGGAGGCGCCCATCCACCTTTCTACGTTATTTCTCCCCCACTTCATGAAAAAATCTCACTCAACCCTAATTAATGTGTCCTCCCGGTTGGCGATTGCGCCTGCCGCATGGGTGCCAATTTATAGTGTAACAAAGGCTGCATTACATTCTTTTACCATGTCTCTAAGACTACAACTGTCCCATACAAATATCGAAGTGGTGGAGGTCCTACCGCCAGCGGTGAATACAGATTTGGGTGGCCCGGGACTACACACTTTTGGCGCCCCCCTTGATGACTTTGCGGATGTCGTATTTGAGGGATTAAAATCCAACGATTTGGAAATTGAATTTGGGGATTCGGAAATGCGGAAGCTTGTTTTGAAGGAAGAAATTGAAAAATCCACAAAACAAATGTGGGAGCACTTTTTATCTTCCAATTCCCAGTTTTAATGATTGGCATTTTCTCGCATTGACAACTCTACATGAAAGAATGATAATACACGAAGTTAAGTCAAGTATCTGTTGATAAGTAAGAATGATAGGGGTGTTGTCTTTTCAGCAAGCTGCACAGCATTCCAATGAATATTGAAAAATCAGCGCTACACGTGTCTACCAAGGGCTCTCGTGATGGCGCTGTTGTTTTTTGCTTGAGCAATTTTCTGCTTGAGCAAGGTGTCCAATGGATATGGGGGAGAGAAACAGCAACTTAATGACGGGCGCGACAGCCGAGGGGAGACTGCGAAGTTGGGAACGGATCGCTTTGTGAATAATCCTATTTTGACGCCGGCCGATGTGAAACCATTCCGTGAAGACTTCGAAGTAATTGGTACATTTAATGCAGGCGTTGCGATGTATGACGGGGAAACCATTTTGTTGTCCAGGGTGGCGGAACGGCCAAAGGTTACCGATGCAACCATCGTGCGTATCCCTTTTTATGATCACGAAGCTGCTAGGTTGGCAATTCACAATTTCGATACTCGGCAGTCGGAATTTGACTTTTCAGATCCGCGCGGCATCAGTTCAAAGAGCGGCAAACATACGGCCTATTTAACTTCGCTGTCTTACCTTCGAATTGCTCGTAGTCGGGATGGGATACACTTTACTGTGGACGAAAAGGCCTTCATGTTTCCCGAAAATGAGTATGAAGCATTTGGACTAGAAGACCCACGTATTACACAAATTGGTGATGAATATTATATTACCTATACTTCGGTTTCTTCACTTGGCGTCGGAGTTGGACTAGCAATGACAACGGATTTCAAAAGGGTGCAGCGGCTAGGGCTAATATTCCCACCAGAGAACAAGGATGTGGTCATTTTCCCTGAAGTCATTGAGGGGAAGTACTATGCCTTACACCGTCCATCGGTAAGTGGCTTAGGGAACCCTGAAATCTGGGTGGCCAGTTCCACGGATCTCGTCCACTGGGGAGGGCACCGACACCTCATGGGGATTCGGCCAGACAGCTGGGACAGTGTGCGACTCGGTGCCGGTGCAGTGCCCATCAAAACGGAGGATGGCTGGTTAGAAATTTACCACGGATCTGACGAGGAAGGCCGTTACACGTTGGGGGCAGTGTTGCTGGACCTAAAAGACCCAACAAAAATCATTGCGCGGTCTGATAGACCTATTTTAGAGCCTGAGGCAGACTATGAAGTGAATGGTTTTTATAAAAATGTGGTCTTTTCTTGTGGATTAATTGCCGAAGGAGATCGGTTGCGAATTTATTATGGCGTTGCTGATACTGCGATGGCGGGTGTAGAATTGGACCTACAAGATGTCATGGATTCTTTGAATTTGCAACGAGTCTAAATTTGAGCGAGTCTAAATTTGCAACGAGTATAGCACGCAGTGTCTCTGGTGCCGTCCTTGGGGTGGCATCAGAGACTGTTTTATAATCGCAATCTAGGGCCCACTGGCTCAACTCGGGTGAGATACTTGAGCACACATTTTGTTCCGCAATTTGCTTTTAATGAGACGTTTTGGAATCGGCTTACTCAATGGTGTATTTATTCACTGCTCAGCTTTCCCATCGTGAATTACGGTCTAATCAAAGTCTTTGGCCAGTCGGCTTCCATTTGGGATTTCCTTGTGCTGCTGCTGCTATCCCTCATCGCCCTGGTTCGGTATTTAGGGGGGCACAAATCCGTAGCATTCCGCTGGTCTAAGTTTGCATGGTGGTATATCCTATACTGCATTGCTTTGTTGTGGGCGGGATTTAACACTCCTACGGTTAGTTTTGACGGTTTCAGCATGGACGTGGAGTATATTTTGTTTGGGTTGCTGCTGCCCTTTGTCGTGGATGCAAAGGACGTACCCAAATATCTTTATGTGGCTGTGGTTGTATCAATTTTGCTTGGTGTGGATGGAGTTTTCCAGTATCTTATCAAGGTTCCTATTCCAATTGGCTGGCTGGATGTGGGGGAACATGTGCGGACAAGGGTGTTTTCTGTCATTGCCTCACCCGCAGAATTGGGCGCCAATATGGAGTTGATTATTCCAGTCCTGTTTGCTCTGCTCATTGTGGACAAACATCGTGTGCGCAGGTGGATGTATGCCCTTGGGGGCCTGATCTGTTTGGGAACACTCCTGTTCACATATGATCGCGGTTCTTGGATGGGCTTTGGGGTGGCACTCTTGCTTATTGCAGTGGTCTATGAACGCAGATTGCTGCTGGTTCTCGCCATATTGGCTGCAATCGCATTTTTCTTGCCTGCAATCCATTCCCGTATCATGGACTTGTTCTCACCTGTGTATTATATACAGTCAGCCCAGGGTGGACGCATCCTGCGCTGGGAAGATGCTTTTGATACGATGGCGGTCAATCCCCTGTTTGGCGCCGGATTGGGCAAGTATGGTGGAGCCATTGCCACTGTCAATGGCTATTCTCTCTATTCGGACAGTTATTATGCCAAAATTCTCGGTGAATCCGGACTCGTCGGGTTAGTCCTTTTTTTCACTCTGCATGCTTCAATTGTCAGTGAAATCGTGCAGACCGTTGTAAAGCGGGCGAAAGGCGCGGACAGAGCCCTTGCTTTGGGGGGGCTGGCGGGGATTTCTGCCATTCTTGTACACAACTCTGTTGAAAATCTGTTTGAGTATGCCCCCACGGTGGTTCTTTACTTTATGATGGTGGGGCTATTGCTTATTTGGGGGAGAACGCTTGACACAGATGACCCCCAAAGTGCAATTGGAATAGCCTGTCAGAGACACGGCCCTTAAAAACGGGTATACTACAAATAGTTAAGATTCGGCCCTGTGTGATTTCTGGTGAAGGATGTGTAGATTGGGCTGTCTAAGTGTGCTTATGTGGGAATGACAGTGGTAACAAAAAAACAGGAAGCCCCCTACCGAAGAAATTGTTGTTCTGAGGCAGAAAGTTGAGGGTTATGTATGTCTCTGTTTTATGACATGTTTGAAATCGTGTATGCGTTCATCCAGATGATTACGGGAGCGCTGGCCGCCTATCAACTCGTTACATCGTTTTTTGGTTTCTGGCACCGCAAAGAGAAAATCCTGCATGGTCCGGGAAAACGATTTGCTGTGATTATTCCGGCCCACAATGAGGAACGCGTCATTGGTCCGCTGATTGACAGTGTGAAATCACAACACTATCCAGAAGACCTGTTTGATGTACATTTAATTGCCGATAACTGTACGGATCACACTGCAGATGTGGGGCGCCTGCATGGAGTTTTGGTACATGAGCGTACCGACCATGAAAAACGGGGCAAAGGATTTGCAATCGAGTGGATTCTTCAGCAGCTAGAACTGTCGGGAGAAACTTATGATGCCATCGTCATGTTTGATGCGGACAACCTTGTGGCGCCTGATTTTCTCAGTATTATGAACGATAAATTGAGTCGCGGACACAAAGTGATTCAGGGCTATCTTGGCGTCAAAAACCCAATGGATTCGTGGGTGAGCATTTCACTGGGCATTTCTTACTGGTTTGATAACCGCATGTGGCAAGAGGCGAGGCAAAATCTTAATCTCCCTTGTGCACTTGGAGGTACAGGGCTTTGCGTGGATTATCCACTGCTTCAAGAAATGGGTTGGGAAGCCACTAGTCTCACGGAAGACCTGGAGTTTGGGGTGCGCTGTGTGGAACGCGGAGTGATTCCCATTTGGGCGCACGACGCAAAGGTCTATGATGAAAAACCAACAACTTTTATGGCCTCGTTTCATCAGCGCTTGCGCTGGCAACAGGGCCATTTTCAGTGTGCAAAACAGCACATGGTTCCCCTCGTGAAACAGGGAATCAGGGAACGCAGTTGGGCCAAGTTGGACATGGCCATATATCTTTTCCAGCCAATGCGCCTAATGATGCTGTTTCTTGCGGCTGTGGTGATGTTTTTGCTGCAGTACGCTTCCCCGAGTGGAGTATTGGCAGCGCAGATTGCCCATCTGTTGCCAACAAGCGTTTGGGTGGACATCAACATGGTGCTGTTTTTACAAATACCACTGGCCCTGTTAATGGAACGTGTGAATTGGCGAGCGTATTTTGGCTTGGTTGTCCTGCCGTTCTTTTTGTGGACCTGGGGCCCAGTTACACTTCAAGCCTTTTTTACGAGAACAAACCACGAGTGGTATCACACCGTCCACCGCCAAGCTGTGCGATTGGATGAAATGCGCAGTCGCTAGCAGGGGGACCGTCGCGAGGTGATTCCGCAAGTAACGCTTGCGGCCCCGTTGAAGCATAAAGATTCTGCATCCTAGGCCACACGTATCTTCTAAACTTACGGGAGGCGATGTCCCTGTGAAAAGACAGCGGGCCAGAGGATTTCTCCTCTACTCCTCCAAAATTGTATCGTTGGTCGCGTGGCCCATTGAACAAGCGACGGCAGGTAGACGCCGCCGAATTAGTTTAGATGTTATTGAAACCACGAAACTACTCGGCTTCCTAGCGAGAATGGGGCTTGATGGTCGATTTGAGGTTGTTCGGCACAAGGGCCTCGGGAACCCCACCCATGAATTCTAGGGAACGTTCCTTGTCGGTATGGGCATTGCTAAGCACACACGTTGCAAGAAGTGTCAATGGGCGAGGGTGTTTAAAGAGCGGGATGGTAAAGCGGAACTGGCTGTGTTGTGCAAAACATGGCTCCCAGGGGATATCTTCGAAATGGAGCCAGAGAAAATTGTTAGCAACTCAAACTGCAAGGGTAAGCACTAGTTTGAGCCTGCCGATATACTAGGCTTCGTAGAACATTCACATTCCATATTGGAGTCTCTTCTGCAATTTATACCCCCTAGCTAGGATTTTTTTAGGAACTGTGTTGACAGTCTCAAATAAGGGGCCACAGGTCGCTTATGGGCCTTTTCAAGCCACTTTTCGCATCAATAGACGTCCGCCAGGCCCTTATTTCAGTAAAATCGGGGCAAACACGGTGGGAAAACGTGCAATAGACGACTTTCACACCCTTATTTGCGTTTCCTCCCTCGATATTTGATGATTTAGCGACTGGGAGACCCTTATTTCCAGAATCGAAAAAATCAATTCTTCTTTCAGTTCGGTCCCCCTCTCACTAAGGAGGGCCGCCCCAATCCTTCGGGTAGGTGGGGGCCTGCTCTTCCCCGAAAAACTCAAAAATCCCTCGCAGGACTAGCCAAGGGTCTGAAAAAGTTGTGTGAATCAACAGTCTCAGTTTGGCACTTATTGCCGCTAAAACGGGGAAGACACGCGATACAGCCAAAGTTTGCTACTGCAGTGCGGCGAGGATTTGGTCATAAGCCGCTACGTCAAAGCCAACTACAACCCCACTGTCTGTGACAAGAATTGGGCGCTTTATTAGTTTTCCATCTTGGCTGAGCAGGTGGAGCCATTCACTGTCCGCTAATTCTTTGTTGCGCAGGCCCAACTCCCGAAAATGTGTTCCTTGGCGGTTAATAAGAGCTGCCACAGTCCCAGCTCGCTGTGCCCAGACTTGCAGCGTAGATACATCTGGGGGATTTACAACAAAATCGTGAAACTCCAAGTCCAGGCCATGTTCGGTCAGATACTTGTGCGCCTTGCGACAGGTGGAACACTTTTGGTATCCAAAAAAATCCATAACTACCGCCACTCCATTCCTCGGAATTTATCTCCACAGTAACGCACACCCAGTTACTTCAACGGGGCCGCGGAAAATCGCGGAAAATTTCACTTGGATAAGTGACTATCCAATATAAAGCTCACACTTCAACGGGGCCCGCAGGATTCCTTAAAAGGGTCTAGGGGATATCCACCATTGCGGCGGGTTTATGTCTTGTACCTTGGATTGTGTATACAAGGGTATTGTAACAGAAGCTTCGTCTGACGGCGAATACAGACCTGATGGGTATCCCTGGGCTGTATGGGGACTCTCTATATTTTTTTCCTGCAATAGCAAAATCACTTGCATATTTGATTCGTGAGATTTATATTGAAATTGTTTGAAACATCTCATTAAATTGTGACAAATTCGTTTTAGAAAGGAGGTTTAATAATTTGGGTGATTTAGAAAGTTTTTCTGCGCTATTCCACACCGCGACGGAATTTCAGCCGCTTCCATACCAGACACGTTTGGCTCTGGAACCAACCTTCCCAGAACTGCTCAATGTGCCCACGGGAATGGGTAAAACTGCAGCCGTTGTGATGGGTTGGGTGTGGAAGCGATGGTATGCAGGACCTGTGGTGCGTAATGTCACTCCACGCAGACTGGTTTATTGTCTACCCCTACGTTCCTTAGTGGACCAAGTATCCGGAGAGGTCACCACCTGGCTTCGTCGTCTCGGGTTAGACAAAATTGGAGTTCATGTTCTAATGGCTGGCCAGGTAGATCGGATCTGGGAGTCTAATCCAGAGAATGACGAGGTGTTAATTGGTACACAAGACCAATTGCTGTCCCGTGCGCTCAATCGTGGCTATGGTATAGGCAGGGCCCGTTGGCCGATGGATTTTGGACTGTTGCATAATGATGTCTGGTGGATTCTTGATGAGGTGCAACTCATGGGTGGCGGAGGCATGTTCACGACAGCGCAGTTTGAGGCCTTCCGGCGTCAATTTGGGACCTATGGGGCGGCCCATACGACGTGGATGTCTGCTACGTTGGACCGGCAATGGCTGGAGACCGTTGATTTTGCTCCATATTTGGACCAGGTATGTGAGTTGAACTTGAATGAGCAGGACTTGCAACACGAGGTGGTGGGGCAGCGTATGTTCGCGAAGAAAACGCTGTCTTGGACAGATCTCATAGTTAGCGGGAGCGACGCGAAAAATCCTAAAACCTATGCCCAAAACCTGGCTACAAAGATTGTGCAAGAGCATCAGCCTGGTACGCTCACACTGGTGATTGTCAATCGTGTCAATCGTGCGCAGCAGGTATATCAAACTCTGGTCAAAAAATCGCCTGCAAAGTACCTGTTGTTGCTGCATAGTCGCTTTCGCGCCCGGGATCGTCAAAATTTGCAATCCTATTTAAAAACTTGGGCTTTGGAGGACTGCGTCCTCATTGCCACACAGGCCGTGGAGGCTGGTGTGGACATCTCGGCCCGGACGTTGGTGACGGAGTTGGCTCCCTGGCCCTCTTTGGTGCAGCGGTTTGGGCGTTGCAATCGCTACGGGGAAGCACCGGAGTCTCCTGCAGAGAAATCAGCGCGGGTGTTTGTCGTGGATGTGGACGATACATCAGATGCTTGCATTCCGTATGCGGCAGAGGATTTGCAGCAGGCGCGCGAGTGGCTGCAGGAACTGTCGCAAGTGGGTCCGGCCGATTTGCCACTTCATTCGTTGGGGAAACCCTCAGGCAGTGTGTTGCGTCGTCGCGATTTGTTGGACTTGTTTGACACCACCCCTGACCTAGCGGGTCTGGACTTGGACATCTCGCCGTTTGTCCGGGAAGTCCATGACACAGACGTGCAGGTATATTGGCGACGGGTGGAGAAAGACGGACCCCATGAACACGACTGGCCTCCCACGCAAGATGAGGTGTGCGCCGTATCTTTGACACAAATGAAGGAATATCTCACAGTAAAAAAATCCGACCAAACCCGTAGACCACGAGTTTGGCTTTGGGATTGGTTAACCGGCAAGTGGGCGGGGTTGCAGGAGAAAAACCCAGTACCTGGACAGGTATTTTTGCTTGATTCAGAGTTGGGGGGATATGGCCCGAACTTGGGGTTTTTACCTGGTTCCTGGGATCCCGTGCCTGTCACGGCGACGGCTTTACCGGAACGGGGGACACAGGAAGAACTGTCTAACGACGATGACCCGCAAACTTTCTTGGGATATCGGGTGGCGCTGACGGAGCACTTGTACGACGTGGGTCGCGCAGCCGCGGATATGGTGGAGCATTTCCAGACAGCGCTGGGAGCCCCCCCCTTGACCGCAGTAGTGGAAGCTGCCAACTGGCATGATGTCGGCAAGGCCCATCCTGTATTTCAAGCGCTGCTGAATAAGGACTTGCCTGAAAATGATCCATCCAGAAACCAACTTTGGGCCAAATCTGGCCCATTTCGCCCTGTAAATAGGGACGCCCAAACGGACTACTCTCAGCCACAGTTAAGGGCAACGGTCGTCCCCTCCCCTGGGGATGCGGAAACAGCAGACGGGGGGGATTTTGCTGAGGCAGGTTCCACAATCCCATTGCGTCGATCCCGTATTCGCCATGAACTGGCTTCTGCCTTGGCCTACTTAGCGGCACATCAACCAGGTAACCCTGACTTGCAGCGAGACTTAGTAGCCTACCTGGTGGCCAGCCATCACGGTAAGGTGCGCATGTCTTTGCGATCTTTTCCCGGTGAAACCGTGCCACCGGCTGTGATGGGAAGAAGTGAACGGCTGTTTGCCAGGGGAGTTTGGGAAGGAGATGTGTTGCCCCCCGTCACCTTGGGAGACGGAACCCAACTTCCGGAACAGATACTGCGGCTTAATTGGATGCTGTTGGGCAGGGGTGTGGAAGGATGGAGCTGGCTGGACCGCACCACTCGATTGTTGGCGACATATGGCCCTTTCCGTTTGGCCTGGTTGGAGACAATGTTGCGGGTGGCCGACTGGCGGGCTTCTGCACAGGAGGCGAACATTGATGGCAGAAGATGAATCTGCACAGGCATCAGACAGAGAAACCTTGGGAACTGAATTGCACGTACTGGATTTTCCCGGAATGGCGCCCGTACCCCTGTCTCGTTATCTCAAGGGGCTGGGATTGTTGCGTCTGGTTGCAGAGCAACGGGACCCTGACGCGGTGGGATGGTGGCAGGGAGAACAGTTTCACCTGGCCACTGTACTGAACCGGGGGGAATTAGAGTCTTTTTTTCTAGACCAATATCGTCCCACGCCCATTGTCACACCTTGGAACGGGGGCAGTGGGTTTTATGGCCGGGACGAGGCGCTCAGCGTCATTGCAAATTCACAGACACAGCGGTGGTCGGTGTACCGCCAAACCATTGCAACGGCGCGTTCCATTTTGTCGGATCTAGATTTACAAGGGAAACCAGATAAGGCGGATAAGCGGGAACTGGTGCAGGCCTGTCGCAACCGATTACCCGACGAGGCGGTAGCCTGGATGGATGCCACTATTGTTTTGACGGCATCTGATGTGGCTTTCCCTCCTTTAACTGGAACTGGGGGCAATGATGGGAACCTAGAGTTCACAAATAATTTTATGCAACGATTGGCAAATCTAATGTCCCCGGGGAACGGGGAACAGACCCCCGATTCTCGCGGTTGGTTGCAGTCCAGTCTGTGGGGGAATCCAGCACCTGGTCTTGTCAAAGGAGCCATTGGCCAGTTTTCTCCAGGAGAAGCTGGGGGTCCCAATGCCAGTAGTGGCTTTTCAGGGGATTCTTTGGTTAACCCCTGGGATTTTGTGTTGATGTTAGAAGGGGTATTGTTGTTTGCTGCCGCAACAGCCAAGCGATTGGATAGTTCCAGTAAGGCTATGCTCAGCGCGCCATTCACGGTCTACTCTTCCGGGGTGGGCAATGGTTCCACCGCGGAGACAGATGAGGGGAGTGCGGCGAGGGCGGAGACATGGCTCCCCATGTGGAGCAAACCAGCTTCACTGGCAGAGGTGGCACATCTTTTCCGGGAGGGGAGAGCACAGGTTTCTGGCAACCGGGTACGGCGGAATGCCCGCAATGGGGTGGACTTTGCCCGGGCCTGCGCGACGCTGGCTGTAGACCGAGGTATTGACAGTTTTCAGCGCTATTCCTTTTTGATGCGGGCAGGCAAGGCATATCTTGCTGTTCCACTGACGCGGTTTGCGGTCAGGCGCCAGGCTTACGCAGAACTGTTGACAGAGCTGGACACCTGGCTGGACGGATTCGCCCGGATGGCAAATGACAAAAATGCCGCCCATTCCTTTCCGTCCGCCTTACGTAGAATTCGTCAGTCAATTTTCGACTACTGCCAATACGGCGGGCCGCGGAGAATGCAGTCTCTTTTGATTGCTGTGGGTCAGGCGGAGCAACTGATGGTGCACACACCGAGGGCACGGGAAGGGGTGCGTCCCTTGGTCCTGAAAAATCCTCAGTGGTGGGAGGCGGCTGAGGACGCATCGGAAGAATTTCGACTGGCACAGGCATTCGTGTCTTTACGGGCAGGCGATGCGGGCGCCATCCGCTCGTTTTTATCTCCTGTCGATCCAACTAAATATTGGCAGTGGATTGAACAGGAAGACACCGCGCGGGTAGTTTGGCAATCTGGACCGCTTACACACAACTTGGTGGCTGTTTTGCAGCGCAGGTTGTTGGAGGGTGTGCGCAAGGCCAATGCGTCAGAATCGTCTGACACTCGCCCTTCAACTAAGGAGTTGGGTGGAAGCAAACCTTTTGCAGGCAGAGTCTCGGTGCCTCTAGCCAGCGTGCTGAATTTTGTTTATGGCAGAGTATCGGATGTACGGCTAGGTGAACTGATTTGGGGCCTGTTGCCATTGGCGGGGGTGAATCCACCGTCGAAGTCGCAGCATGAACTGCGAGCGTTGCAGGCTGTGGGGAGTTGGGAAATACCAATTCCCTGGGCTTATGCGGTGTCCAAACTGGTGTGCTCATCCAATGTGCAATTAGCTAGGGTGTTTGGGATTTCACAGGTGCCAGTGCCTGCAGAATTGATTCCCCGCCTGAACAGTGGCCGGGTTGAAGATGCATCACACGTGGCGGTGCGCCGATTGCAAGCCAGTGGGTTAAGTAGCCCCTTTTTTCATCTCAAGAGGATTCCCATCACCCCCCAAGTGGAAGGGTTGCGCTTGGCGGCTTCCCTGGTGTTTCCTCTCTCCACCTCTGACCTACGCCATTTGGCAATTAGGACGGGTGTGATTGCCGAAGAGAAAGAAAAAGAAGTTCCTGTCCTCGAGTAGGTTCAGTGCGATATTGTGTGTTTAAAAAATTTCAATAAAGGGATGTGTTGAAGATGAGTTTCAATTTTAGTGAACTAAAATCTCAACCCAGGCTATTGATTGAGGCAGAGCTGCAACCCCTGCAAGGAACGCGTTTCCAGCCCACAGGATTTCCAGACCTCGGAGCCGCACAGTACGAGGGACCCAATGGGCAATCTATGTTGCTTGTGGAATCAGCTCAAAGCATGGCAAATCGTCTCGAATCCGTGTGTTGGGATGAGACCGTCGGGGATTGGGTGGAACCCTTGCGGGGTTTGCCCTTGGTGAAGGTGTATAAGCAAGATGGAGAGTTGCTGACCAATTCGTTGCTCGAATCTCACCGATTGAACTCACCCTATATTTTGGAGGGAAAAGACACCGCTGTGTTGGAACGCTTAAAAGCAGAATTGAGCAGTATGGAAAAACAACCGGTGAATTTGCGAAAACTGGCGGAAACGGTGTTTCGTTATGACACCAACGCTTTGCTGCACGGCCTTTTTCTGGCCAAGAAGGAGTTGGCGGGTGGCCGCCTGCGCTTGCCTCGGGTGTTGTCTGCTTTCATTGAGGCTGAGGGGGTTGCAGTGGCGCAAAACGGTGGCGTCAAGAATGATCGGGTGGATCCCAGTGGGGATACCCATAAAGGGTTCGGGAATGTCCCATTTCATCGGGAAGAATTCACAGCCAAGCGTATTGTTGGCTATTTTAATATTGATTTGGCTGAAATTCACTCCTTTGGTCTGGCAGACCCTGCGGGGGATTTCCTCATTACCTTTGCGCTGTACAAAATTCGCAAGCTTTTACAGGAAGGGATGCGCTTGCGAACCGCATGTGATTTGGAACCTGTGCGGGTACGTACCACTCGCCCCGAGGGCTGGGAGTTGCCGATGGAAGCAGATTTGGCTGCAGCGTTGCCCGAGTATATAAGTCGGCTCAAAGACGCAGGAATGTTGTCTGATTCGTTAACGATACAGTATACCGTTAAGTAGACGGTCAAGCGGGGGTGAACCGATGTTAACCATTTCTTTTCGTTTTCCTGCGGGTTTTTATCACGCGACGCCATGGGGGCGTCATGTTAATGAGGGGGAGGTTGAGTGGCCGCCATCACCCTGGCGCGTTCTACGGGCTTTGCAGGCCACCTGGTTTCTCAAACGTGACCCAGTTGCTGGGGTGAATCAGCCTTCCAATACCCAAGGGTTGGCTTCCCTGAGAGAATTGGTCCATGTCCTGGCGGAGAGGTTACCGGTCTATTCCCTGCCACAGGGGACTCGCGGGCACACGCGCCACTATATGCCTGGGGCCGGTGGCAAAACGTCGCTTGTGTTTGACGCTTTTGTACGGCTGAATCCTGAACATGAGGTTATCATGGCCTGGCCAGAGGTGGAACTGACAGACACACAGAAAGTTCTTCTCGATTCGCTGCTGGAACGGATGGGGTATTTGGGACGTAGTGAGAGTTGGGTGGAAGCTTTTCGGTTACCGGATTGGCAGGGAATACCCAACTGTTACCCCGCTGTTGCGGCGGATTTATATGGGGTTACTCAAAGTGTCACAGAGTCTATTCGGGTGATGGGTGTGCAAACAGAAGGCGAGTTCTCGGTGTGGAGGCAGGGGGCTATGGCTGGGATGACGGCTGTTACCCCAAAAAAGGGAGGTCGTTCTCCCCATATAGGACTTCCTGAAACTGTGTTTGACTCGCTGTTGGTGGACACGTCTGAACTGGAGCAGAGCGGATGGAGCCAGCCCCCAGGCAGCGTCTGGGTAAACTACTTGCGACCCTATCCCAGTTTTGCAGGCGAACCCCGTTTGATGACCCCTGCGGTGCAGCACACAGAGGTGAATATCGCTCGCTTTGCTTTATTCGGAAAACCCTTGCCTTTGGTTTTAGAGTCTGTGACTTTTGGTGAACTATTCCGTCGTGCAATATTAAGTCTGTCTGGAGCAGAAGCCCCCTCGCTTGTCAGTGGTCGGGATGAAAACCATCAAGTGCTGGAAGACGGACATCGTCATGCCTTCTTTTTACCCGAAGATGCGGATGCGGATGGCAGAATTGACCACATGGTCCTGTACAGTTCGGACCCTTTTCCAAAAGAAGTGGTGGCTGCCGCAAACCGTTTAAAAAAAATTTGGACGGCTGATAGAAGCCGCGAATGGTTGGTTTATCTGGAAGGGGCAGTTTCCACCCTCAATTTTCATGAAAGTGGGCGAGAAATCTCGCCATTGGTAGCCCGTGCTCGCACCTGGAGGTCTGTGACGCCCTATCTCCACCCCTGGTTTAAAAAGAAAAATGGAACCTTTGAAGCGGAAGAACAATTGCGCAAGGAAATTCGCTTGCGCGGATTACCAGAACCAGTGGAGATACACTGGGAACCGTTTGTGTCAACAGGCGGAAGACCCATTACAGCCATTCAATTTCGACGTTTTCGCAGCGGCGGTAGCCGCAGTCAGGTTCAACCAGATAGGCATGGGGCATTTTACACAGTGACCTTTGCTGAACCTGTGGACGGACCCTTGATATTTGGCTATGGTTGTCACTTTGGACTGGGAATGTTTACTCCGATGGAGAAGTAATTGAAGTTTCACCGGGTGGATTTGAATTAGATATTTTTGTCGCTAAGATAATTAGGAAAAGTTGAGGGTACAGCGTGCGCGAACCTATAGTGATGACGATTTTCCCGGGGGGTTCGCGAACATGAATTTTTCTTGGTACAATAGGAGTTGTTAAGGGATGTACCTAATGAGCAGGCTTCTGTGTGGACGAGGTTTCATGAGGTTCGCGAAAAAACGCTGGAATCCCGCGCCACGCATGGCCTGGCAGCAGAAGGGTTGCTCCGTGGCCTACTGCCACGGCCCCGTTGAAGGACCCACCGTCATGTGCCGAGCGTGAAGTTCCTGTTGGAGTTGCTCCGTGGCCTACTGCCACGGCCCCGTTGAAGGTGCCCCCATCTGTCTTAGTGCCGTCGCAAAGGCCCCGTTGCTCCGTGGCCTACTGCCACGGCCCCGTTGAAGGTGTAGTAGAGCGTGGTAAATCCATCTGCTTTGAGGTTGCTCCGTGGCCTACTGCCACGGCCCCGTTGAAGGCAAATATTCCCGGCATGATAGTTACCTACGCTAGACTCACGTTGCTCCGTGGCCTACTGCCACGGCCCCGTTGAAGGACCAGCAGCCGGTGAATCACCACCCGCTCCTGCTGGCGTTGCTCCGTGGCCTACTGCCACGGCCCCGTTGAAGGGGATGTGTGGGACGACGGTCAAACCTTGTGGGTAATGGTTGCTCCGTGGCCTACTGCCACGGCCCCGTTGAAGGTCCCGAGGCCCATGTCTACCCACAGCCCCACGGCGTTGGTTGCTCCGTGGCCTACTGCCACGGCCCCGTTGAAGGAGGATGGGCGGCAATGCCTTGTTAAATCCCGCGAGGTTGCTCCGTGGCCTACTGCCACGGCCCCGTTGAAGGATCAACTACGTCTTGCTTTTGCTTGCTACTGGCAGTGTTGCTCCGTGGCCTACTGCCACGGCCCCGTTGAAGAGGATGGACAGCCGCCTGCAAAAGGAGCGTGGCACAGGTGGTTGCTCCGTGGCCTACTGCCACGGCCCCGTTGAAGATTGGGCTAAGGCACTCGCCACCGCTTGTTCCTCTTGTTGCTCCGTGGCCTACTGCCACGGCCCCGTTGAAGATGTTTCGCAACGGAAGCAGAGTTCCTCTCCTGCCTCGTTGCTCCGTGGCCTACTGCCACGGCCCCGTTGAAGGATTATAATTATCTCCTAAAAGTAGTTTAATAGTAATCTTGTTGCTCCGTGGCCTACTGCCACGGCCCCGTTGAAGGGCGTATAGGTTTGTTGATTAGGGGGTGCAAACGTGGTTGCTCCGTGGCCTACTGCCACGGCCCCGTTGAAGGCAAGATATGTGGTGGGGAAGGGAGCGTGAAGGGACAACGTTGCTCCGTGGCCTACTGCCACGGCCCCGTTGAAGGGCCAACACACGGCCCGGGTATGCCTGCGCTGCAAGTTGCTCCGTGGCCTACTGCCACGGCCCCGTTGAAGGCAGTGATTATGACTTGTCAATTGCTGACCTTATTAAAGGCGCGTTGCTCCGTGGCCTACTGCCACGGCCCCGTTGAAGGAACCCTCCGAGTTGTAAATCAACTCCAGCCTTAGAGTTGCTCCGTGGCCTACTGCCACGGCCCCGTTGAAGGGTGATGAGCCGAAAACCCGCGCCGGATAAGGCCCCAGGTTGCTCCGTGGCCTACTGCCACGGCCCCGTTGAAGGCTGATACACCCCTCGATACATCCCAGCCTGCTTAATGTTGCTCCGTGGCCTACTGCCACGGCCCCGTTGAAGGGTGATGAGCCGAAAACCCGCGCCGGATAAGGCCCCAGGTTGCTCCGTGGCCTACTGCCACGGCCCCGTTGAAGCACAAATCTTCAACATTAACATCTAAAGATCTTAAAGTTGTTCCGTGGCCTACTGCCACGGCCCCGTTGAAGTACCTATTAAAATTCCACTGTTACCCAAATCGTTATGTCATTACTCTGTAGTTTGACTCGTTACTTGCTTCTTGGAATACATGAGACTGAAGTCGTTGCTGTATTGCGACTTGCAAGATTGCGCGAATTATGAACATCCATAGCTACCCATGGAATTATTTATATGATTTTGCTAATCCATTGCAGGAATTGAATAGAATGACGCGTATTCTTAATAGAGTAGTCTCATGATTCCATTGCACACTAACGAGATAGAAAAGCGTACAGTAATTTTCATTATCCAAATATCGGTTTAAAAGAAGGGTGGTGTTTATGGATTGGCGATTCTGGTTGTGAATTTGGGGCTTCGGGATTTGAAAGCCTCTCAATCTATGTGTTTGATGATAAATGGTAAAAATACGGACATTCCAAAAACAGAGGGAAATACCTCACTGCCCAGTGGTACGATGCAATTGCTGGGGGATTTTTTGAAAAGTGAACAGGCTACAGTCGAGCAACGGAAAAAGTTCTATTTGTCCATCATACTTCCCTACGTAGACTATGTCGAAAATGAAATTCATGAAGAAATAAAATTGCTGGTTCTCTTTGGTACGCAACAGACAGATGCGGTTTATGCAGTAAATGATACTTATCCTGTGGCCGAGGCAATTGCCAAGTATAAGGTGGATTTTGGTCTACCCACACATATCAGGGTACAAACTGAACAGATTAACCTTAACCCGACAAATTTAGACAGTCTGTTGCCCTTCTATGAAAAAAGGCTGGCAGAAAAGGCTGCGAGTTGGACTACAAGATCTGATTTAACAAGTAAACATATCATTTTTGGTCTTACTGGCGGGACCCAGCAAATGAATGAGGCGATGTTACTCGGAGCTGCGCAGTTAACCGGTAATATATCTTTTTTGCATAAACCGGAAAACGGGCCAGTGCGTAAATTGGAATTCATGCAAAGAATCCGCTTTCGTGCCTTATCTGACAAAGCACTGGGGGCGAGCGAGCATTCATCATTTCAAATGGTTCAGGAGTTGTTTACTGAGGATACATTGTATCCCACAGAGGCATATCTGGTACGCGATTTAGCCGCATATGCAGTGGAACGGATGAATGGTAATCTGACGGAATCTAAAAAAATATTGCAGTCCCTGCAAGGCCGACAAAATCAAATTCACGACAGTAGGGTGCGTTCAAAGGTTAGTAATTCTCTGGATAACTGGCTTACAGATTTATATCAGTTGCAGCATGACATCACAGAAACCAGGCGACTGTTTGAGACCCTTTTTCAGGTTGGGGTATTTGCTCGACAAAAATCATACATTGCCATGGCGGTTCTTTTGGGTTCATTTCGAGAACAGGCCCTGCGACGGTTTGTGGTACAAAGAGGTGTAGTTTTTACAAAAGATGGAAAGTACATCGACAATAAATGGGTTCGAGAACAACTCAATTTGCAGGAGTATTTGCAAACTTATTCATTTGTACAAGAGGGTCAGCAAAAAAAACTAGAAGTTCGTGTCGATCGCGAGGTTAACCAACTCATTCTCACCGCAATTGGGCGTTACCTTACCGGAGATGGTAATGCGGATTTGGCAACGCTCCAGGCGTTGGACCCTCTGATTAAATTGCGCAATGACATTGTACACAGGGTTCAAGGCATCTCCCGGGATGCGGTGCAAGAAAGACTGCAGGCGGGTTTTCGGGACATGCCACAACACTTGTTTCCTTCCAATACACCAGAAGTGGAGGACCTATTTCCTGTGTTGATGGATATTGCCGGGCGTCTTTCTGGGAATGAAGGGAATGGTAACGCAATTTCCAATCCGTATGACGAGGTTCATGCCTGTATTCAAGACTTGTTACAGGACACATGAGAAAATCATTGATTGGACGCGTGAGTGTTTGATTGCTACTCTACCGAGGCATGAAATTGAGTTTCAGAATGGGGGTGACCATTCGCTTGAACTGGCATACGGTATATCTGCTACAGGATTTGCGGACATGGTTTCAAGATTGGCAATGGCAAGAAGGACTTCACTGGATAAATCAGCAGACCCAATCGGCTGAATATCGTGCAGCATTGCAACAATGGAAGTCCATACAAGCCTCTCAGCCCAGCTCTCGACTGGATGTGTTCAAGGTTCTACCAGAAGCCAGGGCCACATCCATTTTTACAAAGATAAGATTTGATTCAACTGAATTGAAACAAACAAAATCTGCACATTCCTTTAATCGCAAACAACTCTTGCATCATTTAACGTCATTGGATAACGGGCAGCTTCACACCCAGCGATTGCTGAATGTGCTGTCTCGTGATTGCACAGACCTTGAGGCGACCTTGAGGGGAAATACGACACCAACTTCTTTATATGACCTGTTGAAATTACGCTTGGCGCGTCATTCCTGTCTGTTAAAAGTTGGAGATGCCTTGAAACCCTATTTGTTTATTGGCATAGACCTCTCTGGAATTCAGGATTTTATTTACACCGTTCATCCCAAGGGTGCTCTCAAGACATTACGGGGTCGCTCATTCTTTTTACAATTAGTAATTTTGGATTTTGTCAATCACGTTTTGCACCAATTGGACTTGCCTGATTTTCACCAGGTGTATGTCGGTGGGGGTGGGGCGTACTTGCTTTTACCCAATACTTCTGAGACTTTGCGTGTATTGAATAAAACCGCTATAGAAATGAATCAGTGGCTTTTGCAGCAGTTGGGAGGCAAACTGTTTTTGGCTGTCGGTTGGGTTGAAATGAACGATGCTGAATTTGCCAATGCGGATGTCTGGGGTGTGGTGGCACGTGCCACAGGTCAGCAAAAGGGACAGCGCTATTTTCAACAATTATCTTTGGAGTCAGCCCTGAATCCGCTGCAACCCAGAGAGGCGAGCATGGAGGAGTGTGATGTTTGCCATACTGATGAACGACCGTTACATCGAGTACGGGGCGAGGATTCTGCAGAAACAGAACGCTTGTTGTGTGACACTTGCATCAGATTAGAAAAATTGGGGACAAACTTGCCACGGGCTGTAGGAATTCGTTTGCTGGAACCAGGTTCGCAAGCGGCGGAGATTGAAGTCTGTGGTCGTGGGTATGCCCTTGTTCCAAGCAAAGGTGCGGATAGGAACGTCCTACAAAAAGGAATTGCAGATAAACAGTGGGAGTGGCGTTTCGCTGTTCAAGACGATGACTTTTACAAATATGAACGTTTGTTGGAACCCCCGGGCTATGCTAAAACTGATTCAAATGGGCAGTTTTGTACCTTCGAGAAGTTGGCGCTCGACTCTACTGGGGCAAAAAAGTTAGGCGTATTGCGCATGGATGTGGACAATCTCGGACAGATCTTTGCGAGAGGAATGAGTACGGGAAACCGCAATTTTGCTAATGTCAGCACTCTGTCGCGAGAGCTTTCCCGTTTTTTCAGTGAGCAATTAAACCTACTCTGCCAGCAGGCGGACGCCAAAGGAAAGGGCAAGTTCCACGTGGTGTATGCCGGGGGAGACGATTTGTTTATGGTGGGAAGTTGGGATGACCTCGCTGAATTTGCTCCAATGATTCAACGGGAGTTCACTCGTTATACAGGGGACAACAAGCATATCACCATATCTGGCGGATTGATTGTCGCCGACTACCATGTTCCTCTCTACCACTTGGCCAACTGGGCTGGCAAAGCAGAAGAGCAAGCTAAAGACAATGGGAAGAATCGACTGACGCTTTTTTACCAATCCTTACCGACGCTGAATATCACTAACAGTTCTATGGGGAAGAATCAAACGGCTGGGAATGATGAATTACAGTTGGACAAGGAAACCACTCAATTTCCCTTGGATATAGATTGGAAGACACTTGAAACTGTTCGAAGCGAACTGCTCAAACCTCTGATGGAATTAGGGTTACCCCGTAGCTTCATTTACTTCGGTCTGAATTTCACGGACCTGATGGACCGGAATGCGACTCATTTTGCAAAGTTTCTCTATCAGATTGCAAGACTTCAGATGGAAAAACAAAAAGAGCAGGCGTGGCAGTCTGTCAAAACTAAACTGGTTGATCGCAAGTATTATGCCGCTTGGCGAGTGGTGTTCACCTGGTTAAACTTATGGACAAGGGAGGGGAATGAACATGCAAAATAGCGACACTGGAAGGACACCAACGCAGTATCATCGAAATGACGATCGACCGTCTTGGAATGTGCGTCAAACAATGAAAGAAAAATTTGGGGATCAGGATCTAAAAAAATGGGATGCAACGGGGATCTTAAATGTCGGTGAGCAACTTGCTAAAGTAATGAAAGATAAAAAAGTGACTACGAGTCAAATTCGAAAATTTATCGATGAATTGCAGCGTTTGCGCAGTTCATCAAGACTAGATCTGGAGCAGGTGAAGCTCACAAAGATCCGCTTGATTTACGCTGCGGGGAGGGCGGAGAAAGGATCAGCAGAGGCACTGAAGAATTTTGAACAAGCGTTCAGCTATGCCCTGGAACACCTTCATGATAAACAGGATTTTACCAATCTAGTGCGTTTCGTCGAAACCGTTGTGGCCTATCATCGCTATCTGGGAGGGAGTGACAAGTAAATGACGGCATATGCACACCTTTATGGGAAAATTTTTCTTTCTGGCACAATGAAAGTAATCACAGGACTGCATATTGGTGCTCTTTCCGATTCTATGAGCATTGGAGGCATTGACTCGCCAGTGGTACGCGATCCGGTTACCAGGTATCCCTACATACCGGGTAGTTCACTCAAAGGGAAATTGCGGTCCCTGTTGGAGAGAACAGAATTTACACGGCAACGGAATGGAAATGTAGAGCAATATTTTTCCCGCCCTGGTGGGGGGAATGTGAAGCACCGTCATGAGTGTACTAAACCAGAATGTCCTGTTTGTCGCATGTTTGGTGCTACGAGTAGCAAGCAGGACGAGGGTAATAATTTACCCGCCCGATTGGCAGTGCGTGACTTGCATTTAACCAGGGAGTCGGCAGAAGAACTGAAAGGTTTAGAAACCGGTTTGTACATGACTGAATGGAAATCTGAAAATGGTTTGGATCGCCTGACGGCGGCAGCCAATCCTCGTCAGATAGAACGGGTCCCGGCAGGGTCTGAATTTCACTTTGAGTTAGTATACACAGTGACTGATACAACACAGATTTTGGACGACTGGCAGAATATAATAGAGCAGTTGCGTATTCTTGAGGATGACGCTTTAGGTGGGCATGGGTCGCGTGGCTATGGCCAAGTACAGTTTAAGTGTGAACAGCTCGTGGTGAGAACTCTTGACACTTATCGCAACGGAGATGATTCAGCATTGATTTTAGACGACTTTGGCGAGGAGTTTCCGCTACGGTCGCACTGGGACCAGGTGGCGGGGCTATTTGCCAACGGCTTCGCTTCTCAGCACGTTTGAAAGGGCGGATGGACGCGTGGACTATGTGGTGGAAATGAATTTTCAAAGCCCAGTACATGTAGGTGAACCCGGAATTGGAGAAGAGGCCACGACGCAAATTTTGCGTTCGGATACCTGGTTCAGCGCCATCACCGTCGCGATTCGTCAACTGTACGGCGATGCCACGGTCCAGCGCTGGGTGAATGAACTTGCACAAGCAGGGGCAGAAACTTTGCCACAGGAAGCTGTAGAGTTGCAAGCCTTCGAAGGGATTCCTGGCCCATTTCGTGTCAGCAGCGCGTTTCCCGTGTTGAAAAAGAATCTTAATACGGGGGGCGACGAGCCACTGTACTTTTTGCCCAAACCAATGTTACCACCACCGGGATTTGAGGGAGACCCACTGATTCGCGCGAAGTGGGCAAAAGCCGTAAAAAAGGTTCGCTTCGTTCCCATATCCCTCTTTCATCAATGGATTACTGCAACTGATTTTTCTGAGGAAGACTATGAGAGTCTCAATTTATCACGCACTAAGGATTTGCTTAGTGTGGGAAATGAAACGCTTATTCCGCGAGTCAGTCTGGACCGGGAAACATCTGCTTCAGAATATTTCCGTCAAGGACTACGGGTCTACGGTGAGGGTTCAGGACTGTTTTTCATTTTGCAAGTAACTCCTGAGTGGCAGAAGACGGTGGAGACTTCCTTGCGTTGGTTGGGGGAAAGCGGAATCGGCGGGAAACGCAGTATTGGCTATGGCCGTTTTTCCACTCAATGGCACCTGCTGCAAGAAGAATCTGAAGTCAAGATGGGCGAACTAGGCCAATCGGGGACTCGTCATGGGACACGGGCCCTTACAGAGTTGTGGCAGTTGTTGCATCCATCCTTTCAGGCCGATGGATATATTTCGCTGTCTCTCTACCACCCTGCAGGTGCAGAGACCCTGCATGATTGGCGGGGGGCGTCAGTACAATGGGTGGACAGGCGGGGGTGGTCTGCATATGGGGATGATGGACAGCAAGTGAAGCGCCGCTCTGTTCGCATGTTTGCCGAGGGGTCGTGGTTCCCTTGGCGTCCGGAGGGCCACATGGTGGATGTCACTCCAGAAATTTGGCGGGGAAGGCGTACCCTCTTTCGCAATGGCTTGTGTCTATCCGTTCCAGCCCTCCGTGGTGGGAAAGGGGTGGCGGGAAAATGACCGGAACAGAGTTAGTCTTGCGTGCCCTTACACCTGTGCACATCGGTGGAACAGAGGAATTACATGCAGGTCAATATACCATCTGGGGCAATCGTCTGTATGTTTTCAGCGAAGAAAGATTACTTAATTTATTGCTGCAACGACGCTTAGCAAACCGTTTTTTGGGGGATGCGGTGGGCATCATGAACAGCCGCGATGGCAGGGGGATGCGCTCTTGGCTGGAACAGCATCAGTTGTGGAGTGAATCCATTATTGCAGACATTAGTGTGTATTCCTGTAAGCTGAGCGGGGGTAGACCCACCACAAAAGACATTCGAGTCTTAACGCGTTCTGCCCAAGGCAATCCACAGTTTTTCGGGACTGCTATAAAAGGTAGCTTACGCACGGTGATTCTCTACCATGTGGCGAAGCAATGGATTCGCGAAAGGCCGACTGAATTTTTGAAGATGGTGGATACTGCTTTACAGCGAGTCCCCGGAAACAAAAAATGGGCAAGCCAGCCAATGGTGGAGGAACTACTGGCAAGCCACCTGATTGGAAAAGGGCCTGAGATTTCCACTAGAGATTCTAAAAAAGGTAACGCTTCGGATGCACCGCATCGAGATTACCTGCGGGTGCTCCGCATCGGTGATGCTGCTCCGTTTGCAAAGGACGCTGCCTCAATCGTATCTACCAGTGTGAAGAGCGTGGGTGGAGAGAATGGCTGGTATGACAAAGCTCCTATAACCATTGAGACGGTGGATGTGGGTCAACAGACCCGTCTGAAAATTGTGTTGGATGATTGGCTAATGGGTCAGTATGTACCCGAGGGCATGCCAATGCCGTTCACCACTGTGGCGGACATTGAAAAGTACGTAACTGACTTTCACACGGATTGGATTGCGAATGAAATACGGTTTTACGACTATGTGAAGAAGCCTATTCCAACTGTTCTATTACAAACACAGGGAAAGCCGATCCTGCATCTGGGCTGGGGTTCGGGTCTGACAGGGACGACAGTATTGATGTTGCTGCCAGAGGAATATCGATTGCGTATTCGTGACAAGTTCTTCATTCATCGGGATATGTCGGTGTTTCCTAAAAGCCGACGCCTTGGACCAGAGGACAGTCCCCTCGGTTTAGTTGAGTTGACCTTTACAACTCTCTCTAGCGCAGCTTCGGCACTCATTTGAGTAGGATGTGTGGATGGGGCGGTTTTCGGAGTGTGTAGACTAGGGGTGAGAGATACTTTTCTAGGTTCTGCAGAGTGCCAATGATGCGCGACAATGGCGCGCACATGCCAAGTGGGAAGGTGTGCCGATGTTGCAGCACTGGCGAATTCGGTTCCAATTGTTCCAGCAAGTTACGGTTGAGGGAACGGCGTGGATACTGTGTGCAGAAATGCTTAAAATGGCTCGGACAATCATTGGTCTAGAAACTTCAGCTAACGGGGGTTTCTCACTTAACCAGGTAACAGGAAGTATTTCTCATGACAGGGGTGTCACTTATCTCGCTGCGGGGGAAGTGTATGAATGCACCCTGAGTACATTTGATGGTGAAGGGACAGTATTTCTGCAAAAGTTAGCCGAGCGAGTTCCCATACAGTATACCTTGCCAGGCATAGAGGTCGAGATGGTTGTGACTGCGGTGGATGCAAGGGGAAACGCGCAATCCTATGCAAATCTCTTGGAATCGGGATTTGAACGAGGGAAGTTCGATCAACTTGAAGTACGTTTTTTATCTCCTACAGCCCTTCCTTCAGCCAACGCCGAGGCTGGAATGGGATTTCCTACCCCAAGTTTCGTTGTGCAGGCATTGACGTCGCAATGGAATCTTTATAATGACATTGAGTTTCTCGTGGATGCTGAGCCATTGGTAAGGTGGGTGACCCCGCAGGCCTATTCCATCAGTGCTGACATGAAACGCCAACCTGGACCGGGTGGGCAAACTCATTTGGCGTTTCAAGGTACGGTGAAATACAATTGCGGTTCTGATATTCCGGATTTTTCGGCAGGCATTCTACGTGCCTTATTTTGGTTGGGCACGTATACGGGCATAGGGCTAGATAGCCGCTTTGGTTGGGGCCACATGCGTGTCAGAATTGAACAGGTAGCGAGAGCTGGAATAGGGCAGCCATTGTCCACAAAACGGGGTCATTAATATCATTTATCTACTCCAAAGTGACTTACTTGTATTTGGAAGTTGCTTATAGATTCATCCTGGGTTCTATGGGGTATTTTATACTGTGATCATGCAAAAACCGTTGAAATTTCACTGATATTAGCCCATTTGTCACCTTGACTTAAAATTACTTGCTCCAACAGGGGAACTGAGGAATGGATGCATATCGCGCGAACCTATAGTGATGACGATTTTCCCGGGGGGTTCGCGAACATGAATTTTTCTTGGTACAATAGAAGTTGTTTAGGGATGTACCTAATGCGCAGGCTTCTGTGTGGACGAGGTTTCATGAGGTTCGCGAAAAAACGCTGGAATCCCGCGGCACGCATGGCCTGGTAGCAGAAGGGTTGCTCCGTGGCCTACTGCCACGGCCCCGTTGAAGCCCCTGTGAGTTCAGGAGCCTCCAAATCTTTAATGGCGTTGCTCCGTGGCCTACTGCCACGGCCCCGTTGAAGCAGAGATCGCCGCAGATACATTCCCCATGTCCAGCCGTTGCTCCGTGGCCTACTGCCACGGCCCCGTTGAAGCTCGCCCACCCGGCCAGCGCGGCCTACGGACTCAAGTTGCTCCGTGGCCTACTGCCACGGCCCCGTTGAAGCGCGTGTATGCGCCCAAATGCTGATCTGCATAATTTTCCTGTTGCTCCGTGGCCTACTGCCACGGCCCCGTTGAAGCGTCGTATGAAGGTAGGTGAAACGCCTGGATATCCACGTTGCTCCGTGGCCTACTGCCACGGCCCCGTTGAAGCAACGGGGTGTTGGGCCTGCCGACACGGCCACCTATGTTGCTCCGTGGCCTACTGCCACGGCCCCGTTGAAGCCTCCACTTTCAGTTTGCACCAGGCTCTGCGTAACCCAGGCGTTGCTCCGTGGCCTACTGCCACGGCCCCGTTGAAGCACTGCCAAATACAGCATGGTCAACGACTTGCCACTGCCGTTGCTCCGTGGCCTACTGCCACGGCCCCGTTGAAGCTGCTTTAGCGGTTGTTCTACCCCACGCTGGCCTGCTTGTTGCTCCGTGGCCTACTGCCACGGCCCCGTTGAAGCCTAATAACCAAACGGGTGGCTATACACCAGGCACAGTTGCTCCGTGGCCTACTGCCACGGCCCCGTTGAAGCCTCTTAGTGCGGCCTCAATTCGCGGTGTCAACGGGTTGCTCCGTGGCCTACTGCCACGGCCCCGTTGAAGCCGCTGTACTCCACGGCCTGTGGCGCTCATGGGGTGGATGGTTGCTCCGTGGCCTACTGCCACGGCCCCGTTGAAGCCCTGCTTGGAGCATCATACGAAAGCCGCCCGTCGCATGTTGCTCCGTGGCCTACTGCCACGGCCCCGTTGAAGCTGGCCGTCGACTGTCTGCCATTGGTTTTGACGTGCCGTTGCTCCGTGGCCTACTGCCACGGCCCCGTTGAAGCCCGCCCAAGAAGCCGCATTATTCCACAGTGAACCAGTCCAAGTTGCTCCGTGGCCTACTGCCACGGCCCCGTTGAAGCTGCCCGACCTTGTTTGCGGCCCCGATGCGCAGCCGCCGGTTGCTCCGTGGCCTACTGCCACGGCCCCGTTGAAGCGTCGGTGATCGGAGTACAAGGGTATTTATCCGGGCTGGTTGCTCCGTGGCCTACTGCCACGGCCCCGTTGAAGCTGGAAATAGAGCAGAGATTAAGCAGTGGGCACAAGTTATGTTGCTCCGTGGCCTACTGCCACGGCCCCGTTGAAGCGTGGTGATCTATCTGTTAGAACTATCTTCCAGCGTTACGTTGCTCCGTGGCCTACTGCCACGGCCCCGTTGAAGCCTCACTGCGTACTCCCCACGTAATATCCACGCACGTTGCTCCGTGGCCTACTGCCACGGCCCCGTTGAAGCCAGTGAATCTCAAAGGCATCCTTGATCTCGCCGTCCGGTTGCTCCGTGGCCTACTGCCACGGCCCCGTTGAAGGTAGATTTACTAAAACACTTCTTCCACATCCGAGGGCCACGTGAAAATTGGAAATGAGGTCAGATTCACGAAGACGGTCTTTTGCAATCTTTTACTGCCTTATTTTTGTGGACCTAACATCGCCAAAAATTTCGTAGGAGTGCAAATAGGAAAAATATTGCGTATCACCTGCAGATCTTCATCCTCAGTCACCAACCAATCGACCTCTTCAGCCAGAAGTGTGGTCAAGATTGGAATATTCTTTGTGTCTCGCAATAAATTGGGAAGAAGTCCTTGCTAATCTACATCTTTTTTATCGTATTTGGAGTAGGAGAATCTACTTTTTTTTTTTGCGAAATTCATTCAGTGATTATGTGATTTTGGTAGATACAGTGTGTCAGAACCGAAAACATCCAGGGATTATAATTTTCTCCACAGGTTTACTCTTCTCATTCTCTGACCACACTACATAGTGAGCGTTGAGGATGACGGGTGTTCACATCTTAGATCCGTAATCTTCTTTCCTCAAAATTTGGTAGTTCAATGTGTATGAAATTTAACGTGGAATTTGGGGAGGGAGCTTCATTTGGAAGTAGAAAAATCACCTCCATCCTTGCGAGAGTGGGATGAGCTGGACCTCGTGCCCTTGTCTGCGTTGCAGCATTACAGTTACTGCCCACGTCAGTATGGTCTCATTTACTTGGAGCAGGTCTGGGATGAGAATATTTACACCATGAAGGGCCGATGGGCCCATGAGCGGGCCGATGAAGAGGCGGATAAACTGCGGGAGGACGTGCAAATTCTTACCGCGCTTCCAGTGGGGTCGGATTTGTATGGCTTAGTGGGAAAGTGTGACGTGGTGGAATTGCATAATGGGATCCCCTATCCAGTGGAATATAAGCACGGGCGACTCAAGTCATCTATCCACGATGAATTGCAACTTTGCGGGCAAGCCCTGTGTTTGGAGGAAATGTTTGGGGTCCCGGTAGTGCGTGGAGTGGTGTACCACATCAGCTCTAAACACCGACGCGAGGTAGAGTTTACTCCAGAACTGAGACGGCAGGTATGGGAGGTTGCGGAGGAAATTCGTGAACTCAATGCGTCTGGCGTATTGCCCCAAGCAGTGTATGATGCTCGCTGCACTGATTGTTCCCTACAGGAGTCCTGCATGCCGGAGGTGACAGATGGGCACCTGTCACAAGACTGGGCGGATTGGTCAGAGGCCAAGCGGGCCCTGGCTGTCGATGGGTCATGATGTTTAGGACAGGCACCACCCTGACAATGTCCACAATCGAACGGAGGTAAAATCCACATGATTCAGCAGGCTCTTAATACCCTGTATGTGCAAACAGAGGGGGTCGTCTTACGTTTGGATCACGATAATGTGGTGGCGATGGCTGACAAACCTCTGTTGCGAGTTCCTCTGCACCATTTACATAGCATTGTCGCCATTGGCCGGGTGTCTTTGACCAGCCCACTGTTGGCTCGCTGTGCCCAAGATGGTCGATCCGTTGTCATGCTCAACACTCGTGGTAAGTTTTTGTACCGCATTGTGGGACCCACCACAGGCAATGTGTTGCTGCGCATTGCGCAACAGCGGCTGCTGCAACAACCGGAAAACGCAATTCCCATTGTTCAGGCAGTGATTGCCGGGAAACTGCATAACTGTCGCCAAGTATTGTTACGGTCGGCACGGGAAAGCAGTGACGATGTCAAACGCGACGTGCTCAAGCGGGTTGCCGAGGAAATGATGCGGGACATGCGACGATTGTCCAAAATTACAGACTTAGATGTTCTGCGCGGGGTGGAGGGCATCAACGCGAGGCGGTACTTTTCGCAAATGTCCAACATGCTGCGAGAGGGTGGGGGCTGGAGTTTTTCTGGACGGAATCGTCGACCTCCTCGAGATTCGGTGAATGCCCTGCTGTCTTTCTTGTATGCTCTGCTGGGCAACGACTTGGTTGCTGCCGCAGAGTCTGTCGGGCTAGATCCGCAGGTGGGCTTTTTACACAGCCTACGTCCGGGGAGGCCAGCGCTTGCATTAGATATGATGGAGGAAATGCGGCCTATTCTTGCAGATAGAGTAGCCCTGACGCTCATCAATCGGCAGCAGCTTGGACTCAGAGACTTTGATGAATTGCCTGGAGGTGCGGTGCGGCTCAACGAGTTGGGCAGAAGAACGGTCCTTCAGGCTTACCAAGAGCGCAAGCAGGACACTTGTCGCCACCCGCTGTTGAAAAAAACCGTCACGTTTGAAATGGCGTTTCACATTCAAACTCGCCTGATGGCGAGGGCCATTCGTAAGGATGTTCCCTATTTCCCCTTCTTATATAAATAAAACTCTGCCTTTAAGAGGTTGTCCGGAAAGGGGTCAGAACTCCCCGACGCATTGCCGCGTCGTCGCCTCAAATGCTCCTTCACGTACCGAAAACGTACGCTCAGTGCGCATTTGGGGCTGGCCTCCTCGCACTGCTTGGGTCTGACCAGACCCCTTTCCGGACACACACTTTAAGGTGGAGTCAAACTTCACTTCACCCTTAGGATGGAATGGGCACATGTGATGAAATTGAAGGTTTTGAGAAAGGCGGGTGTCCGGTGTACGTTCTTGTCGCATACGATATTTGCACAGAGACCAAAGCCGGTCAAAAGCGTCTGCGCAAAGTTGCGCAGGTGTGTCAAAATGTTGGGCAACGGGTACAGAAATCTGTGTTTGAGTGTCAGGTGGACGAGGTTCGCTACCTGAGCTTGGTGAGGTCTCTCATGCGCTTGATGGACAAGTCTGAGGACAACATTCGCATCTACACGCTTGGGGAGCAGACCTTGCCCAAGATTGTGCAACTGGGCCGCAGTGTGGCCATTAATTTCGAAAATCCGCTGATTCTATGAGGGGTACCATGGACCGCCAGCCATTTCTTCAGCAACAGATTGCTGTCGCGGATGTTTGCAAAATTACCAAAATAAACGGTATAGTCGTAATAAACTGATGACGCACGATTTTTCAACTGGACGGATGTTGAGTTTTTGTGGAGGAATGGCAAGTGCAAATTGCGCGGGCAAGGCGCAACACGTTGGGGGACATTCTGACTCGTAGTGCGGCTCGATATCCGGACAAACTGGCGTTGGTCTACGGGCAGGAGCGTTTGACATACAGGGAATTTGACAATCGCGTCCAGCAGACGGCACAAGTTCTGCGACAGGATGGGGTCAAGCGGGGTACGCCTGTGGCGGTGTTGTCAAAAAACAGTATGGATTTTGTCCTGTTGGTATTTGCAACCGCTCGTTTGGGAGCGGTTTTGGTACCTGTCAACTACATGCTTACACCGGATGAAATCGCTTACGTTTTGACAGATGCAGCGGTTGTGGGGGTGGCCTGTGCACCAGACTTTGTGAATACCCTGGAAGAGGCGTTGAAAAGAGCTGGTAGGGGGGTGGAGATGCGCTACGAGATGGACCAACTGGGTGCGGCACACCCCGGTTGGCAGACCTTGGCCACTCGGCGGGAAGGGACCTTTGTGGGGGATGGGAGCAATGGGGACCCCCTAGATGCGGATGTGACAGACGATGATGTGGCGCAAATTCTCTACACCAGTGGCACTGAATCACAGCCCAAAGGCGTAATGCTGACACACCGCAGTCTGGTGGCGGAGTATGTGAGTACCGTGGTGGATGGTTCCATGACCGCAGAGGATGTGTCTATATATGCTTTGCCCCTATATCACAGTGCCCAACTCAACTGTTTTTTAGGCCCCAGCGTGTACTTGGGAGGAACGGGCATCATCCTGAGCCAGGCCAGTCCAGAGCTGATTTTGCGTACGGTGGCTGAGGTGCGGGCCACTCTGTTGTTTTGTCCCCCAACGGTGTGGATTGGTCTGCTACGTCACCCGAATTTCCATCAATATGACCTGACTTCACTGCAGAAGTGTTACTACGGGGCAGCCATTATGCCTGTGGAGGTGTTGAAGGAATTGTCGCAACGTTTGCCACAGGCGAGGTTTTGGAACTTTTATGGGCAAACCGAAGTGGCTCCACTGGCCACCATCTTAAAACCTGAGGATCAACTGCGTAAATTGGGGTCTGCGGGAAAACCGGGGCTGAACGTGGAAACGCGGATTGTGGATGCGGAGGACCATTTTGTTCCTCCGGGTACGGTGGGGGAAATTGTGCACCGCACCCCCCATGCTATGCTGGGATATCTCAATCAGCCGGACAAAACGGCGGCGGCTTTTCGCGGCGGTTGGTTGCATAGTGGAGACTTGGGGGTGATGGATGAAGAGGGGTATTTGACGGTGGTAGACCGCAAAAAGGACATGATTAAAACAGGGGGAATTAACGTAGCCAGTCGGGAAGTGGAGGAGTTTCTTTACCAAGCGCGCCGTAAAGCCCTGCACTTCAGTGCTGGGGAACTAAGGCGCTCGCCGTTAGGCGAATGTTTTGTTCTTTTTAAATCGGTAGCAGATTGATTGCTACGATATACTATTCTTATGGAATACAAATCTAATCACAATTGTGGG
>QXHL01000069.1 GCA_003584005.1 Alicyclobacillaceae bacterium I2511 | reverse complement strand
ATTTGTGTTCCATGTATTGGTAAAACAGCGCCAATCTCTGTTCCTGCAACGGACTACCCGTTAGAAAATTGGCACATCTAGCATTCTGGCAACTACTCGCAAACTGTCAAGGTACGTAATCGTGAGAACGAGAGAGTAAATAGGAGAAAACATTAATTCTTAGTGGGAGTGGGTGTTATGTCGAAAACGTTGATTGCCTTGACAATGGGGGATCCGGCAGGAATTGGACCGGAAATTTGCTTGCTGTCTTTCAATCACCCGAAGTTGTTGAATTCTGTAAATGCTTTCATCATTGGGGATATTCGGCGGTTGCAAACAGCCCTGGAGATTTTGGTTCCACTTCAACGCTTACCTGATTCTTTTCGACTGCGAAGCATCTCCCAGGTAGAAGAGGCTAAATTCGAAATGAATGTGATGGATGTGCTCGACCTGAACAACGTGCCTGCGGGGTTGCCCTGGGGAGAGGTTAGGAAAACTGCGGGCTTGGCAGCTTTTCAGTACGTGGAGAAAGCGGCTGAACTTGCCGTGGCCCATCAAATTGATGCTTTATGCACCGCCCCCATCCATAAAGAGGCCTGGAAACTGGCGAATATTCCCTATTCAGGGCATACAGAGGCGCTGGCTACGCTGTCCGGATCAACGCGTTTTGCCATGATGCTGGTCAATCGTAAACTTCGGGTGGTGCATGTGACGACCCATGTCAGCCTGGCCGAAGCCATTCGAATGGCCACGCCAGAGAAGATCTACGAGCGGATTGAACTTACGGTGGAATCCTTGCGCCAACTGGGGATTGCTAAGCCGAATATTGCGGTGTCGGGGATTAACCCGCACGCTGGGGAAAATGGGCTGTTTGGGCAAGAAGACTTGCTAAAGGTGCTTCCAGCCGTACAACGAGCCCAAGCCCAAGGTTGGCAAGTCAGTGGTCCGTGGCCGCCTGACTCCGTCTACGCTCGGGCTGCTGCAGGGGAATTTGATGCGGTGATTGCGATGTACCATGACCAGGGACACATTGCCATTAAGATGTTGGGGATGGACACGGGGATTAATGTGACTTTAGGGCTACCGATTTTGCGCACATCGGTCGACCATGGAACGGCTTTTGACATTGCGGGCAAAGGGATGGCGAGGGAAACCAGTCTGTTGGCTGCGATCGCAGTGGCTGAGGAATTTCTCAATCCTGCCCCTGCTTCGCCCTTCAAAGTCTAGGGACCGTTCTGAGACATCCAATCCAGTGCACAAGATCTAACCTTGACCCATTTGTCTTGACCCACTTAGGGAAAATCTTTAATTGGCATGGGATTTGCTTAATTTTCTGAGTGGAACATTGCATCAAAAATTTGTACAGAGTTGAGGGGGGTTCGTTTTGGAGTATCGCAAACTGGGAAACACGGGTTTAAAAGTGACGGCCCTGTGTCTTGGTACCATGACTTTCGGCAACCAGGCGGACGAAGCCACGGCCCATGCCATTTTGGATAAAGCGTTCGATGCGGGCGTGACCTTTGTGGATACGGCCGACGTGTACCCGCTCGGATCCACCTGGGAGCAGTTGGGGCGGACGGAGGAAATTGTGGGTAGCTGGTTGGTGGACAAACGAGACAAGGTGGTCTTGGCCACCAAGGTACACGGGGCCATGGGGCCTGGGGCCAACGACAAAGGACTCAGCCGCAAACACATTCTACAGGCAGTGGATGCAAGTTTACGTCGCCTGCACACCGATTACATTGACCTGTACCAAGCCCATCAGGTGGACCCTGACACTCCCGTGGAGGAAACCCTACGGGCCTTTGAAGACCTGGTGGAGAGCGGAAAGGTTCGCTACATTGGGGTGTCTAACTGGCGTGCTTGGCAGGTGGCAGTGGCTAACGGCATTGCCGCCCAGCGGGGGCTGGTTCAAATTCAGAGTGTACAGCCTCGCTATAACCTTTTGTACCGAATGATAGAAGAGGAACTGGTGCCCTTGTGTCAGGACCAAGGGATGGGCCTCATGGCCTACAATCCTTTGGCGGGAGGGATATTGACGGGCCGTTACAAACCCGAGCAGGGTATAGAGCCGGGAAGTCGTTTTGGACTTGGCGGCATTCACTCTGCGGGACGCATGTACCAGGAGCGTTACTGGAACGAGACCGTATTCCAGGTGGTGGAGAGCTACAAAAATTGGTGTGTGGAGCAAGAGCGGGAGTGGACACCCACCGCTGTACAGTGGGTGATGTGTCAACCGGGCATTACCTGCGCTATTCTGGGTGCCAGTCGACCGGACCAACTGGATGCCAGTTTACGAGCTGCAGAGGCCCAACCCTTGACGGAGGAAGACTTAGCCTGGCTAGACTCCTTGTGGTTTCAGTTGCCTAGGCGTCGAGAATTTCGCTGATTTACGTTATTGTCAGCATATTCAGTTTGCAGTGTGAAGGTGGGGTGGTTTCCTGAAAAAGGGTATTTGGAATAGCAGGGGTGTCCCCGAGAGGCACTGGATGAGTTTTTTAAAAGGAGTGAAGCCATGAATGCTTCCGTGATACTGCCTGACGAAAACATTACCCTGCCCGAAATGGTCCGGGTGGAACAACGGTTGGACGACGACGGTCTGACGGAAAACCAGGTGATTGAGACCCTACTTGCTCAATTGGCAGGGCCAGTGCGCCAGCGTGTTCGGCCGGGGATGCGGGTGGCGGTAGCGGTGGGAAGTCGCGGGATTGCTTCCCTAGACATTCTGGTGCGCACGATTCTTGACATGCTGCGACGGCAGGGGGCACAGCCCTTCATTATCCCCGCCATGGGTAGCCATGGCGGGGGAACCTCTGCAGGCCAGCGCAATGTCTTGGCGCATTACGGGATTACGGAGGAAACCATGGGGGTATCCATTGAAGACACCATGGACACTACCTGTGTAGGGGAAGTGGATGGATACCCTGTCTACTTTTCTGTGCCAGCAGCTACCAGTGACTTGATTATTCCAGTGTGTCGAATTAAACCCCACACGGATTTCACGGGTTCCATTGAAAGTGGGATCTGCAAGATGCTGGCCATTGGATTGGGCAAGCACAAGGGGGCGGCGACCCTTCATGCGGCTGGATTTGAGTCTTTCGCCCAACTCATTCCTCGGGTAGGGGAGTTTCTCTTAAAACACACGCCGCTGGGCTTCTCGGTGGCCACGGTGGAAAACGCCTTGGATAGGCCTGCACATCTCCAGGTAGTCCTGGCAGAGGACACACTTGTCGAAGAACCCAAACTCCTGGTTCTGGCCCGCAATCTTCTCCCAAGAATTCAAATTGATCCGATTGATGTGTTGATTGTGGACGAGATTGGTAAAGACGTTAGTGGGGAAGGCATGGACCCAAATGTCACTGGGCGGGCAGCGACAGGGATACAATTTCCCGATACACCGAGGATTCGTCGCATTGCTGTCCGAGGATTGACGGCGGACTCGCAAGGATTCGCAATACCTTGTCCTTGGCCAGTATGTGGGTGTCCCCAGCCGTTGCCGAAGAATTGAAAAGCCAGGCGCGGTTTACCGTCACTTCAGAGCGACGGGAGTTGACCTTTGATACGGAGGGTTATTTGACTTGGTGAACCCTCTCCCATCGGTTTCGAAAGGAGAAATCCGGATGGAAAGTAAACCTTGGCGGAGTCGTGAAGTGGTGGAAGGAGTGCACCGTGGGGGTCAGCGAGCCTTGCTGAAATCCGCTGGACTGAAAAAGGATGACTTTAGCAAACCGTTTATTGGGGTGGCAAACTCCTATAACGGGATGCACGCGGGGCATGTGCACCTTAACGGGCTCACGGAACTGGTGTGTCGAGGCATTGAGGAAGCGGGGGGCTATCCCTTCGAGTTTGGCGTGATTGCGTTGTGTGACGGGATTACTCAGGTGCATGACGGGATGCACTACGTGTTGCCCAGCCGAGAAGCGATTGCCGACTCGATTGAAATCACCGTCCAAGCCCAACGACTGGACGGGATTGTCCTGTTGGGCAGTTGTGACAAGATTATTCCCGGCATGTTGATGGCCCTGTACCGTTTGAACATCCCAGCCTTGCTGGTTACTGGAGGACCCATGCTGCCCGGAAAATACAAGGGGGAAAGCAAGGCCATCTACGAAGTTCGAGAGGCTGCTGGGCAACTATTGGCTGGTAAAATCAATGAACAGGAGTTTGAGCAAATTGAGCAAAACGTAACCAATGGGCCGGGCTCCTGCAGTATGATGGGCACTGCCAACACAATGGCCATTGTGGCGGAGGTGTTGGGTGCCACTTTGCCGGGCTGCGCCACAGCCCACGCCGTGGCTGAAAACAAGGCCTATATGGCTCGCCAAAGTGGTCGGAGAGTTGTGGAAATGGTGCGGGAGGACCTCAAACCTACGGACATCCTGACCGCAGGAGCTTTCCAAAATGCCCTGCGCGTGGCTATGGCCATCGGCGGCTCGACCAATTCTCTGTTGCATATTCCTGCCATTGCCGCGGAACAGGGATTGCGTATCACCCCTGACGATTTTGAACAGGTCAGTCGCATCACTCCTTTAATTGTGAAAGCGAAACCCTCTGGCCGTCACACCTTGTGGGACGTCGATCAGGCGGGCGGTGTGCCGACTGTGCTGAAAGAGTTGGCCCCATTGTTGTCTATGAAAGAAAAAACAGCTTTAGGTAAAACCTTGGCCGAATCCGTGCAGGGGGTTGAAAACCGCAATCCGGAAGTCATCCGTCCCTTGGCGAACGCGTATGCTGCACAAGGTAGCCTGGCCATTCTGAAGGGCAGCCTGGCACCTCGGGGAAGTGTCATCAAACAGAGCGGCGTGGCCGTCCAAATGCGTAAACACACGGGTCCAGCCCGAGTGTTTGAGAGTCAGGAGGACGCCGTTGAAGGGATGCGGGTGGGCAAGGTCCATGCGGGAGACGTGGTGGTGATTCGTTATGAAGGACCCAAAGGCGGACCCGGCATGCGGGAGATGCTGACAGCCACCGCGGTTTTGATGGGGACGGGGCTGGGAGACAAGGTGGCTTTGGTGACAGATGGGCGGTTCTCTGGAGCAACGCACGGACCTTGCGTAGGGCACGTGTCTCCAGAGGCAGCGGCGGGAGGGCCAATTGCCTTCGTTCGGGATGGAGATTTGATTTCCCTCGACCTCGACCAGCGCACCTTGGACTTGCGGGTGGATGCTGTGGAGTTGGAGTCACGCAAACAGGGATGGATTCCGAAGCCTGCTAAAATTCGCAGCGGTGTGCTCGCACGATATGCAGCATTGGTGACTTCTGCCGATGAGGGAGCGGTCCTGCGGGCTCCCGTTCCACTGGGAGGAGAAAAAGAAGATGGCACAAATCAATTGGTATGAAAAACTGCAGACGATTTCCGCCATTCACGTCACACCGTTTCATCCGGAGACCCGGGCCATTGATTGGGCTGGACTGGAGAAAAATGTAGATTTTTTGGTAACCAACGGGGCACAGGTGGTGGTGGCTTGCGGGAATACCAGCGAATTTTATAGTCTCACTCTGGAGGAGGCCAGGGGCGTCATCCGCCGGGTGTTGAATACGGTGGCCGGACGAGCCACGGTGGTGGCCGGGGTGGGCTACAGTATAGATACGGCCATCCGGTTGGGGGAGGATGCTGTGACGGCGGGGGCCCAGGGCATTTTGATTCACCAGCCTATCGATCCCTACATCACCGACGGGGGAGCTGTCGCCTATTATCGGGGGGTAATGGCGGGAGTACAGGCCCCCAGTATTCTGTATTTTAAAGATCCAACGCTGAGTGACGATGTGCTGTTGGCGGTTGCGGAACAAGAAGAACTGGTGGGAGTGAAATACGCCTTCAATGATTTGCCCCGTTTTGCGGCGGTGGTTCGTCGAATGCCGGAAGAGCGACGGATTGCCTGGGTCTGTGGTACGGCGGAAAAATGGGCTCCCTTTTTCTTTGCGGCTGGTGCGAAGGGTTTCACCTCTGGATTGGTCAACGTGTGTCCAGAATTGTCCTTTGCCTTGCTACGGGCTTTGCAAGCAGAAAATCAAGCAGCGGTTTGGCGACTGTGGGAGCGGGTTTTGCCGTTTGAAAATCTGCGGGCAAAGCGCCATAACGGCAATAACGTGGTAGTAATTAAGGAGGCCATGAACCGCTTGGGCCGAAACGTGGGAGTGACGCGGGAACCGGTGGATGTCTTGGACGAGACGGATGGCGCGGAACTGCAGCGAATATTGGAGACCTGGGAGCAATCCGGATTTTCAGGTTGCAACTTACAGTGAGCCTGTGTGGCAACAGATATTGAGATAGGAAAGGGGATTCATGCAATGCAAGGAATGGACTTTTCTGGACAAGTGGTGCTCGTTACAGGGAGCAGCACGGGCATTGGCAAGGCGACGGCGTTGATGTTTGCCGAGGGTGGGGCGGATGTGGTGGTCCATGGGTATCAATCGATGGCGGCGGTGCAAGCCGTGGTGAAGGCGGTGGAAGAAAGGGGGCGGCGTTGTCTGCTGGTTCGCGGAGACATGGCGGTGAAGGCGGATGTGGAGCGAGTCATGGCGGAAGTAAACGCGATTTTCGGACGGGTGGATGTCTTGGTAAACAATGCGGGTTCGATGGTGGGCAGGGCGCGTTTGGAGGAACTCAGTGAAGACTTGTGGGACCGCATTATGAACGTGAACTTGAAGTCGGCTTTTCTGGTTTCCCAAGCGGTGCTGCCCTTGATGAAACCGTTGGGGCGGGGCCGTATCATCCACTTGACCTCGGTGGCCGCACGCAACGGGGGCTCTTTGGGCGCATTGGCTTATGCAACTTCCAAAGGAGGTGTGGCCACCCTGACTCGGTCCATGGCCAAAGACCTGGCGGAGTACAACATTTTGGTCAACGCTGTGGCTCCAGGGGTGATTACCACGCCCTTTCACGACAAGTTCACCCCATCAGAACAACGGGACAACTTCAAGCAGCAGATTCCGCTGCACCGAGAGGGGACGGCGGAGGAGACAGCGGGAGCCATTCTGTTTCTCGCCTCTTCCTTTGCAGATTATATTTCTGGACAGATTATCGATGTGAATGGGGCGCAGTGGTTCAATTAAGCAGGAGTTCTACGTGAACTTTTATATTCATGAAAACGAGTAGCAGAAAGGGGGTAACCCCCATGGAGGAGAAACCATCCAGGACCGAATCAGAAAGCTCCAGTGCTTCCCCGCAGCGGTTGGCCACCTTGATGGAAACGGAGGACGCGGAACTGTACCGGATTCCCACGCGTGCCCCGGGGCCACAGGGGAGATTGCCATTAACCCCAGAAATGCTCCGGTAGTGGGCCAGTGGGGATTTGTTTGGATTGACGGAAAGTGTGGGGATGGGCTGGGACCCAGCGAAGGTGTTGGGCAAATCTGTGCTGATTCTGAGTACCCAGGGGGGATTGCGCGAATTGGATGGGTCTCCGCTGGCACTGGGATACCACACCGGCCACTGGGAAGTGGGACTGCTGGTGCGTGCGGCTGCGGAGCAGTTGCGGCAACTGGGGGCGGTGCCTTATGCCGCACATGTCAGTGACCCATGTGACGGGCGATCCCAAGGGACGGCGGGCATGTTTGATTCTCTGCCATACCGCAATGATGCGGCCTTGGTGATGCGCCGCCTCATTCGATCACTGCCCACCCGCAAGGCGGTGATGGGGGTGGCCACCTGTGACAAAGGCCTGCCAGCGACTTTGATGGCGCTGGCGTCGCTGCGCGAAATGCCCGGCATTTTGGTCCCTGGGGGCAGTACGTTACTGGCAGAAGATGGGGAGGACGCGGGCAAGGTACAGACCATTGGCGCCCGTTATGCCCAGGGGGAAATCACCCTGGAGTATGCGGCAGAAGTGGCCTGTCGAGCCTGCGGATCGCCAGGGGGCGGCTGTCAGTTCTTGGGGACTGCAGCTACCTCTCAAGTGGTGGCAGAGGCCCTTGGGATGTCTTTGCCCCATTCTGCGCTGGCACCCTCAGGGCAACCTATTTGGGAGGAAATGGCGCGCCAGTCTGCCAAAGCCGTGTTGCAGATGGTGCAAAATGGAACGGGGATGCAGGACATTTTGACGGATGCTGCCATCCGCAATGCGATGGTGGTGCATGCCGCCTTTGGCGGATCTACCAACCTGTTGTTGCATATTCCGGCTCTTGCCCACGCCGCAGGTCGGAGGATTCCCGTTGTCGCGGATTGGCAAGAAGTCAATCGGACGGTTCCTCGTTTGGTCAGTGTGTTACCCAATGGTCCGGTGGACCACCCGACGGTACGGGTGTTTCTGGCCGGAGGGGTGCCCGAAGTGATGTGGCACTTGCGTCGCCTGGGACTATTGGACACTTCCGTGCGGACGGTATCTGGGGAAACCCTGGGAAATGTGTTGGACTGGTGGGAGGGCTCGGAGCGACGGCAACGGGTGCGGGAACGGCTGCAGGAAGTGGACGGTGTGGACCCAGACGATGTGATTATGGATCCGGACACCGCACATCGGCGTGGGGTAACCTCTACGGTGACGTTTCTCACGGGGAATTTGGCCCCAGAAGGGGCTGTCATCAAATCCACCGCCATTGACCAAAGCGTCGTGGATGCGGATGGGGTTTATCGGCACACTGGATTAGCCAAGGTGTTTACGAGTGAGCGGGAAACCATTGCGGCCATTAAGGAGGGCCGAATTGGGGCTGGGGATGTGCTGGTGCTCATGGGTCGTGGACCTTCCGGAACGGGTATGGAGGAAACCTATCAGCTCACCTCCGCGCTCAAGTATCTGCCCTTTGGCAAACACGTTGCCTTAGTGACAGATGCCCGCTTTTCTGGGGTATCCACAGGGGCCTGTGTGGGACACGTGGGTCCCGAGGCGTTGGCAGGGGGGCCCATTGGCAAGCTGCGAGACGGGGATGTGATTGAACTGGTGGTAGACCGTAACCGTTTGGAAGGCCAGGTGAATTTCGTGGGGGATGGGGACGTACGTTTTACCCCGGAGGTCGGGGTAGGAATGTTGGCGGCTCGCTCTCCCCATAAAGGATTGGCAGCGGACCCGGACCTACCGGACGATACTCGGCTGTGGGCGGCACTGCAAAATATCAGTGGCGGTACGTGGCGGGGGGCTGTGTATGACGTGGATCGGATTTTACAGGCTTTGGAGGCTGGACGACAGGCGTTGGCAAGCGAGAGTTAAAGAGATTGCGTCGCAAGATGAAAAAAGCTCGTGGTGCAAATTGCAACAGAAGGGGATGCAATTAGTCAATTTAGTTGTGCATTTTAGAACGAAAAATGAATGGCGCGTGGTTGTGTGTGGGGCGTGGTTCAGGTGATTCTTGCAAGTCTATGTTGAATCTTGGACATTTTTCAGAAATATTGGGGTGAAATGCTCGTGTAAAAACAAGCCAATCAAGTTGGTATGAAACTTGCGTCTTGAACGAATTGTTGACTGGATGGGTTGACTGGATGGGAGCGCAGAAGTGCTGGGGAGGTGAGGCTAAAACCGGTAGTTCGGTGTGCGACTGGGGCTTGTGTCTGTGATTACGGATTTTATTTTTGCAATTTATCAGAGGATTGCCAAAAGGAGGATTACTGATGTCAACGGCTGTCGCAGGAACTGCTCCAACCCGACGTTGGACGCGCATTATTCCAATCGCCCTCTTGATGTACACCATCGCCTTCATCGATCGCAACAATGTGAGTTTTGCTTTTGCGGGCATGGAAAAAACGCTGGCTTTTGGCGCCACGATTTCCGGTTTGGTGGGCGGGATATTTTTTATTGGGTACCTGTTTTTGCAAATTCCTGGAGGGCATATTGCAGCTAAGTACAGTGCCAAAAAATTTGTTTTTTGGGCCCTCATTATTTGGGGGATTATCGCATTTAGTACGGGTTTTGTACAGAACTTATGGGAACTGTTGACGCTCCGTTTCCTGCTGGGGGTTACCGAGGGTGGTGTTTGGCCCGCCACATTGATTTTGCTGTCCAAATGGTTTCCCCTCAATGAGCGAGCCCGGGCAAATTCTTATTGGATGATGTGCATTCCGCTGGCTTCCATTATTATGGGCCCGGTGTCTGGTTGGATTTTGCATGTGTCCGATTGGCGTTATTTGTTTTTTATTGAAGGCGCTTTCCCATGGGTGTGGGCGATTCTTTGGTGGTTTTTTATCGATGATGAACCCAGTAAGGCTAAATGGGTGTCACCAGAGGAACGGGATTACATTGAGTCTGCTTTAGCAAAGGACCGGGAATTGGTGGGTCAAAATGTCATCAATTATAGAGCGGCGTTTAGCAATAAAAATGTTTGGCTGTTAGTCTTATACTACTTTCTTGTTCAAATAGGATTTTATGGGTTTAGTCTTTGGCTTCCTACCTTGGTCAAATCGATTTCCCATCAAGGAAATGTGGGGACCGGACTGTTGACTGCTTTACCTTGGGTCGCAGCGCTCATCGGTTTGTACATTAATTCTAAACACTCCGACCGCACTGGTGAGCGCAGATGGCATGCGTCCATCCCAGTGTTTCTGGGCGGCGTTTTGTTGTTTGCTTCCATCTTAGTGGGTAAAAATTTGGCGTGGGTCGCGATGATTTTTGTCATCCTTGCAGAGGGTTTTATGTTTGCCTACGACGGTGTGTTTTGGGCCATTCCGGCCGCACTTTTGCCGACGGAAACGCTGGGCGGTGGGATGGGGCTCATCAATGGCGTCGGCAATCTTGGTGGCTTTTTTGGACCCTTTATTGTGGGCTATCTGATTCAAACGACCAAAAGCTTTTTTGCAGGCGTGTTCTTTTTGATGTTGTGTTTGGTGGCTGCAGCCGTCGTCATTTTGTTTGTGCGGGTAAAGCAAACCTATGGGGCTGCAGAACCAAGCATCGGGTCCGCGCGGTAAATAGATTTTAACGCGGCATAGATTCTATAGGAATGAAAGGGACTTACAAGTATAGCCACAGCCACAGGAAGCTTAGTTGACGAAAGAGGAGTTCATAATGGAAATTTTATGTATTGGCGATGCCATGATTGCGGGCACATCTTTCGAACGGGCTGCCCGGGTTTTGGGCGAGGCAAATCGAGTTGTGGGAGACTGGGAAACAGACTGGTCGCAACTGCAACATCGACGTCTGGTGGTAGAGCAGCAGGGGCCAGGTGTGGAGCCTGTGCCGCAGTTTTTGGCGCATCACCCAGATGCGGAAATGGTATTGGCCTTGTTCTGTCCATTCTCAGCGGCCGCCATGGATGCCATGCACCACCTGCGGGTGATTGGAGTCGCCCGAGCGGGTGTGGAAAACGTCGATGTCACAGCAGCCAGTGAGCGGGGCATTCTCGTGGTCAACGTGATGGGTCGCAACGCTGAAGCGGTCTCGGATTTTGCCATTGGACTTATTCTCAACGAGGCTCGCAATATTTCGCGGGCCTACCTGAGCATCCGAGCGGGGGGGTGGCGCAAGGAGTTTGGCAATTCCTCTTTTGTCCCCGAATTGAAAGGCAAAACCGTTGGCATTGTTGGATTTGGGTATATTGGTCAGTTGCTGGCGAAAAAATTGCGCGGTTTTGATGTACGCATGCAGGTTTATGACCCGTGGGTTCATCCAGAGGTTGTGGAAGCAGCCGGGGCTACAGTTGTCGATAAAACCACGCTGTTTGCAGAGTCTGACTTTATCTCGCTGCATGCTCGGTTGACTTCTGAAAACCAGCACTTGGTGGGTGCGGCGGAGTTGGCCTTGATGAAGCCCACCGCCTATTTGCTCAATACCGCCCGGTCTGGTCTCGTTGACGAGGATGCGCTGGTTTTGGCTCTGCAGGAGGGCCGGATTGCCGGGGCGGCACTTGACGTATTTGATGTGGAGCCACTTGCGGAGGGTCACCCGTTACGGACTTTGGACAATGTGACTCTGACCACTCACATTGCTGGGACCACTCGCGAAGCTTTGACCCGCTCCCCGGAACTGTTGGCCGAGCAGGTGGCACGATTACTGGACGGCTCCCACGAAGTGTCTGTGAAAAACCCCGAACTCCTTGAGGAGGATGCGGTGAAAAGCTGGCTAGTCGGCGCGGCCAAACGTCTGGGGAGGACTGTGAAGTGACCCGATTTGCGGAACGTCCATGGACGCAAGGAGTTTCGTTTACGGAAATGCTTGCGAAGGCAGTAGCCGAAAGGGTGGCCGTAGCCGCCTTCAATGTGTACGACTTGGCGTCCGTGCGGGCGGCTCTTACAGTGGCCCAGCAGACCGGACAGCCAATTCTGTTGGCTTTGGGGGAACGGTACTTCAAGAATCTGCGACCAGTGGGTGTGGTTGGGCTACTGAACGGGCTGTTGGAGTCCCCAACCATGGGGGCTCCCCTGTCCCCGCTGGGGCTGCACCTCGATCACGCCCTAGCGTACGAATCTTGTGTGGAGGCGGTGACTGCCGGTTTCTCCAGTGTGATGATTGATGCTTCCCAGTTTGATTTTGCAGAAAATGTGCGTCAGACCCGTGCTGTGGTGGAACGGGCCCATGCCCATGGGGTCGGTGTGGAAGCGGAACTGGGAGGATTGGCTGCAGGGATGGCCAGTCACGAGTTTGTCAGTGGCCAGGAACTGTTGACAGATCCGGACCAAGCGGCTGAGTTCGTGGCCCAAACAGGGGTGGATGCCCTGGCCGTTTCTGTGGGGACGGTGCATGGGTTGTACAAGGGAGAACCGCACCTTGATTTGGAGCGGCTGGACGCCATCCAGCATCGGGTATCCATCCCGCTGGTGTTGCACGGGGGCTCCGGAACACCAGCAGACCTGTTGCATGCCGCTATCCGCCGCGGGGTGGCCAAAGTGAACGTGAATACGGAGGTGTCCTTGGCGGCTGTGGGGGCCATTGCAGCCACGTTACGGGATCATCCACAGGTGCACATGGCCGAACTGGACCAACAGGCACAAGCCGCCATGGAGTCGACTATGGCGCGCTATGTCCAGTTATTTCACCCTGCGACGGCCCACTGACCATGGGAATTCTGGTATTGGACGTGGGGACCACCGGGGCACGGGCGGTACTGTTTGACGAGGCGGGGTCCCTGCAGGGGATGAGTTATCGGGAATACCACAGCCGCTTTGGACCAGCGGGTGTGGTGGATCACAATCCCGAAACTTGGCGCAGTGCCGTGTTCGAACTGGTGCCTAAGGTGTTACAGCAAACTGGGGTGTCTCCAAACTGGGTGACGGCTGTGGCGGTGACCACGCAGCGAGCCACAGTGTTTCCCGTGAATCGCGAGGGAGATCCCCTGGCCTGGGCGATGTCTTGGCAAGATAAGCGAACCCTGCCAGAATGTCAAGAGTTGACGGATGGATTGGGGGAGGGGGAACTGTATCGGGTCACCGGGCTGCGAATTGACCCCTACTTTTCGCTGCCAAAGTTGATGTGGTTCCAGCGTCACCAACCAGAGCTATATCACGCTGCATTTCGTTTTGTAACGGTTCACGATTGGGTTCTCCAGCAACTTACAGGTCGCTTTGTGACGGACTGGACACAGGCCTCTCGCACGCAACTTTTTGACATTACGCGTCGGGAATGGGTCCCTGAATTGGCAAGGGCCGCAGGTCTTCCCGACGTGCCCTTGCCGGAAGTAAGGCCTCCTGGTAGCTTGGTGGGTGGATTAACAAAAAATGCAGCCTTGCGGCTGGGCCTTCTGGAAGGAACGCCCGTAGTGGCTGCAGGGGGGGACCAACAAGCGGCGGCCGTGGGGCTGGGCGTGATTCAACCGGGATGGGTGCAGGGGGTCAG
>QXHL01000068.1 GCA_003584005.1 Alicyclobacillaceae bacterium I2511 | reverse complement strand
ATTTGTGTTCCATGTATTGGTAAAACAGCGCCAATCTCTGTTCCTGCAACGGACTACCCGTTAGAAAATTGGCACATCTAGCATTCTGGCAACTACTCGCAAACTGTCAAGGTACGTAATCGTGAGAACGAGAGAGTAAATAGGAGAAAACATTAATTCTTAGTGGGAGTGTGTAATTCATTTAAAGGGTCCATGTCAAACGTCCTCAATTTTCAGTGGCCGAGGGTAAAACCAGGGGAACTATTTTGATAATTCACAGGACAATGAGAATGTTGAGTGGAGGTTTGTGTAAAAATCTAATCGTTTCCATGGGGGGCTTTATCAATTTTTTAAATTGTCAAGGGTGGGGTTTTGTAAAAAGAGATGGACTTTTTCCTTTACCCGTTGCCAGGCGTTGTCGATGGATTTGGGGGTGCGACCCAAGGCCACCGCCATCGTCTTATACGTCTGCCCTTCCATGCGTCGGAGCAAAACCTCGCGTTCCAAGGGACTGAGAACCTGGGCCATACCGGTCTCGAAAGCCACCCGGGCTTCTTGTTCTAACAAGTGCTGAACGGGATCCTCTTGAGCGTGAACCCAAACCCAGTCCTTGACCAGTTTGGTTGAGATCTTATGGAATGTGGCGTCTGTAAAAGGTTTGTCCAGTGAAAGCGACGTGTTGAGGGGATCGTGTTTCCGTCGGCTGGCTTTTTTGATGGCCGAGATTATCTCCCTGCGGACGCATAGCACCGCAAAACCACGGAACGAGGCGGCCTTGTCTTCCTGGTAATCTCGAATAGCTTTTAAGAGACCAATGCGACCCTCTTGCACCAAGTCCTCGCGTTCCGCCCCTTTCAGGAAATATTTGTAGGCGATGTGCAAAACGATGGGATCCCATTGTTGCATCAACGTGAGCACCGCATCGGTATCCCCCGATTGAGCCCGTTGCACGAAGGCCGTGTCTGAGTCTCCCATCGTTCTTTCCTCCATTCTCAAGCAGAGACACTTGCAGAGGGGGGTTGAAGTCCACTTAATTGTACCGCGAGAATGAGCGTAAGAATTGACGAAAATCGGAATTTTTTATCGTTTCTTGTGCAAAAAAAGTCGTATTATAGAATTAAAAAATTTTATAAAACGATTTTCACAACGAAAAAAAACAGGCGGGATCCTCCCCAGGAGGATCCATTCATGGATATTCTTCAGAGGAGAAGACCCAAAAGGCAGGAAATCGGTTCTTCGCTTTTGTGACATAAGAAAATGAGAAGCGATACCCTCTGACCCCGGATTTTTAGGAAGTGAGGAGATCAGGCAAGGAAGGGGGGCCTCTTCCAACACAAGATGTGTGCAGAAGGTCTATCAATTGCTTGTATTATTTTGGGAATAAGGCAGGAAAGATTCGGAATTTACGCGTATGATGGGAAGTCAAGGAAACATTTTTGCGTACGCCGTGCCACAACACGATTCGACAGAAAAATGGAGGAGAATTCTCCAAGGGGAGGAACCATTCCCTGAGGAGCTCAATAAAATTCTTTTGCGCATCAGTCTGCCTTTTACACAGGAGGACCTGATTTATGCGGAGTGCAGCGCGACGCTGACGGCGCTGGAAGGAGCCTATGCCCGACAACAGCGCAGGAAAGAAGAGGAGCGGTTACGGGCTACGGCTCATTTAGTCCGTGGGGACGCACACCATAAAGTGAACAACCTTTCTGTCCTGCTTGACTTCATCTTCAATCATCGGAACCGACAAGTAAATACCTACGGCGCATTTTCATGATAATCTTGTGCCCTGCAGGGGCATGGGTATTTAGTCTACTTGTAACAGGAACGAAAATATAGACGTTTGAAATGTTTCTGTCACGGATTCAGGTTTTTCGTCAAGTAATCTTTAGTAAAATATTTTTATTGAAATCTGTACTCTTACTGGCTTAATAAAAAATAGCGTTTTTCTCTAGATGAAATATATTTGTGTAAAGAAATTTTTTCAATGAACGTTTGTTGGTTCTTTTAGTTCGTTTTATATAAAATGCTGTGACCGTTTTTGTAGTAGATTGTTGACTTTCTACAAGGAATCAGTAAATTTTGTTGACAAAAATCTCTTAAATGCTATCATCAATGTGTACTTAATGATTGATGTTGTTCTATTGTGTTTTAAGTTGGTTGAAATTCTTTAGTAAGCGCTTGTATGCAAATGAATTGTTTCTTAAGGGGGTAGCTGTAATTCTTTTTTTAATACTATTTTGATTAAACTTGGAATCTACGCAAAAATGGGGGCATGGAGAAATGAAGAAAAAATTTGGCGCACTTGGTTTGGTGGTAGGCGCAACAGCGATGCTTCTGGCAGGTTGCGGCACAAATTCAAGCGTAAGTAACAGTAGTAATTCTTCCAATCAGGCGACAACTTCTTCGTCTGCCTCAGGAGGACAAAAGGTAATTGGAGTTACATTAATGACGTTGACGAATCCGTATTTTGCCACAATGGGTACAGCGCTCAAACAGTACGGCTCACAGAAAGGGTTTAAAGTGGTAGTTGAAGGGGCAAACATGAGCCAATCACAGATGTTACAACAAGTGGATTCGTTTATTGAGCAGCACGTTGCTGCAGTTATCATGGCTCCACCCGATGCGTCTGCAGCTGTAAGCGCAGTCACAGCACTTAATAAAGCCAATATCCCAGTGTTTACGATTGATACCAACGTGGATACCAATGCCCTGAATGCAGAGGGAGGTAAAATTGTAGAATTTGTTGGATCCAACAACTATGAAGCCGGTGTTATCGCAGGCCAAGAAATGGTCAGTTATTTAAATGGAACGGGTCATATTGGAATTGTTGATTTTAAAACTGCCCAATCTGTACTCACACGTGACCAGGGTTTCTTTAGTGTCATTAACAAATATCCAGGGATTAAAGTGGTAGCAGATCTTAATGGGGAAGGTTCGACACCTGGAGGATTGCAGGCTGCTTCTGAAATGTTGAGTGCACATCCGAATCTCAAGGCTATTTTTGATATCAACGGTCCTAGTGGCCTTGGCGCAGTTCAAGCAATTAAGGCCGCGAATAAGGTTGGAAAAGTTGCCGTCATTGGTTTGTCTGGAAGTCAGGCGGCCGTACAGGCAGTAGAGGATAACAGTGTATTCAAGTATGGTGCCATGCAGGAGCCTGGCTTAGAATCAAAAGTGGAAATAGGGAATATCGCCAAGTATCTTTCCGGGCAGAAAGTTCCTGCGCAGGTGTTGACAAAGATCATAAAAATTGACAAACAAGATGCTACACAATATGCATCTATTGCTTATCATTAAAACCGTTGCTTGATTTGACGGATATCCCACATTGGCAGCGCTAAATAGACCCAATGTGGGATATTAAATTGTTTCTTAAAGATTTACCAGTGATTTTATATGTTCTCCACTTTGAGGTGGTACGAAAATGGACTCTGGCCCAGTGAAAGACAATTTTATACGTGTAGAGAACTTAAGCAAGTCCTACAGTGGGGTGACCGTACTTCATGATTTTTCGCTGGTAATTCGACCGGGCGAAGTTCATGCTCTGATTGGTCATAATGGAGCCGGAAAATCAACCGTAATCCGGATGTTATCCGGATCTGAAGCTCCTACAGCGGGGGAAATTATCCTCGACGGACAGCCTGTAAATCTAACGTCTCCACGGATAGCTCGACACCTAGGAATCTATACAGTGTTTCAAGAACTCCGTCTAATTGATGAATTGACAGTATCTCAGAATATATTTCTAGGAAAAGAATTGAGCTCAAAAGGGTTTTCAAATAAGAAAAAAATGAATGATTTGGCGTTAACATTATTAAAAGGCCATAATTTATCTCATATCGATGTGACAGCTAAGTTAAAGTCGTTGTCACACGCGGAGAGGCAGCTCATAGAAATTATGAGTTGTATTACGAATGATGCTCGTCTAATCCTGCTGGATGAACCTACGACGGCTCTACAATCCAAAGAAGTTCAAGATTTGATGAACACGATAAGAGAGTTATCCCAGAAAAATATTTCCTTTTTGTTTATTACCCATAAAATTGAGGAAGCATTTTCAGTTTGTACGCATGTCACCGTTTTAAGAAATGGTCAAATGATATCTTCGAAATCCATTGCTGAAACAAATCAAAATGAGGTATTTGAGTATGTAGCAGGTCATAAAATTGTGGAAGTAAATAGTTGGAAAAGGAACTCTGGAAATGCTTTAGAAGTTGTTCTCGAAGTCAAAAACCTAAAATCAGATGTACTAGAAATTGACTCTTTACGAGTTAAACGCGGTGAAGTGATAGGGTTATATGGATTGGTGGGTTCAGGCCGGACAGAACTCCTCGAGACCCTATATGGCGCAAGACCACACACATCAGGAAACATGTCCCTTGTAGGAAAACCGTATCATCCGAAGTCCCCATCTGTAGCGGTTCGTTCAGGTGTTTTTCTGTTAACTGAAGAAAGAAAAATAAATGGTATTATTCCTCAGTTGAATTCGAAGATGAACATGATTATTGCAAGTGTGGATAAGTTCCAAAAGTTTAATTTCCTGAGAAACCACGAAGTAGATCAGCAAACCATGAAGTTTGTGGAACGGTTGTCAATAAAGGGAGATATGCGTGAACCAATCGTGCGAATGAGTGGTGGAAATCAACAAAAGGTGATGCTTGCGCGATGGTTGATCCCGAACGGGCAGGTGCTTATGCTGGATGAACCCACCAAGGGAGTCGATATTGGCGTAAAGGCGGAGATACACGCCATCATACGTGATTTGGCCAAGCAAAACTATGCCATACTTGTCGTATCTTCAGAAGTGGAAGAAATTGTGGCGGTGTCCGATATTGTTGCAGTAATGCAGGGAGGCCGTATCAAAACCATGCTGGAAGACAACGACATTACCGAGAATAGGCTGCTGGCAGAGTCAATGGAGGGAACGCAAAAATGAGACATAAAGTTCCTAATGAACTGGGAATCACGTTGGTATTGGTTGTAATTGTAGTGATTCTTTCATTCTTATCTAGCATGTTTTTTACAACTTCGAATGTTTTTACGTTACTTCTCAACTCCGTAAATATTGGGTTGCTTGCAATTGGCGAGTCGTTTGTTCTGTTAACTGGAGGAATTGACCTGTCTGTTGGGGCTGTGCTAGCATTTTCTGGAGTCCTTACAGCGCTTGCGTTTCAGGCGCATATGCCCTGGTATGTAGCCTGCATAACGGGAATTTTGGCTGGTCTCTTAACAGGATTATTTAACGGAATTGTGATTCGTTACACGAAGGTTCCACCTTTTATTGCAACGTTTGCGTCGATGGGTGTGGCTTCTAGCATTCCGCTCATTGTGACTCAGGCTAATCCTATTCCAATTATTAATAAGACGTTTGAGTACATTGGACAAGGATTCATTTTTCGGGTGATTCCGGTTCCTGTGGTAATATTGATTATTGTTGCGATAATCGCACATGTTGTTTTGTCCCGAACTGTATTTGGAATTCACGTGTATGCATTTGGAGGCAATCGTCAGTCTTCTCGCTTATCCGGGATTAACACCTCTCGGATAGAAGTGTTGGTATATGTCATCAGTGGGACTCTAGCAGGATTAAGCGGGGTCATTTTGGCATCTCGTCTTGCTTCGGGTTATCCGACAGCAGGTGCGGGAAATTCACTGTTTGAAGGGATTTCCGCTGCAGTGGTTGGTGGGGTTAGCCTTTTCGGAGGAATAGGTACAATTCCTGGGGCGTTTGTGGGAGCTCTGATTATTGGTACGCTTTCAGACGGGATGAACATCATGAACGTGGACAGTTACTGGCAACCCCTTGTCATTGGTGCTGTCATCTTGATTGCCGTGACCATTGATACGTTTCGCTCTTCTAAAGAAGGAAGGATGAAGTTACGTTTTAAAGGGATTCGGAAGGGTGCAAACAAAAAGCTGGAGGAAACACCGAAAGAGAGAGCCTCTTCGTGATGCCAATCGTCTGCTTTCCGCTATTTCCAACGTCAGATAGTTGCTTGGGAATTGGATGGTTCACAGAAGTGATAGAAGTTGGTGATAGACGTTGCTAATGGGAATTGATCTAGGTACGTCTGGTGTAAAAGTAGTGGTGTCAAGTCCAGACAAGGGAGTACTTGCTCAAAGCACGAGAAGATATGAAACTCAAAGTATGGCTCCGGGGTTTGTGGAGCAGAATCCCCAGGATTGGCTGAACGGAACTTTGGCAGCAATTTCCGATATTGATAAAAGACTATTAAAGCAAGTGAAAGGTATTGGCTTCACGGGTCAAATGCATGCGGCAATACCTACAGATGAACATTTTCAACCCATGGCACGTGCGATGTTATGGTTTGATACGAGGTCACAAGATGAAGCCAAGCAGTTGGTTTTACAACTCAATAAATTGGGTGACAGATACAGGGGGTTCAAACCTGATCCCACATTACCGTTATCAAAAATACGATGGCTGGTCAATAATGGGCAATTGGATTGGAACGGGGTTCGCTATGTTCTGGGTGCAAAGGATTGGCTGAGAACTCAGTTTGGTGGAACGGCAAAAACAGACTGTTCAGAAGCATCCGGAACACAATTGTTTGATGGACATACCTTGAACTGGGATCCCATTTTGGTTCAAATCTCCGGGATAAGTATAAATCAGTTACCTGAAATTGTGTCTCCCATCTACGAGGACGGTACAGTTTATGCAAAACTTGCCGCTCAGACGGGTCTACCCGAGGGGTGCCCTCTATATGTTGGAGGTGGGGACTTTCCAACAGCCATGGGGCTCTTTGAATTCCAGCCTGGAGACGTTGTGATTAACATCGGATCCTCTGGACAGATTGCAATCAGTGAAGGGGAACTGCGGGGGGATATTAATTCAATTTATTTTGCATCCGTCTATGCTGGTAGATGGCTGAAGCTTATTCCACTCCTTGCGGTGGGAATAGCCCTGACATGGTGGCAGAGTATAAGCGGTAAAAAAGAAATGAACTCAGAGTTCAGTGAGGACCGTGCGGATCCAATTAGAAGACCCATGGTCTTGTTTTTACCTCAGATTGCTGGCGAACGTTCCTGGAATTCCAATCCTATTCATTCTGGAGGATTCTTTGGCTTGCGAGCAGAAAATACTCATGAAGACTTATCCAGAGCTGTGTTTGAAGGGATATCCATGTCGATTCGCGAGGCTTGTGAAGTTCTTCTTGGTAGGTCAAAGTTTTCACAAGGGCGTGTCTTTGTCACTGGTGCACGAGAGTTTACGGGCAAGATGGCCCCAGAAATCAGTTCGGTGTTGGGAATACCAGTCATTCTCCGGAGTTTTGTGGAACCCACGGCTGAGGGAGCTGCATTTTTGGCATTACGGGGCGCAAAGGGCGACGAGAAAGGGTCTGTTCCGGATCAATGGTTTAAAGAGTTTACGGTTTTACCAGACCCAAAAGTAAGTTTAAGATATCAGCAACTGTATCCTTATTATCAAAGAGCACGCAATTTACAGGAAGCCCTATGGGCATAAAAAATGTCATCGTGTATGGAGTGTTTTCCATGTTGAGTGTTGAGAGACAGGATTTGATTCGGGATATTATTTTGAAACAGAGACTGGTCAAAGTCACGGAACTGACAAATTTATTTTCGGTATCGGAAATGACCATTCGGAGAGACCTGGATGTGTTGGAAAAGAAGGGGGTGTTGAAAAAGGTATACGGAGGCGCTGTTGCGGAGCGATCGATGTATGAAGAAATTGGAGACATTCCGCTCCAAGTGCGCAGCGTTGACAGGATATTGGAAAAACGTTTAATTGCGCAAAAGGCGATTCAATTTATTCAGCCAAACGATGTGATTATTCTGGATGCGGGGACAACCACCCTAGAAATTGCACGCCTGATTCGGCAGCGTTCAGACTTGGTGGTCATTACTAACTCCATTCTGGCTGCTTCTGATTTAGCTGGTAGCTCCGTGAGTCTTCTGATGATGGGTGGACAGATTCGCGGAACATCTCATTCCACGGTGGGAGCAAAGACGAATGAATTTTTGTCGGATCTGTCTGTGAGCACCCTGTTTTTAGCGGCTTCTGGGCTTTCTTTAGACAAAGGAATCATGAATTCCAATTTGGACGAGTCCGAAGTCAAACGAACCATGATGAAACACAGTGAGAAAACAGTTCTCGTAGCGGACCCTAGCAAATTTCAACATGAGTCATTTCATGTGTTTGCTGCATGGGACGAAATTGATGTATTTATTACAACTTCCCTCTTACCTAAATCTTATCTGGAGGAACTAGAAGCTCTGAATGTACAGGTGGTGATTGCAGAGGCTCCATCCGACTTGGAAAATGGGAAAGTTAGCACGACATCAGTTTCTGATGGGGAAGAGGGGTGATGCGATTGCACGCGGATGAACCGAATATTTTGTGTGCAGGACACATCAGTTTAGATATTATACCAAATTTGGACGGAATCATGGATGGATTTCAGTCTTTTCAGCCTGGAAATATTATTTCTGTAGATGGTGTGCGTTTTTTCACCGGTGGAGCAGTTCTCAATACGGGGTTGGCCCTCCATCGACTCAACGAAAGAGTTCGGCTGTTCATACCCGTTGGAACGGACATATACGGCGGAATTTTGAAACAATTGGTACATGACAGCTTGAACGAAAATGAAAGGCCGAAAAGACCACCGTCAGAGGCGGTCCTTGTGGAAAGTAATGGGGAAACGCCGTTTACGTTAGTTCTCAGTCCTAAAGATGTCGATCGTTTGTTTCTTACATGTGCAGGAACAAATTCTCAATTTGACATCAAGGATGTCCTCAACCACCTTTCCGGGATTGAGCTATTTCACTTTGGATATCCGCCTTTATTAAAACGAATATCCGAAGATGGAGGGAATTCTCTAGCGAGCGTCCTTGCCATACTGCAAGCAAAGGGAATCGTTACCTCTGTGGATATGTGCATGCCCGACTTCCAAAGTAGCTCGGGACATGTCGATTGGCGGTCTTTTATGCAGCGGGTTCTTCCTTATGTGGATGTTTTTATGCCGAGCTTTCAAGAGATTTCTCTCATGTTATATCCGGAAATACAATCTGCCACACATTCGGCAGGTTCAGTCCATCCTGTTTCTGCGCAGGATTTGCACGAACTTAGCCAGACCCTCTTAAGCTTAGGGGCGAAAATGGTGGGAATTAAACTCGGTGACCAAGGGTTGTATGTTCGAACAGGAGAGTTCAAACCGGAATTGGAGCAAGGCTCGCGACCCCCGTGGTGGCACGGGTTGCACCCAGACAACTGGAACCACCGGGAACTGTACATTCCTTGTTATCGTGTGCCAGTCGCCGGAACGACAGGGGCTGGAGACAGTACGATTGCTGGATTTTTAACGGGAATGCTCCATCAAAGGACCCTTGAACAATGCATGGTGAGCGCGGTTGCGGTGGGTGCATTTAGCGTGGAGCGCATTGATGCCACGAGTGGAATTGGTTCCTGGGAACAGGTTCAGAAAAGGATTCACGATGGGTGGCCGCGATCGGAGCCCAATCCATTCTTTGGACACTGGAAGGTCACGGAGGATGGGATCTATCGGGGTCCATCAGACTGCTAATTAAACAAATCTCTGGAGGTGTCGAAGAAATGTCTGGAAAAGCGTATCGAATGAGTCGGTTGTTTCATCCACAAGACGGACGGACTGTTATTTTGCCTGTGGATCACGGAGTGGCCCTGGGGGATGTGGAAGGTTTGCATAATCCCGGATTGGTTCTTAGAAACCTGGTTGATATTGGTCCGGACGCAATTCTTCTGAATACGGGTCTTAGCCAGGCGGTGTCAGAAATTTTTTATCAACCCAAGGCCCCCGCACGAATTCTCACGGTGGATAACTTTTTCTTAGACAGTACCAATCTGGTCCATTTCCGCATTGGTTGGGCAGAACAGGCAGTCGTTGAAGGATACGACGCGATTAAGGTACTGTTTCCTTGGGATGGTTCAATTCAGGAACGGATGGAAAGTACAAAATTGGTCGCGGAATTCATTAAGGAATCGAATCAGTGGCAGATTCCCATCATTGTCGAACCCACGCTGCTGAGGGAAATGAATCTCAAGGTGTTGGCCGACGCCGTTCGCGTCGCTTTTGAACTTGGCGCAGATATTTTGAAGACTCCTTATCCAGGGGACAAAGATGTACTTAAGGAATGGGTAGATATTTACAAGGTACCGATCGTTTTGCTAGGGGGTCCTAAAGGAACAAGCGATACGGAATTGTTGAGTGCGGTTGCGGACGCGATGCAGGTGGGGGCGAAGGGGGTTGCGATTGGCCGAAACGTTTGGCAAAGGGAGCCAAGTCAAGCAATTAATTTTTTTAGAAGCCTGGTCCAGACGGTTCATTCTGAAACCAGGTAAACTAAAATTATCAGTAAATTAAATGCCAGGAGTTAAAAAAGATGGAAAGGAGGAGTTTACACAGTTATGGATACACAAGGAGTAATAGAAGAGTGGAACCGGACCGGGGGTATTTTTCGTCTGAAGCCGACATGGGTTCCACGAACGAATTCTGTTCCTGGACGGCGGTTGAAGTTACATCCCCGTGACCTATACGCATTTGGAATTCACCGTGGGGGGATTACGGAGCGGTGGATTGCTTCAACAGTCCGGGCAAATAATGGCGCCGCAACGCTTCCGGATGAGGGGTTAAGTTACATTGTTCTTGGCGATCCGTCCCTATCACACAGGGTAAAGGAACTATTTTTGTTACAAGATGCGGTCGAAATTCTGCAGGACAGGATTGTGGGAAAAACAATATGGGATGAATTCCATGGGTGGCCTGTATTGGGGAAGATGTTCGATAATTATGATATGATTCCATTTCATTTACATGCCAGAGATGTACATGGATTGAAGGTGGGGAAGATAGGAAAAGCGGAGGCCTACTATTTTCCTCCACAGTATAATTCTCAGACCTGTGCTTTTCCTCTTACTTTCTTTGGATTGAATCCCTCCACAACTAAAGATGATATTAAACATTGCCTGGAAAGATGGAACCAGGGCGACAACGGCATCCTAATGTATTCAAAGGCCTATCCTCTTACTCCTGGAACAGGTTGGGACGTGCCAACCGGTATCCTCCATGCACCTGGGTCACTGGTAACCTACGAACCTCAACGAGCGGTAGACATGGGGGCTATGTTTCAGTCCCTGGTGAACGGGCGGCCAGTTCCTTGGGAAGCACTGGTTCAGGATGTACCCTCCAACTATCAATTCGACTTGGACTACTTGGTGGACCTCATTGATTGGAAGGCCAACACAGATCCGGATTTTGCAGCAACGCACGCCCGGATACCGCAGCCAGTGCAGGCGTTGGCGGAGATGGCAACACAAGGGTATCAGGATGTCTGGGTCTCCTACAACACTCCCTATTTTTCTGCCAAAGAATTGACGGTTTTTCCCGGACGAGAGGTGACATTGAAAGAAGAAGGAGCTTTTGGAGTCCTGGTGACACAGGGGCATGGGCGTTTGGGCCCGTGGGAGGTGGAAACTCCATCGCTTGTCCGATTCAACGACCTGACGGCAGACGAGTTTTTTGTCACCGTCCAACGGGCTCGCGAGGGCGTGACGGTGCGTAACGACTCGTTGGTAGAGAATCTTGTCCTTCTACGCCATTTTGCACAATCACATTCTATCGACAAGCCATAGAATGTGAGCGGATGGAATTGAACGAAAAGCTTTACCGATTGGGCTGAATCCTTAATCCAAACAGTGGGAACCTCCTTATTTTACCGATTAAACAGCTGGTTGAAATGTGTCATTCTAAAAATTAATTAGAAAGAGGCGAAAAAGGTGGATAAAACAAATTATTTTATGTATATCAATGGAGAGTTTGTGTCTGCGGAGCATGGAGAGAGTATGCTTGTTTATAATCCAGCTACGGAAAAAGTCATTGCGGAGGTCCCCAGTGCTACACCCTCCGATGTGAATCGGGCCGTGCAAGCGGCTACTTTAGCACAAGCGGCTTGGGCAAAAACCCCCGCAATTGAGCGAGCCCAATTCCTAAAACAGATTGCTAACAATTTGCGTGCCCAACCCGATGACTTGGCTCATATCGTCACAGAGGAACAAGGGAAAACGCTCTCTCTCGCAAGAGACGAAGTACTGCTAACCGCCGATTACATTGAGTATATGGCGGAATGGGCTCGTCGATACGAAGGAGAGATTATTCAAAGTGATCGGCGAAATGAAAATCTCTTCATTTTCAAGCAACCAGTGGGAGTGGTCGCAGGGATCTTACCCTGGAATTTTCCCCTATTTCTCATGGCCCGTAAAATGGCCCCTGCTTTGGTGACTGGGAACGCGGTGGTGATTAAGCCCAGTGAGGATGCGCCGATCAACTCCTTAGAGTTTGCAAAAATTGTGGATCAAGTGGGGGTTCCAAAGGGCATATTTAATGTTGTTACGGGCGATGGCCCAGTGACAGGGGCGGCCTTAGCAAGCCATCCACAAGTGGGGTTGGTGAGTTTTACGGGGAGCTATGAAGCTGGCTCCAGCGTGATGAAAATGGCCGCCAAAAATATCGCCCGGGTTTCGTTGGAGCTAGGTGGCAAAGCTCCTGCCATTGTCATGAAGGATGCAAATCTTGATTTGGCAGTGGATTCTATTGTTAAATCGCGAATAATCAATACCGGGCAAGCCTGCAACTGTGCAGAACGAATCTACGTCCACCAATCTATTGAAGAAGAGTTCACGAGAAATCTGGTTCGTCGCATGGAACAGATTCGATTCGGGGATCCTTTGCAAGAATCAGGGTTGGATATGGGACCTCTTATTAACAAAGAAGCAGTTCAATCCATTGATGAAAAGGTCCAGGATGCCGTTCATAAGGGAGCAAAGGTTTTAACGGGGGGTCATCCTGCAGTTCAAATGATGGGCTGCCATTACGAACCTACCGTTTTAGTGGATGTCACACAGGATATGCCGATTATGCGACAGGAGATTTTTGGGCCCGTTTTACCCGTGATGAAATTTGAGACCTTTGATGAAGTCATTGCATTGGCGAATGACTGTGAGTACGGATTGACTTCTTCAATTTATACTAAAAATTTGGATATTGCCATGAGAGCTTGTAATGAACTGAAGTTTGGCGAGACCTATATCAATCGTGAAAACTTTGAAACCATTCAAGGTTTTCACGCAGGTTGGAGGCGCTCAGGAATCGGCGGAGATGATGGGAAACACGGTCTAGAAGAATTTCTGCAAACACATATTGTATATTTGATGTATGATGGAACTGCCAATTGAAAAACGCTGAACACAAGATTCAATTGAAATATCAGAGGTCGGAGATACTCAGATCTCCGACCTCTAAAAATTTTATCTATCCTAAAAATTGCTTGTAATATATTTAAAAACAGTGTATTTTTAACTAGACTCTGCCTGGTCTTGTTTTTTGATGAGGCCGGGTCCCAAGGTTTCCATCCTTAGAATGGCTACTTAAGCGACGGGGTGAATTGTAACCGCGTAGCCGACCCTTTGGATCGCACTTGATGTTATTGTAGTAGTTTTCCATTTAATCCGCCTCCACATTGGCAAGCAATGTGCGAGACCCATTAGACAGGTTCATCCGATGGATTTCATGTGGCAGAGTAGCTATTACCTCTTTACAATATCACTATATAAGAGGTCATCAGGAATCTTGCTCGTAGACAAATCATCAAACGGGAATTGAACTCACACCACTTTATTTCGAATCATCGATCCGTCGTCCATCGTTTATCGTGTAGATATCTTCTGACGGGTCGTTCAAAAATTCAAAGGATAGATTTCTTGTTGCCACCTCCGGCGTGGACAAATCCGTTATTCTGAGCAAACTCCATTTTGTGGATGGAATGTAATAAAAGGATGCAGAATTGACGTGAACCAAAAGATATGTAAAATAAACAGTGGTGTTAGCACTCTGCGATGTAGAGTGCTAACTGATCGATGTAGGCCTCACGGCGACACCCTCTGAACATC
>QXHL01000067.1 GCA_003584005.1 Alicyclobacillaceae bacterium I2511 | reverse complement strand
GGGGGTGGGTCCCACCGCTGCACAGGTAACTCCAACGGTAAACGAAATATTCCGTACCTTCACGTGGGGCAAGCCTTCGCTCAATTGGGGCATTCTCCTCGCAGCGGTGCTGGCGGCCCTCATCAACACCACCAATACGGTGGCCACACTGCGGGCGGCCCAGGACGTTTTCGGTCTCCCTGTGGCAGACGGTCAATACCGTCGCTCCCTGATTTTAACCGGCTTCTACACCTTCCTTAGTGGCCCTTTCAACCTGGTACCCTATGCACCCTATACTTCCTCTATTGGGTTTTTGCGCACCACGCGATTGCTGGCAAGGGCCCCCTTTATTGTTGGAGCACTGCTTTTCGCCGTGCTGGGTGCCGTGCCATGGTTCGCTGGTTTTTTTGCTACCATGCCGATTCCTGTAGGGGATGCGGTGCTCTTTGTGGCGTACTTGCAGTTGTTTGGGTCTGCCCTGGGAACCCTAAAAGGGATGGAATTTTCCTTCCGCAGCATTTTCCGTCTGGCCCTACCCGTATTAAGTGGACTGGCGATACTGGCCACGCCGAAGGCTGCTTTCTCATCCCTGCCCGGCTTCAGCCAAGCGATTCTTAGCAACGGCATGCTGGTAGGAATTCTGGTGAGTATTCTACTGGAGGTGGGAGTTCCCTGGCAGACACTTGAGGGACGCTGACGAAATGGGATCAAACGCATCACGCAACCCATCGCCAATGAAGTTGATGCACAAAATTGTAAGCGTAATCAGCAGCGCCGGCGGCAGCCAAGCCCAGGGTTCTGTCCGGAGGGTAAAGTAATCCAGGGCGCCACTGAGCACGTTGCCCCACGTGGGTGTGGGCGGCTGTACGCCAAACCCAATTACAGACAGAGCAGCCTCGGCGGAAATAATAGAAGCCATCTGAAACGTAGCAGTAACCACTAGAGTCCCCATAATATTAGGAATCATATGTTTGAAAATGATCCGCAGGTCCCCTGCGCCCGCCATCTTGGCGGCTAAGACAAACTCTGCTTGCCGCAGGTTCAAAAACAGTCCCCGAATGAGGCGGGTCACACCCGGCCATCCGGTTAAACCAATGACCGTAATTAACAACCCTACACCTGTGGTGTTGAAGATTGAAGATAAAATGATAATCAACAATAAAAACGGAAAATTAAACATAAAGTCACACACCCGCATGACCAAAGAATCCACCCAACCTCCGGAGTACCCGGCAATGCCCCCAAGGACAATACCTATCCACAGGACAATAATTGTATCCGAAAAACCAATCAACAAGTCTCGCTGGCCGCCGTATAAGTCCCGCGACAGATAATCCATTCCCTCTGAATTTGTTCCTAACAAGTGCAAGGCACTGGGGGGGGCATCCGTGTTAGATAAGTTTTGAACATTTGGATTAAAATGAGTCAGCAAAGGCGCACCCACGCTGACCAGAATAATCAGTAACAGAACAATCATGCTAACGAGGGCTACTTTATTGTCCATAAATCGCTCGCTGGCCAGCCGCATCGGGCTCTTGTCAATTCGCACCCGCGTCAATGCGGCTACCTCCACAGGGAACTTATGTGTCGTCACAGACCCCGCTCCTTCAGAAATAGAGATTGTCCGCGCATCATTTGTCCCCGCACTAATTGTAACGAATGCGGGGATCTACCACCGCGTACAAAATGTCAGCCACCAGATTGCCAAACAGTACACCCACCGCAAACAACAACGACGTGGCCATAAGGACCGGGTAGTCACGGTCATTCACGGCATTGATGGTGAGCAACCCCATGCCCTGATAACTGAACAAGCCCTCGAGAATAACCGTCCCGCCAACCATGCCGCCGATGTCGTAGCCAAACTGTGTGACAATGGGAATCATGGCATTGCGCAGCACGTGCTTGCGAAACACCAAACTTCCGGACAAACCCTTGGCAAATGCGGTGCGAACGTAGTCTTCATGACGGACGTCCAGCATGGTACCGCGAGTGTACCGGCTGTACACTGTGGTACCTACCAGTGCCATGGCCAAAGCAGGCAGAAACGCGTGATATACATGGTCTAAAAATGAGCCCGCACCTGGGCCCGTACCCACGGCACCCTGGGCCGGAAAAAATTTCAAATCAATAGCGAAAAAATAAATCAGAAAAATAGCCAGAATAAAGTAGGGTACAGAGAACAGGACAAAACTAATGATGGACACCCCATAATCAAATTTCCCATAAGGATTGCGAGCCTGTAAAATTCCTACTGGAATGCCCATCGACAAAGTCATCATTTCCGCCATCACCGCGAGCAAAAGAGTGTTTTCCAAGGCTGGTCCAATCAAACGAATCACAAGTTGGTGCTGCGTAAAGCTGTACCCCCAATTGCCTTGCACAAACTGAGTCAACCAGTGTACATACTGCCACCACAAAGGCTTGTTCAGTCCTGCAGACTCAATCAACCGCTGTTGTAGTGCTGCCATGTCCTTGATGCCAGGATTTAAAATCGCATCAAAGGCGTTTCCTGGAGCTGCGTGCATCATTAAAAATACGGCCACGGTGATTAAAAACAGCATGGGTATCAACCCCAGCAGTCGACGAAAAATGTACATCCCCATGAACACCCTCCACAACCAGTGAAAGAGGCGAAAAAAAGCTACCCCACTTCGCTGTCCAGTCAGACCCATCCCACCCCTGTCTATCCCCTGCAAAATTACTGCTGCAACCACCATTGCTGGGGATTCAACACGCCTGCTGAACTCCAGTCATTGGCTGGAATGTGCAACTTGTTGCTGTAAGCATAGAGGTCATCCCTAGCCCACAAGAAGTTGAGCGGCATTTGTTGGTTGACATACATCTGCCAGTGAATAAAAGCCTGCTTACGATAATTCTGATTAAACGCCTTGGCCCCCCAAGTAGCTGCAATCAATTGGTCATTGTGCGGGTCCTGCCAGCGTTCAAAATTCATCACATCGGTGGAATCCCACAATCCCCGCGGGTCTGGATCCACCGCCAAGCTCCAAGCCATCAACCACATTTGAATGCTCTGATCATTTGTCTCCACTTTCTGTGCAAGGGTGTTGAAATCCATCGGCGAGTCTAGTGTGACCTTCACGCCGACTTCTTGCAGATCTTGCGCAATCGCCACCGCCTCCGCCTGTAGGGTCGAGTTGCCGCTAGAGTAAGACAAATGTAAATTGGCCTGCTGTCCTGTGCTGGGGTCTATTCGCATGCCGTTAGCACCCTTTTTCCAGCCGGCTTGATCTAAGAGTTGGTTCGCTTTGGCTGGGTCATAGCTATAAGGGTTCATTCCATCCTGTGTGGTGGCATATGCCCAACTGACGGGGGGCAGGGGGCCACACACAGGGGTTGCATAGCCCTTCATGATGCCTTGAATCATCTGTGGTCTGTTAAGGGCATATTCAATCGCCTGACGCACCTTAACGTTTCGAAATTCCGGCTTGTACAGCTTCAACCCCAAGTAACTAAACCCATTGTCCACAATAGGTTTTACGGTCAGTCCGGGAATTTGCTTAAGTTTAGAAACATCTTGAGGCTTAATAACCCCGCTGTCGAGATTCATTTGCACATCACCATTCGCCAATTCACCCGGTAAAACATCGGCCGTCACCGTCTTGATGACCAGGTGTTGGATGTGCGGGTTGCCCCGGAAATAATTTGCATTGGCCGTCATCTGAACATTGTCTTGACCGTTGACTTGCGTAAATTTGTAAGCCCCATCTGTCACCGTCGGCATTTTATTGAAACTGGAAGTCTGCCACTGGGCAATCGGAATGTTCTTCAAAATGTGTGCCGGCACGGGCAGAATGGAGGCGATATCGGCATATAACACTGCAGCATCGGGTTTGTCGAAGTGCAGTTCAAAGGTCTTATCGTTTATCTGTGTAAACCCGCCAGTCTGAGCAAAAGAAGTGGCGGCACCATTCATGATTTGACTTGAGCCCTTGACAGGACCCACCAGATATCCGTACTGACCCTGCAGTGTGGTGTTATATACCTTGGAGGCAAGGTAGTTCATGGTGAACAATACATCTGCAGAAGTGACCGGTTTGCCATCTGTCCAGTTGGCCTTTGCGTTTAGGTTCATCGTCAAGGTCTTTTTATCGCTAGACCAAGTATAGGACTGCACCAAGTCGGGTACGAAATTCATCTTGCTGTCAATATTCAAGAGTGGGTCAAATGCCATCTGTGTGATGTTCATTGTATATAAACTGGCGTCCATATCAGGAATAAACTGATCATCATATTTCATGCCCTGAGCAAGCGTCAACGTCCCCCCATTCACCGGTGTGCCTGTCGAAGCGGTCAGGTTGTTCCCCGCGCTGGTGCTGCCATTCGTCCCACAACCGGCCAATATGATTAAGAGTGAACCTGTCAAAGCGACGGTTGCCGCCGTCGCTTTTGTCAAGTACTTCATTAAGGAACCCCCTATAGTATCGTTTAGAATGAAACCCTGTGATAGGTACCCTATCTACGCATTCATACATGCCATAAAACGTAGCACAAATCTCGTTCTATTGTACAATGGAGAAGAAGGGAAGGAAGCTTATGCGAGTTTTGCTCGTGGAAGACGAAAAAAAATTAGCGGCTGCAGTGGTGCAACTACTCAAAGAGGACCATTTCATCACCGATGCCGCCTATGATGGGGAAACCGGGTTAGACTTGGCCCTCACCAATTCTTACGATGTGCTGGTATTAGACATCATGTTGCCCGGACTTAACGGTCTGGAACTTTTGCGTTCCGTGCGACAAGCAGGTTTGGACGTACCCATTTTACTTTTGACTGCCAAAGACACTGTGGATGACCGCGTGCAGGGACTAGACACTGGGGCCGACGATTACCTTGTCAAACCCTTTGCCAATAAGGAACTCTTGGCACGCATTCGCGCTCTGACTCGACGTAGCGGAAACTTAATTCCCAATGAAAATTTCACGGCTGGGCCTTTTGCCGTAAACTTTACCGAACACACCATCCTCCGCAATGAAGAAATTCTCAACTTGACGGCCAAGGAATTCCAACTGTTGGAATTATTGCTACGCAACCATGACAAGGTGATGTCCAAAGAGTTGATTTTAGATCGCATTTGGGGCCCAGACGCTGAGGTTATTGGCAATGCTGTAGAGAACTACGTGCACTTCTTGCGCAAAAAAGTTGACTTGCCGGGACAACCCTCCTTCATTGAAACGGTGCGTGGAGTCGGCTATGTGTGCCGTGTTCCAAAAACTCCAATGGGTGCTTTGGACACTCATTCTCGGCTAAAAGAAAGGTGAGAACCCAAGGTGTTTCGACGCGTTCGCTTCCGCATCACGGTTCTTACACTGTCTATTGTCGTCTTACTGTACGCGATTTCGTCGCTTGCCATTTTTACTATTGTCCGCCACGTGGTGTACTACGGACTGGATGACAACCTTGTGACTACCGTACGCACCTGGACGGCGAGTCCTACTTTGCATACCTTGGAAAATCTCCCACAAGGTACTTATATTGTTATGCAAACCCCGACTCGCTTTCTGTCCAATGCACCGCCAACCCTGCAAAGTAACCTGCTGCACCGCTTTGCCAGCGCACCCTACACAGAACATCCCATTCAGTGGAAGGTCCCAGGGGGGCCCACCTTGCGTGTACTCTACCTGCCTGTGAGCAGCGGAGGCAGCCCTGCGGGCTACCTTTTGGCAGCCCGCGACGTCAACCCTGAGCTAAACGTCTTACTGCGATTACAGTATGTGCTGTGGGAAGTAGGGGTGGGTGGCTTGTTGGTGGCCGCCCTGTTGGGATTTGTTTTGGCTGAGCGAGCCTTGCGTCCTGTCTATCAGGCTTGGCAGCGACAACTGGAGTTTGTTGCGGACGCCTCACACGAAATGCGCACACCTTTGGCGGTCATTCAATCCAACTTGGGTGTGGTTTTGGAGCACACCGACCAAAGTGTCATTGACAACCTGGAATGGATTCACAATGCCCACAGCGAATCCCGGCGACTGTCCAAACTGGTTCAAGACCTGCTCACGCTCGCTCGCAGCGATGCCGAAGCGCTGCCCGTCGTTCAACAACCTGTGGACCTCAGTGTGGTGACTGCCCATGTGGCTGAGTTGTTTAGCCCTGTCATGGATGCTGCACAATTGCGTTTGAGCACACAAATACAAGACCAGGTGAGAGTCTTGGGGGACGAGGACAGACTACACCAACTATTGGTCATCCTCGTGGACAACGCAGCAAAATACACTCCCCCTGGGGGACACATTCACTTGCAGTTGCAATCCAGTCGTGGTCTGGCCACCCTGTCTGTCGCCGACACTGGGCAGGGTATTGCCAGCGAAGATGAAAAACGGGTGTTTGACCGTTTTTACCAGGCGGACCGCGCCCGTGCCCGGGAGGATTCACACGGCGCTGGGCTTGGCTTGTCCATTGCTAAATGGATTACAGAAGCACACCACGGAAAAATTTCTCTGACCAGCGAGCTAAATAAGGGAACACAGGTGATGGTTCAACTGCCTGTGCTCACCCAGGCGCCAAAAAACTGAAGCCACTGCTCTGCCACCCAATCGACACACTGACGGGGAGACTTGTCTGCAAAAAGGTTGGGTAACACTTGACGCAGAGTGACACTGGTCTGTAAGTGGACGCGATAGGGCTGCCCAGATTGTTCATAAAACTGATTCATTTGCTGGGTAGCCCACGCCAGGTCCACATCCACCGTCATACAGGCGTGGGCCAAAATGTACCCGGGTCGGGTGCTGTGCACCCCCGCTAATCCCCCCCGCCAAGCTTGAGCCGTTCCCACCAATTTTTGATCTCGAACCAATAGATTGTAACTGCCGTCGCAGTAGCTCCCCGGTAACGGCCCGGTTACCGCTGAAACCCCCAAATTGTGAAGCCAGGTCCGCAGGGGGGCGGTCAACAACCGATAATAGCCGTCTGTAGTGCCACTGCTCCGCGTCCGTGGAAACAGATAGGACAGGTGTATCACCCCAGGTCCCTGAGGGACAGCGGTTCCCCCCGTCTGCCGCACCACCACGTCACACCCCTGATGGCGCAGGGCTGCAGCCGCATGTTCTCCCGCACCCATGGCAAGGTCCCGACGACTGAGGCCAATCCCAAGCCGACCTCCGGATCGCCAAATACGCACCAAGGGGGGACGGTCCCCTCGGCCTACCTGTTCTCCCAGTTCCTGTTCCAGGTCCTGATTTGCCTGGGAGTGGTCGACATCATCCAGCCACTGCACCTGTGTTCCCACAGGCCAGAGGTCCTGCCCCCCTGTCATTGAAGTGCACCCTGCCCTACCACAGGGTTCCCCAGTAAAGTCGCCAGCCAATTCGGATCTGCGTTGCCCCCTGACAACAGACATACCACACTACCAGTACCCGCCCTTTGCACATCCAGTTGCCTCAAAGCCGCCACCGTAACCGCTCCAGAGGGTTCCACCAGAAGTTTACTGCGAAACAGCAGTTCCCTGGCAGCATTCTCAATGTCCTGCTCGGACACCAGGACCACCTCATCGACATAACGCTGCACAATTGGGAAGGTGTAATCCCCAGGATGACTGGTGCGTAACCCATCCGCAAGCGTATGGTTTGCCCCAATGTCCACAACCCTGCCTGCCTGCAGGGACAGATAGGTATCATTGGCTAATTCCGGTTCTACTCCAATCACTCGCACTTCCGGTCTCGTCTCCTTGATGGCTGTGGCCACCCCGGAAATCAATCCACCCCCACCAATGGGAACCAACACCACAGAAACGTCCGGTCTTTGCTGCAATATCTCCAATCCTGCAGTCCCCTGGCCAGCCGCCGTCCAGGGATGATCATAGGGGGGCACAAAGACCCACCCTTGCTGGGTGGCCAGTTGCTCTGCTCGTTCAATCCTGTCCGTGGAAGTGTGCCCCGCGTATTCCACTTTAGCGCCATAACTGCGGATGGCCTGCGCTTTGACCGCAATCACATCCTCCGGAACCACCACTGTGCAGGGCAATCCCATGCGGGCTGCAGCATAAGCAACAGCCTGGCCGTGGTTGCCGCTTGAAGCGGTGATAACCCCAGGCGCCCCACCTTGGTCCAGCAACGACAAGACAAAATTGAACGCGCCCCGGGCCTTGAAAGCACCCGTTACTTGCAAATTTTCGCACTTCAAATACACCGGCTGATTCTCTGCACAAGTCTGTCCGCTGGCAAGTAGCGGTGTTTGTCGTACGTACGGATGAATGCGCTTCTGTGCAGCAGCCACATCTTTGACCGTAAAGGGTAGTTCGTGGTTTTCCATGCAAAGACACTCCTTTGTACGATAGGTTGCTGGGTACTGTGTGTTCCTATAGGACACATAGGACACATAGGACACAGGCCCCTCATTTTTCCTTTCGCAAATCTGCGGGTTGTCCACATAACCCAGGCAGGTCTGCACAAAACGCGGCCGCACACGCCGGCAAAGCACTCACGGCGCGATGGACCAACGAAATAGTTCGCGGAGTGAGGTTCAGCGCTGCTCCCATATTGACAACCGTGAGATTCCCTTTGGCCAAGTCCTCCCGGACACTGGAGCGAGGCAGAAAAGCCAATCCTACTCCCTGCTGCACCAAACGATTGAGCGCCTCTAAGCTGTCTGTCTCCATCACCACCTGCCAGCTGACCCCTCGCTGGCGGGCCCAGTCATCCAACAAACGGCGCAGCCCAGCATCTCCATGCAGCATCACGAAAGGTTGCAAGGACAACTCCTCCAACACCACCGGGGCCTCGCCTGTCAACACCCCACCTGGTGCAGTCACCAAAATGAGTTCATCGCGCCACAATGGGACTGTAACCCACCCTTCGGCCAAAGTCTCCACCGTCGTCACCACTGCTAAGTCAATTTCCCGATCTATTAAGGCCCGCAGCAGGTCCCGGGAAGAACCATTGCGCACCTGAAAATACACCTGGGGATGCTTCTTTCGGTAAGTCCCCCAAACGGCAGGCAACAAATACAGGGAAGGTGTTAAGCCAGCACCCATGTAAATAGTCCCCATTTCCGGATTCGCCAAGCTGTTTAATTCGTCCTGCATTTTTTCTTCCAACGCGAGGAAACTTTTGGCATACCCGTAAGCCAATTCCCCGGTTCGGCTAAGTACAAGGCGGTGACCAATCCGTTCAAACAGACGAACCCCCAGTTGTTGCTCCAGTTGCTGCAACTGCCGGGTGACGGTGGGTTGTGTGAGATGCAGATGCGAAGCCGCTCGAACCAGGGTCTGCTGTTCCACCACCTGCACAAAAGTACGATACAATGAATTCATACGACGCTCCTATCCAGTCAATGTGGTTCCGCAGCTTTAGCTTCCTTACTGGGGCCACTTTCAGCGATATGTGGCCTATCCTGGTACTGGCGACACAGAACCATGCAAACTGCGTATGGATGCGATGCGATAACTCAATTTTACACATCTTTGTCCTGGGCTTACAGTTAAATTCAGAGCCAATTCACACAGCGCAAACGCGCGGAGGAGATAAAACATATGTCAAAAGTACACGCCGTGGTCGGTGCCCAGTACGGGGACGAGGGCAAGGGAAAAATGGTCGACTTTTTCGCTGCAAAAGCAAGTATGGTCATCCGTTACCAGGGCGGCGGCAATGCGGGGCACACGATTGTCAACGAATTTGGCAAGTTTGCACTCCACTTGGTGCCTTCAGGCATTTTCCACCCGGAAACTCAGTGCATCCTGGGCACGGGGGTGGTGATTCATCCGATGAATCTGGTCAAAGAATTAGAAACCCTGCAACAGGCGGGTATTGCTACACATAATTTGGTGATTTCTGAACGAGCCCACCTGGTGATGCCCTACCATGTGTGGCAGGACATCTACGAGGAACAGTCTCGCACAGCAAAAGTAGGTACCACCAAACAGGGGATTGGTCCAGCCTATCAGGACAAAGTTGGCCGCTTTGGCATTCAAATTGGGGAAATGAGGGATTTGAATCGTTTCCAAGCACGCGTTCACAGTGCTTACGTGCAAAAGGTCCAACGCATGCCTGAACTTGTCGAGGTAGCCGGTTCCTATGAAGAGATGTGGGAAGAATTGAAGGTTGCCCGCAAAGTCCTGCTGCCCTATATTACAGACACCCTCCCCCTGATTAAAGAGGCGGTACAAAAAAACCACCCTGTCTTGTTGGAAGGTCAACTGGGCCTCATGCGCGACATTGATTGGGGCATATATCCCTTTGTGACCTCGTCCTCGCCCATCACCGGAGGTGTGGCGGCCGGTGCAGGCATTCCTCCCACTGCTCTGGACCGCATCACGGGAATTACCAAGGCGTATACCACGGCTGTCGGCGCCGGTCCCTTTCCCACTATGGTAGACGGCGATGCGGGTGCATGGTTGCGTGATCAGGGTCAGGAGTACGGGGCCACCACGGGGCGCCCGCGGGCCTGCGGCTGGCTTGACCTGCCCACCCTGCGCTATGGCGCTTGGGTCAACGGGTATACGGACTTAGCCCTTATGAAACTTGATGTGCTCAGCGGATTGCCCGAAATTCCGGTTTGTGTGTGCTATGAATTGGCTGGAAAACGCTACGATTTACCTTTGCCCGCCTACCAGTTAGAGCACGTGACACCTGTCTACGAGTCTCTACCAGGGTGGCAGGAGGACCTCACCGAATGTCGAAAATTCGCCGACTTGCCAGAAGCCGCAAAAACCTACGTGAAAAGAATTGAACAAGCTGTCGGCGTGCCTGTGAGTCACATCTCAGTGGGCCCTGCCCGGCAACAGACCCTGGACCGTTAAAGTCGTGTATAATTTTCTACCTAACCAGAGAGGAGTACTTTTTCCATGTCTACACGCTTTACGCAGCAACTGCGCCAGGAGGCCAACCATCTCTGGCAAGCCAGCCTAACACACCCATTCGTACGGGAACTGGCAGACGGTACCCTGCCCGAGGAGAAGTTTCGCCACTACGTGCGCAACGACTCCTATTACCTGACCCAGTTTGCACGGGTGCAGTCCTTGGCGGCGGCAAAGGCCACAGACCTGTACACCATTGCCCGGTTGGCTGCCCATGCAACAGCCACGGTAGAAGCGGAACACGCACTACATGAAACATTTTTCAAATTGCTGAATCTGTCACACGAAGCCCCTTTCACACCAGCTCCAACAGCGTATCGCTACACGTCCCACCTGTTTTCAGTAGCCCACACAGGAACCCTGGCAGAAACGATTGCAGTGATGCTGCCCTGCTATTGGCTGTACTGGGAAATTGGGGAGCGATACAAGGATGCCCATCCCAACCACCCTATTTACAATCAGTGGATTTCCACCTATGGGCAAGAGTGGTACGGGAAATTGGTGCAGGAACAGTTAGATCGCCTGGATGACCTAACGCGTACCTCTTCCATCGAAGAACGGCGCCGGATTCAACAGCACTTCATGATTTCTAGTCAATACGAGTACGAATTTTGGGACATGGCTTATCGTCTCGAACGCTGGCTGTTTTAAGTGGAGCCATGAATTCGAAATCCGCCTTTACCAATTCTGCTCCGTCGCCAGCCGTCCATCGGGGCCATCCCGACCGGCTTTTAGGGTATGTCATGGTTTTGACCAGTGCAACCCTGTGGGGCCTTTCCGGGACGGCCGCACAGCAATTGTTTCAAGCGGACGGTTTTACGCCCACATGGTTAGTGACGGTTCGCATGGGTGTCTCCGGCGTGCTTTTGTTGACCGTTACAGGGTTGCGATTAGGCGGGCGGGCACTCCGCGGCCCGTGGCGAAATGCAGCCCAACTGGGACGCTTGTGGTTGTTTGCACTGCTAGGTTTGTTGGGGGTGCAATACTCCTACATGGCCTCCATTCGACTGGGCAACGCGGCCACCGCCACGTTTCTGCAGTACCTGGGTCCAGCCCTGATTGTCGTGTATGTGGCCCTCCACAACCGCCGCTGGCCCACTCGTCGCGAACTGCTGGCCCTCAGTCTCGCCGTAGTTGGCACGTTCTTGCTCGTCACAAATGGATCCGTACACACTGTGGCAGTGCCTGCTGGGGCTGTTGCATGGGGGTTGGTGTCCGCACTCGCACTCGCCTTTTACACTTTGTTCCCCACCAGGCTGATGCAACAGTATGGCACCCTCCCCATTGTGGGTTGGGCCATGTTCTTGGGCGGCCTAGCCTGTAGCCTTGTGGCACCCCCCTGGCGAGTTACGGGACAACACTGGTCCATCGAAGTCTTGTTATTGGTAGGTTTTGTTGTATTGGGAGGTACTCTACTGGCCTTTTACCTTTACTTGGCAAGCACTCGCTACATCTCTCCTACAGAAGCGGGACTGGCCGCCTGTGTAGAACCTTTGTCAGCCGCCGTAGCCTCGGTACTGTGGTTGCACACCCATTTGGGGGTTGCAACACTGTTGGGTGGATTGTCCATTTTGGGTACTGTGACGGTCCTTAGTCTAAAAAGTGGCGTACTCGGCGTACTCGGTGTACGTTTGAGATACACAAAGTGGTATTTTTGGCGCTGACCTCGCAGGATTTTTAAGGAATTTTTTGGCCTGTCCGGACAATTGTTGAAATCTTAATTGCGACTTTTCCCTCTTGGAACCATCGATTTACCCTGTGTTTCAATCAAAACCGACCCATCGGGGTGAAGGTAATGGTACCGACATACAGAACGATACAACTCATTTCCGCCAATCTCAATCTGTTCCCCCACGTACACCGGGTGTCCCTCTTTAACTTTCAAAATCATCGTGGCCTTCCGATTGCAATTTTCTTGTACACACACAGTTTTAATTTCCTCAATTTGGTCTGCCCATAAAACCAGTGCTTCACTGCCCTCAAAAAATTGGTTACGATAGTCTTTGAGCAACCCGTAGGCAATCACAGGCACATGTAATTCGTCCACGATTTGCGCCAGTTGTTCGACATGCCGCCGACTCAAAAACTGTGCCTCGTCCACCAAAACACAGTGGGGTAGATTCTCCCGTACAGAGGCAAACAGGTCCGTGTCCACACCAATCGGAAAAGCAGAACGGGCAATTCCCACACGGGAAGCCACCTGCCCTAACCCCTCCCGATTTGCAATCCCTGGAGTGTACACATTCACCCGCTTGCCCTGTTCTTCATAATTATGTGCCACGGTCAACAATTGAATAGATTTGCTGGCATTCATCTGTCCATACCGGAAGTACAGCTTAGCCACCTGTTGTCCCCCACTCTGTCCCTTGTTTTTCTCTACTCTTTCCCCTGTTTTCTCTACTCTGTCGCTGATTTTTCTTACTCCTTTTAGCACAAAAGTGAACTCGTTCACTAAATATCAATTTCATCGTGTAAAGACGAATGACCAGGACCCCCGTCAATAGGAGATGTCTCGGAAAGCTTCACGCAAGCCCCCCATGGCCGCACTCGCCGCAGACAACAACTCCGCAAATAACTCGGCCACACTGGGCACATCGTGAATGAGACCCATCGACTGTCCCGCCCAACCGAAGCCCTCTTCTAACTTGCCTTCCCAGATCGCCCTGCGATTTCTTTCCCCGCTGATGTATGGATACAATTCCTCCGGGGTGGGATGATCCACTTCCTGGCGCAAAATTTCGTCGGCCCAGGGGGTACGCACCACCCGACCCGGTGCCCCAATCGACCGCTCAATCACCCGTGTATCTGTCTCCGTGCCTTGTACAATCGCATTCTTGTAGGCTGGATGGGCCATGCACTCCTTTGTAGCGACAAAACGTGTACCCATTTCAATCCCTGCTGCGCCTAGGGCCATTGCCGCCACCCACTGTCTGCCGTCTGCAATGCCCCCACTGGCAACCACGGGGATTTTTACCGCATCCACCACTCGCGGTACCAACACCAAGGTCCCCGTATCTTCCCGACCAATGTGCCCACCCCCCTCTTGTCCCACGGCCATGACGGCATCTGCGCCCACAGATTCAGCCTTTTTCGCCTGACGCACACTAGCCACCAAACCCAATTTGCGTACGGATGTCCCCTCCAACCGCCGCAAAACGGGTTCAGGAT
>QXHL01000066.1 GCA_003584005.1 Alicyclobacillaceae bacterium I2511 | reverse complement strand
CCACACACCCCCTAGCCCCGCGCAACAAAGCTGCCCCCTCTTTCCCATGCCCTTTAACAGGTTATGCGCAAGCCCCACAGACCGATACAGGGTATCCCGTGTTTTGCGGCTCCACACAGTCGAGAAAAAAGGCTAGGAAACTCAGGAACAGTTTGGATGGGTATCAAGAACGGATATCAGAAATGGGTATCAGGAATGCTTGCTGTGTCACCGCTATCCCTTCACAGAACCCGCGAGTAACCCCCGCACAAAGTACTTGCTGAGCAAAATGTAAACCACAAGCGTCGGTAAAGAGGCTAACAACGCGCTTGCCATCTGAACATTCCACTGAACCGTCTGACTGCCTGCAATGTTGACAAGCGCAACCGTCACAGGTTGGTTGGGGGGATTTGTGACAGCCACCGCAAAAAGAAAGTTATTCCACACCTGTGTGAATTGCCATATTCCTGAAACCACAAAACCGGAAATAGACAACGGCAAAATCATATAGCGATAGATTCCCCAATATCCTGTCCCATCAATCTTTGCAGACTCAATGATATCGTCCGGAATTGAGGTATAAAAGTTTCGGAAAATCAACGTTGTAATCGGAATTCCGTAAACGGTGTGGACCAAAATCAATCCCGCAATGGTGTTGTATAGACCCATGGCCTCCAACACCCTCAACAACGGAATGAGCACACTTTGATAGGGAATGAAAAGCCCAAATAAGATGAAAAAGAACACCACATTGGCGCCCTTAAACCGCCATTTGGACAACGCATAACCATTCAGGGACCCCAGCAGTGAAGAGAAAATTGTAGCGGGAATCGCCAGCATGAAGCTGTTCCCAAAATTCGGTCCGAGTTGAGCCCACGCAGAGGCAATACTTGCAAAACTTAGATGGGAAGGTAAATCCCACATTTGCGACAGACTGATGGCTGCATTCGTTTTTAAGCTCGTAATAGCCACCACATATATCGGCAACAGATACAAACCTGCCAAAAAAATGAGCAAAGCATACAGGAGAGTCCGATTTATCCGGCGCAGTGCCAGCATCACGCGTCCCCCCCCTGCTTAATTGTCGAAATCAAGTATGGTACCGTAAAGGCTGCCATCATAATCAACAACACAATGGCAATGGCTGCACCTTGAGCAAACTGATTCGCTTGAAAAGTCGTTTGAAACATGTTCATGCTGGGCATGTCTGTCACAAACTCCTGCCCTGGCCCTGTCATGGCATAAATCAGGCCAAATATTTTTAAGGATGCTGCGGTGAGAATAATTACAATCGTTGTGGTGGTACTTCTCAATTGGGGCAAAATTACAGACCAAAACGTCCGCCATGGGCCAGCACCGTCCACACGCGCCGCCTCTTTAAGTTCTTCTGGAATGCCCCTCAATCCGGCCAGATAAACGGCCATCGCAAATCCAGACATCTGCCATACGGCCGCAATCAGAACCGCAATCAGCGCAATAGGAATCCCCAACTGAATTTGCCCAACTTGAATGTTAGGGACAAAGCGAGTGCTGAGAAACCACTGTGGCAAGTGATGCAAACCAAACGCCTTGAGAATTAGATTCACGCCCGTCTCCGGATTGAGCATCCAAGACCAAATTACACCGGTGACCACAAACGAAATGGCCATTGGAAAAATAAAGATACTACGAAATAAACCCTCCATGCGAATCTTTTGATCCACGAGGATGGCTAAAAACAACCCAATAATTAGACACGAAACAATGAATAGCACGGTGAACACCACAATATTGCGCAAGTCTGATTGAAAACGAAAGGTTTGAAACACGAGCACATAGTTGCGGAGTCCTGCAAAAGAGAAGTTTGGAATAAAGCTGTTCCAATTCGTCAAAGAAACATACCCTGACCAAAAGATGAAACCATAGACAAACACGCCAAGGGCAGCCAGTGAAGGGACTAATGTCAGAATAGGAAACGCCCTATCCCAGGTAAATTTCGGCCGTTTTCCCCGGAGAACAGAACTTTTCGCATTCTGAACTGGAACCTCAGAATTGACCATTATAATCTTATCCTTTCTGTCCAATGTCACCTCAAGTCTGCCCCCAGTCGAGGATAGGACCGCCGAGAAGACAAACATCGCTTCCAGACGGTCCTACACAAGACCCAACAAACTTTTTCGCAGATCTCAAGCATCCACCCCACTGATTAAAATGCTTAAGAACCCGTCCATACCTTAACTCAGCGGATTGGCTTGAGCCCCACTCGCTAAAGCTGTGACAAATTGACTGACATTGTGATTCGTCGCGAAGATTGCCATGGCATTCTCGACGGCGTTAGTAAATCCTGGGTTAACCCCGCCTTGACCAATAATCAGCACCAACTGATCCTTCTGGAAGGACTTCATGGCTGCCTGTGAATAGGCATCGTATTTACTTGGATCCGAATCAAGCCGCGGTGAGAAGGTTCCCTTCAAAGGATTGAACGTATCCTGCCCTGCTTTGGAACCGAGAACTTTGAGGAAATTCAACGTTGGCGTGGTATCTTTCAGTTTGGAGGGCAGACCAAACGCGTCTGAAACAACCCCAAAGGTGCCCTGTGTCTGCGGCGTAGGTGCCCAACCAAAGCCCGTGCCTGGCGTTAAGTGCAGGTCTGTCGTGAAATATCCCTGTGCCCAATCCCCCATCACGTTCATTGCCGCCTTGCCTTGCGCCACAAGTTGGTCTGCTTGCGACCAGTGTAAGGCAGAAAAGTCTGGGTTCACATATTGCATCATCTTAGCAAACGTGGTCGCAGCCTCTGTCACACCTGGGCTATTCCACGCGGCCTTACCTGTGAGTAATTGGTTGTACTCGGTGGGACCCACGGTGCCGAGTAAGACATCGCTAAACAGTAGTGTAGTCTCCCAGTTGCCATGATTTGCCAGTGCCAACGGTGTAATTCCATGGGCCTGCAACACCTTTGCATCACTGAAAAACTCTGGGAACGTAGTGGGAGGGGTCAGATGATATTGTTTAAAAATCGCTGGATTGTACCAAAGCACATTGGCACGCTGCATGTCCACCGGCACAGCGTAAATATTTCCATTGACTGTCAACAATTTTAAAAGGTTGGGTGGGAAAGCGGTGTTCCAGCCCTCCTGCTTGTAAAGAGAGTTGAGTGGAGCCATGTCCCCGGCCTGAATCCACGACAATAGCGTCCCGTTGCCCGCATGTACCTGGAAAGTACCCGGAGGGTTTCCTGCCTCCATACGGCTGGCCAATACGGCCTTTGCATTCGAACCCGCTCCACCCGATACGGCCTCGTTGACAACCTTCACGTTTGGATACTGTTGATTGTACACATCAATTAAGGATTTCAGTGCCTTGCTGCTAGCCACACCCGTCCACCAACTGAAAATTTGCAGTTGTTGAGGTCCGCTGCTCGCTTGCGTTGAGGTGGTATTACTGGGGCTTCCAGAACTGGTGTTGCTCGCTGGTTGACTGCCACAACCCGTTAACCCTACGGCGCTCAGAGCAATCATTGCTGTCAATCCCATGGCCATCTTTTTCTTTGTCACTGTTTTTCCCCCCGTTTTGAGCACCCAAGGGCACCCACATCTGTATTCAATTTGATTACGTTTTAGCAACAGTGAAGGACCCAAAAAGGCGCAGAAACGTTCATTACACCCACATCTCTTTGATTTTAGGGGCATTCAATCGAACGTGCCTGTCATCCCTCCTTTATCGGAAACAAATTCGCATTCGTATCTTTCGTAAACAAATAGGCGCGTAATGTAACGTGCATGTCATTAGGGAACATATTCCCTGGCTGTATACGTGCCTCTTTTCTTATCTTGGTTTTTATAATAAACTTGGCTTGTGCGATTTGCAATCCCTTACACCATCTATCTTAAACCAACATCTCAAATCGATATCTCAACTGGAGTGAATTCCATGGCATCTTCCATTGACGCGCCTGCCATGCGGCGCATGAACCGGGCTACCGTGTTCCGCACCATTTATGACAATGAGCCCATCTCCCGCGTGCAAATCGCGCGACGATTGGATATGAATAAGGCCACCGTATCTTACCTGGTGGATGAACTGCTACAGGAGAAGTTTGTGGTGGAAATTGGCTACGGACAATCGCTGGGAGGACGCAAACCCATGATGTTGCGCGCCAATGCCCATGCAGGCTTCAGCATTGGCGTGGATGTCCAAATCACCCATGTCACCACGGCCGTGTTCGATTTGAAAAATGAAGTAGTCTGGCTACAACGTCAGCCCCTATACAAACAGGGTGAACAACCCACACCGCAAAATCTGACTGACAGACTGGAACAAGAAATCCGCACGGCGATGCAGAACGTTCCGGACAGTCCGCACGGTGTGTTGGGGGTGGGAGTGGCCCTGCCAGGTATGGTGAATGCCCGCACGGGTTACGTATATTATTTGCCAAACCTAGAAATCCAGGAATGGCCCATCCAGTCTGATTTAGCAAAGCGCATCCAGTTTCCCATTTTTATTGACAACGACGCCAACTGCGGGGCTCTCGCAGAACATCATCGGTTAGTCATTGACAATTTGGTATTTATCAACGCTGGCATTGGTGTAGGCGGGGGTATCATCACAGACGGGCACCTTTACAGAGGTGCAGGCGGGATTGCTGGCGAATTTGGCCACACCACTATTTCCGCCATGGGTTTACGCTGCACGTGTGGTAGCTACGGGTGTTGGGAGGAATACAGTTCCGAGCGAGCCCTGTTGCGATTTTTGCAGGATAAGGAGGAGGGCTTTACCCTGGCCATCCCACATCCGGATTTCGTGGCCACCTGTGTGGACCGAGCCCAAGCAGGTCATCCCGTTTACCGCCAGGCTTTCCGGGAGTTAGGTCGCTACCTAGGGATTGGCATGAGCAATATTGTAAACGCCGTCAATCCGCAGCAGATTGTTTTGGGCGGGTCTATCTCCCAAGCCTTTGTCTTCATTCGCGAAGAAATGCAAGATATGCTCGCAAATCGCCCCGTGGCCAATAACAAACACACGCCAGTCACCCTCGCACCACCAGAGAGTGTGGTTCGCGGCGCCGCCAGCATGGTGACTGCAGAATTGCTGTTTGGGGAAGGGGGACCGGCATTGGAGGTGTGATAGACAGAAAACTGAACATTCTCTATTCTTTATTTAGGGTCAAGCCTTTATACGAAAATAGCCAGCCCTGACCCTTGGGCTATTTTCATCCCTGGTGGTGGCCGTCAAGCCATAGAGGTTTTCGCACCGTGCTCTCCCATATCCACGATCACTCAGGTGCACGTTCCAAGACACGATCGTTTTGGCAGTGGTAGGCCCACAGCAGTTGCATCACCAAGCCAACAGCCTCCGTCGTGCTTAAATCCCCCGAGATTGCTTAATCCAATCTACAATTTCCATTTCTGCGGGCTGAGGCGACCTTAGAGCAGGCGGGCGTCCATAAGCCATTGGGAAGTCAGCGGGAAGGTCGGGTTCCCATAATCCGGCGGGATCACAGCGAGAAGGGTAAGTGCCCGCCGAGAATAGGCACAACTTTTTCGACACGTTGGACTTGTAGGACTGCTGTCCGAACTTACTTTTGCGCGAACGATAGGTGGATGGATGAATTTGGGGTGCGATTTGGACGCACCTGCCCCTTGTTCGTTGCTAGACGTTTCTGTGTCGGTTGGCCGGACTGGTATTGTGTCAATCAAATCGTGGCATTCGGGTCAGGTTGTTGAGCGTTTGAATGAACTCCTTTTGGTACACACATGAACTGCACAATTTCCATGTCCAGTATCGACCGGAATACACCAGCTTCCCCGCGATTTTGACTAACTTATTTCGCAAGGTCTCCATTCGGCTACTTCACATTCTTGGCGGTAAACATACCCGACGAAACCAGAAGAATCCACATCGAATACGAATTGCTTTCGGGGCTCGATCTCATACACACGCCGCTGCAACGTTTGATTCACACTTTCCAGAGATTTGGCTGTCGAAATGTCCACCTTATCATAGAAACGAGACAGGGTGGGTTGTGAAGCTAACCGGTCCTTTCCAAACAACGCCGTCAGCAATGGCTCCACAGCCAAAGCCTCTGCCTGGTCGTCGGTGTGGTAGCCTGCAATGTGCTGATAAACCTTCTGTAGCACGATATCGTTGTTCGGATGGTCTCGATGCAAGAGTGGATCATGAACAAACAATTGGTCCCTAAGCGCGTCAGACAATCCAATTCTATAGTCAAACTCTTTGTAGAGATGCAGACCTGCATCAGAGGTTAAATCTCCACCGTCAAAATTCACTCTCATCCTCGGGTTGAAGTCCATGGTCCATTCTTGTACGCTGTTCAATAGAAGAGCCTCCTTTGTGTGTTTGGATTCGCACCTTAACACTACCAAAGGTTGGGCTCTTTTCTATGCATCACGTCACCTTTTTGGTGAATCGTCACACGCCTCATAAGTCCTTGTATCGCTTGCATTTATAGCCTTTTGAAAAGCGCGCCATGAATATTTCAGGTCTAAAGCAATCCGTGGCGAATATGAAGGGTTTTGACTGGAGTCGGGAACGATTCAAGGGGCTACACGGTCCAAAAGGCAGTGAAGAAATTCAAACGAAATTGCTGTTTCATATAGCGAAGCAAAATGCGAGAAGAGTGGCTGAATGAAACGGTGCAGGCTACCGTTTTGATGATTTTTACCTCGGTAGCCTCATCTACTTGAGTTTATATTTCCCTTATTTCTCAAGAATATTTTTATTTTCCCATGTCCTGCAAAATTGCCTTGACTTCTTCAAGCGTCAAGTCAGTAACACTGGACACATCCTCGATGCTCATCCCTCGCGCTAACAATTTCCTTGCCGACTCTTTGCGGCCTTCCTTGCGGCCTTCCTTGCGACCTTCCTTGCGGCCTGCCTCAAACTTTTTGTCTGCCGCCTCATCCACCCACTTTTCCAGGATGCTTTTCACCTGAAATTCCTCCTCCATGCTCCGTCGTTGTTCCTCGCTCATTTGCGCTGTTGCCAAGCCGTACACCATCGCCGCCGTGTGTCGCTTGGACGTGGCTTCTGGAATCTGGAGAATTAGCTCCAGCACCGCCTCTACGCCTGGCCCGCCACGCATAAACACCAGAAACGCCGTGTCCAACTCATCGTCCAAACCCCATATGCCCGACTCCAGATGATTTTGCAGCCGTTGATACGCCATTTTGCCATCCCGTTGATAGATAAACACATTTTGCACCCGGTATGTCATTACCCCGGCCTCCAAGACCTCTGGGGCTTGGTCCGTAGGCGCGGTGTACAGGACAAACGTCCGAATTGGCCGCTGCAAGTTAAAAAACAGGTGCGCGTCGTACAGAAAGAACCGAAACAGCGTAGGCTCCCTCGTCGATTGGAACTCAAAGTGTCCCAAGCTGTCGTCTGCCAGACGAACCACCAGGTCCAGCAGGTCTTCACGGATGTTTACCGTCTCAATGTTGGGCGAAATCACGTCCACAATCGCTGGAGCCTCCACGCCCAACCAGCGTAAAATGCCATCCTTGGCATAGTCCATGAGGTGCTTGTTGACAATATCCTTGCCAAATCTCGAACCGCTCAAACCATCACGTCCTTGACTTCATTATACGAAGAAACGGTCCAGTCCGTCTATCTAAGCGCTTTGCCTAGAAACCAAATCATACAGTTACTTACAGGTACATTACAGCCCCCTACGAACTGTGCCGTCCCCTATCCGCTTGATCTCGTGTTTGGTGCCGCAGACTGGGCAGCACCGGGGCGACGCAGGTGTGGCCCACTCCATCCAAAACGGGTGCCCACGTCCGCAGATATACCCACTCAACATCTGGATGTCCTGGTGCATGATCCCATCAAATCGAGCCACAAGCAGCGGTCGAGGCAGATCCAGCAGTTGTTCGATCCACGCCTTGACGGCGGTCACGACCAGTTGCGTCATGGGCCGATCCTGGAGGGCTGCGACACGCTGCAAAGTCTCCTTCTCCACCAAACAATGGTTTTCAAATTAACGATACGGCAGGATTCACTTTATGTTGCGGCCTGCAAGTTTGCTTCGCCCTTCTGGGCTTTCCACAGATGCTCCATCCTTAGACTCTCGCCACCAGACGTCTGCTAGCTACGAGGCGGTCTGGCCCCTACCTCGACCGGACTCCCACCGGCTAGTTGTGCCTAGCTTGGCTAGGCACACTGTGGAAAGTTTGACGCTCACTTTGCAATCGTGGTTTCGAAGATTTGAACGCCATACTGGAACGATGGAGGTCATCTATTCAGTTCCAGATCATCACGCCCAACAAAAATCCCACAGCAGATCTGCCGTCCCGGAAACTGATATATAAAATTTTGCTTACGATCTACTTATCGAAATCCTAGCGAGGCCGACTGATAAAAAGCCAAATCAGCGTTATATAGTCTAATCAGACTAGTCTAAAAGTGCAATGTTTGACTCTAATTCCTGAACCCCGCTGTACTTTCGTACAGTAGACAAATAATTATAAAACTTTACAATTAAATTGTCCATATCAATGTAAACGTTTCGGCGGATTCCTAAAATTAGAAAATGTAAAAAGTATGAAGGGGGTTTGAAAAAATGAACCTATTTGTCATCTCATTTCAAATTCGTTCGTGAGAGAACCATCGCAACACAACTGGAATCGCAATATGAATGATTAAGGATTGTTTCACAGTATAAAGTCGATGATTTGAGGGGTGTCATGATGTACAAAAGTAGAAAGCAAGTCCTTTAGCTGTACTTCTCGTGTTAGGCACAACTTTAACGCTAGCATTTGCTGCGTCATCGATTAAATCTCAGATGTACAGAATAAAAATGACTCTATACTTTGAAACATATACCGCGAGCAATAGGAGGATTGGTTGGAACGGGCACAGAGGACAAATATTGGTGGGCTAAGGTAAAATGAACTCACAAAAAAAAGCGCTTTCCGACAAGGTTAACCCATCTGAAAAGTGGGGACGCAAAGTCACAGGTCTACGGTCTTTGACCACGACGGCTGGACTGCCGAAGAAAGCCACGCTTGACTTCGGAGGGATATGGTATGGCAGAAGTCAACAAAGTGGACAATGAACCGAAGCCGGCAAAGAGCGAATATTTGGATTTTGAATGGGTGCTGTTGATGTTGGAAGCCCGCCGATTAGGATGCTCACCGGACGAAATATCCACATTTTTCCTTTCCCCTGCGCAACCTCTGGGGGAAAAAAGTAACCTGAATAAAGCATCAATATCTGATGGATAAATTCCTGCTGGGTATTGACTCCCAGCGGGCTTCTCATAATAAAGAGATATAACTCAAACATTAAGCCCCACGCTATGCGTGGGAGAACTGAACCGGTAGTGCCGTGAGTCATGATGTGAAAGTCCTCCTTTGCTAGACTGAGAAATGGTTTCGCCAGCCAATTCCCAAGCAAAGGAGGACGATGCCCATGGGTGCCGACAGTCTATCGCACACTCGATGGGATTGCAGTTATCCTATCATATTCATCCCGAAGTTTCGCCGGAAGGTCTTCTTCAAAGAGACACGCAAGGAGAAGCAGACATCATTGAGGACAGAGCAAACCAATAACCCCCTTCAGGGGTGGCCCTGTGACTATACAACATTGCGAAGGGATGAATAGCAATCACATTCGCGAATAAAAACCAGAAATAAGGATGTGATTCAAGGATGCAAGGAATCAAGGCTATATTTTCCAGGATTTTCGTCGCCCCTTCTGAGCAATACAAGGCAGTTTTTGAACGGGAAGTGTATCAACAAAACAAGAACAGTATTATTGTGATGGCGGCTTATGGAACCGTGTATGTGGGCACTGCGGCCCTTTTATACGACTACTTGGGAAAGCATTTGTGGGCGTTAATGACAGTGATGATAAGTGGTTTGTTTTTGATGGCATTGGTTGTGCATTTATATCTTAGATTTTCAAAAAGAGAATCAATGAACAAAACTCACATTTGGATCGATCATATGTCCGCTTTGGTGGCGCTATTCGTTGGTCCAACATTGATTTTTATGGATCATGGGGGGAATTTTTCATTTGAAATCTATCTATTTATCCCCTTGTTAGTGGCGACTGTATTTTTCTTAAGACCCATTCAAGCGGTGCTTTATTTTCTGGGAATCAATCTTTTGACAATATTAGAGTTATTGCTCATGCAGGGTGTTCACATTGAAATTAATTGGATTGTTACGAGCTTATTTGTCAACATTTTCGCCATTGGGATTTCCAGTATTGAGTATCGAAACCGCATCAATAACTTTCTAAATCGGCAACACATTCGCGAACAAGCCGATGAGTTGTTGCGTACGCAAAAGGAACGCGAGCAGGCGGAGGCAACCTTAAAGGAATCAAGAGAACACATGGAACAAATTGTCAACTTTTTGCCTGACGCCATTCTGATTATCGATATGGAAGGGCGAGTGAAAGTTTGGAATCACGCGATGGAACAGATGACGGGCGTGCAAGCGTCCACTATCGTCGGGAAAGGAAATCACGAATATGCGTTGCCGTTTTACGGCGAACGCAGGCCGGTCATGGTTGATTACATGCTGTCGTCGGAAAAAGAGTTTCCCTACCAATACGATATCATCCAGAAAGAAAAAAATCGATTGATGGCTGAAACCTGGGTACCCGTATTGCGCGGAGAAAGCAGATACCTTTACGTATTAGCCACGCCACTATACGATACAAACGGCAATCTGATCGGTTCGATCGAATCGATGCGCGATATTACGGATCGCAAACAGATGGAACTTGATTTGCAAAATGCCATAGTAGCGGCGGAGGCGGCTACGCGGGCGAAAAGCGAATTTTTGGCCAACATGAGCCATGAAATCCGCACGCCAATGAATGGCATCATCGGGTATACCGACCTTGCCTTAAAAACCGATCTTTCCGCCAAACAGTACGAGTACTTGCATATGATTGAAACGTCTGCCAAGTCCCTGTTGGAGATTATCGACGATATTCTGGACTTCTCCAAAATTGAATCAGGGCGATTGGAAATGGAGGTCACGGAGTTTCGGTTGGATGATGAGATGAATCATTTAGTCCAACTCCACTCTGTGGCTGCCGTCAATAAAGACATTGTACTACACGTTTCCATCGCCTCCGATGTCCCGCGCACTCTGGTGGGAGATCCGCTTCGCTTAGGCCAGGTGTTGACCAATTTGACCTACAACGCGATCAAATTTACGGAAGTCGGGCAGATTTTGATCAACGTGGAATTGGAGTCAAGGTTTAATCGGCAATGCATCATCCAATTTTCCGTTCGGGATACCGGGATCGGCATGACCGGGGAACAAATCGCCAAGTTGTTTCATGCGTTTTCCCAGGCGGATGTTTCGATTACGAGAAAGTATGGCGGGACTGGTCTTGGCCTCGTCATCAGCAAGCGCTTGGTGGAAATGATGAATGGGGACATCCGTGTGAAAAGTCAACTGGGTGTAGGCAGCACCTTCTCTTTCAACGCGACATTTGGACTTCCGTCAGAGGAGCAGGAAATCGGTCATATCACGATGACAGAAATGTTGAAAACGAAGGAGCCTGTTTCTGACAAACTTCAAAACAAAGTTGAATCTATCAAAAAGAACAGGGTATTGCTGGTGGAAGACAACATCGTCAATAAACGTTTAGCAATTGAGATTCTGCAGGGATTTGGCATCATCATTGAAGTGGCCGCTAACGGGCAAGAAGCGGTGGAAGCGGTGGCAAAATCAAAGCACGATCTGGTGCTTATGGATGTCCAGATGCCTGTGATGGGAGGCTTAGAAGCTGCACGCTTGATCAGGAGTGACGCGAGATTCGCCAATTTGCCGATCATCGCGATGACTGCCAATGTGATGAAAGGCGCAAAGGAAGAGTGCCTTGCGGCGGGGATGAACGATTATGTGAGTAAGCCGTTCGATTCGGAGGGCCTTTTTCGCGTGCTTAATCGTTGGTTGCCAACTCAAATGTTTGAACCTTTATGCCAAGAACATTTTCCTATAGGGATTGTACCGGAAAATCTCCCCGGCATTGATCTCAAGACCGGGCTTGAGAAGATGGGGGACAACTGGGAATTTTATCGGCAATTGTTATTGGATTATCCAGAAAAATATGTGATTCGCGTAGGGGACATTCAGAAGGCGGTTGAAGATGGGGACATCGAAACAGCCATACGCCTCGCCCATACCTTAAAAGGGGTGGCTGCTAACCTGCATTTTGATGAAGTGTACGGTGTGGCGAGGGATTTGGAACAAGCCCTTAAAGACAATGCAAACGGGGAACTGCAATGGCTGATGAACGAACTTTCCGCGGGTCTGGATACCGTACAACAGTCGATCAGACAACTGACGCGGTCGGAATCCTCCATTTGAGTGGTTGGTAGAAGGCGGCCCGGTCTCCCTTGTACCGCCAGCCCCAATCAGAACCCGACGTGCGGATTTCCCGCATCGGGCTCACCAGAACGATTCGCAAATCTCTCTCGTCAGACATCCGGGTGCAATAACCTTGGGTTTGGGAGTTCAAACCACGCCCTGCTCGAGAGATAACTCCAGTACAACCGATGTCGCTGGCTTCTGCGCCGGCGCGACCGTATCCACTGCTTTTGTACCTGTGACCGGACAAATTCCAGTTTGGGCTGGTAGTGGTACAGCGAAAAGTACTGATAAAATCCCCTAAGCATCTGTTGGAGTTGCCTCTGTTGGTCTCGTCGCTTCCAGTGGTTGTGTTTCTTTAACCATTCATGGACGTGGTCGAGGAACTTTCGACAGCTTTTCACCGTCGGAATTCTCACCAACGCGAATTTGCCCTTGTTGTCAACTCCACAGACGTGTTTGAATCCGAGAAAGTCGAACGTCTTCGGTTTCTCAGAACCGGATTTGAACCTCGCGGCTCATCCGGCTCCCATCATCCAGCCGCAGGTACAATCCCCATTTGCCAGTGAACAAACAGCTGCGGTTCACGTTTGGCAATTCGTCCTAGCCAATACGTTGCTCGCCGTTTGTGACGAGCGAGTTTCTTGTACTTTCGCTGAACCCAGCGAATTAAGGCTCGGTTGAGATGGATGCGCCAATCGTGAATTCTTTGGCGCATGGCCTTTTTTGCCTTGTTGCTCACGGCTGGAGTGAAGTTGATGAAAAACTTGCCATACCTGTTTTTAGAGCGGCGTGGGCGAAACGTATAACCCAGAAAGTCAAACGTTGTCTTTAAGGCCTTACCTCGCCTGTCGTCGTCCTTACAGTAGACAATTCGAGTCTTGGTTGGATGAAGTTCTAGTTTGCACACCTCAAACCGCTCCGTTAGGCTTCTTTGGAGCTGCTGTGCCTCCAACTTGCTGCGACAGTGGACCACTCCATCATCGGCATAGCGAGCGAATGGATTGCCAGGGTGGTTCCTTGCCATCCACACGTCAAACGTATAGTGGAGAAATAAATTGGCAAGAACTGGACTAATCACTCCGCCCTGAGGCGTTCCTTTCGTTCGTTTTTGCACGGACCCGTCCGGCATCTGAAAGGGTGCCTTAAGCCACCGTTCAATGTAGAGCAGGACCCACGGATTTTGCGTGTGTTTCTGAACTGCCTTCATCAATAGTTCGTGGTCGATGTTATCAAACAGACCCTTGATGTCCAACTCAAGCACCCAATCGTACTTCCAACACCGTTTCCGTGTCACCGCCAAAGCATCCATCGCTGACTTTCCTGGTCTGTATCCATAGGAGTCCGGATGAAAATAAGGCTCCACCCTAGGCTCAAAGTAGGTTTTAACCACCATTTGGGCCACGCGATCAGCCACGGTGGGCACCCCCAAAATGCGCGATCCTCCGCTTTTCTTGGGGATTTCTACAGCTTTTACAGGCGGTGGGAAGTAACTTCCAGAGGACATCCGATTCCAAATCTTAAACAGGTTGTTTTTCAAATTCGCCTCGAACGATTCCAGACTCTCTCCATCCACTCCGGCGGCTCCACGATTTGCTTTGACTCGTTGGAACGCCTCTAGTACCCTATACTTGGAAATTTCATACGGCTTTGTCTTGTCCATTGGTTCCTCCCTCACGG
>QXHL01000065.1 GCA_003584005.1 Alicyclobacillaceae bacterium I2511 | reverse complement strand
CAATCACTTTGGGGTGACGATGTCCCTGATTCAATGCGGAATAGGAACTCAACATGTCCATATAGCGATGTCCATGGACATCCTCCACCCAGACTCCTTCCCCATTAGTGAGGACAACAGGCAAGGGGGAATAGTTTTTGGCCCCATATTGTGCTTCCAGTTGCATGGCATGTTCAGACATGATGGCGGACCTCCTTATTTATTAGGTGTGAGAAAAATATGCAATCCATAAACCTAGCAAGTTACATGCCAGGGATGAAAAATCTGCAACAATGGAGCTTCTCACGCCTTATCTTAGAGATTTTACAGTCAAACTCCTTGCAACATGCAAATTTTCTTTGCATCTGCTAGGATGAAGACGTCCTGTAAAACAAATGGGTTCTATCGGGTCGATGGGCCATAGAAAAAGGGGCTGACAAGACAAAATGGACTGTGCGAAGGGAAATCCCCTGTGTCAACGCCTGTATGCCGCCTTGTTTGACGTCTTGGAGGAGGGAATTCACGTTCTCGATGCACAAGGTCGCACCTTAGTGTACAACCAAAAAATGGCTGACATTGAGTCTCTCGATCGCGATGAGGTCGCCAGTAGCACCCTATCTGAATTGTTTTCCTTTCCTGCCAGAGAAGGGAGCACACTTTTGCACGCCCTGACCACGGGCACCGCCTTGCACCATGTCCGACAGACCTACTTCAATCGTTTTGGCAAGTCCATCACCACAGTCAATGACACCCTGCCCATTGTGGCCCATGGAAAACTTCTGGGAGCCATTGAAATCGCCCGCCCTGTGGCAAGCACACCGGATAAAATAAATGAAGCCAAACTCAAGGGTGCGGCACACTATCACTTTGACGATATTGTCGGTAACAGTCGTAGCATTACCCACGTGGTTGAACAGGCCAAGCGGGCCTGCCGCACCCGTTCTTCAGTGCTCATTGTGGGCGAGACTGGCACAGGGAAAGAACTGATTGCCCAGAGCCTTCACAATGCCAGCGATAGATCTGGCGGTCCCTTTGTTTCGCAGAACTGTGCCGCCTTGCCGGAATCTTTAATGGAAGGAATGTTGTTTGGCACCATGCGTGGAGCCTTCACCGGGGCCCTGGATAGACCCGGTCTGTTGGAAACTGCCGATGGGGGCACTTTTTTGTTAGATGAATTAAATTCTTTAGGGGTTCCCCTACAGGCCAAGTTGCTGCGCTTTTTGGAAGACCGGGTGGTCCAAAGGATTGGTGCCAACAAGGGCCGAGTCGTCGATGTCCGCATTTTGGCCACAGTAAACGAAGACCCGGAAGCGTTGATGGCAAGCCATCAACTGCGCAAAGACTTGTACTTCCGCCTTGGCGTAGTCATTCTACGCATCCCCCCGTTGCGGGAACGTCGAGAAGACATCCCCCTTTTAGTTCCACCTTTCATTGCCCGCTACAACCGCCTCTATCACCTACGAGTCCGCAGCGTAAGTGCGGAGGTAATGGACTTATTCCATCAACATGAATGGCCAGGCAATGTGCGCGAACTTGAACATCTTATTGAAGGGGCAATGAACCTCATTGGGGATGAAGAAATTATTGGTGTAGAGCACCTGCCTCCACACCTGCAGTCGCGCCTCCCATCCCTACCTGTCCTCCAACATGAAGAATCCCATCAAACGGCGGTGCATCCATTGCCCTTATTAAACACAAGCACACTCCGGGACACCCCTTTCCAAGAACAAGTAAAGAACTTTCAACGAACGTTGATTCACTCGGCTTTGGCAAGACAGAAAGGCAACGTTTCTGCTGCAGCAAAAGACCTCCAACTGAGCCGTCAAAACCTACAATACTACCTGCGACATCTTTGAAAAATATGATTCTCTAAAAAGGTTTGAAACACCCTGTGGCAAGCACAATTTCCCTTACACTAGGTGAATTGAGCCTGCCAATTTTTTTTGCAGGTGAAAGGATCCCTTTCACTCAAAAACTTGCACAATTGCGTCGAGTTGACCTCAGCTGGATTATTGCTACAGTGGTGGTTCCCACACCTTCCCGTTTATGTGGCGATTATTATATTTGGGACTTTACTATTTGGATTGAACGTCTTTTCTGTAAAAGGTTTTGGAGAAACCGAGTTCTGGTTTGCTGGCATCAAAGTTATTGTTATCCTGCTGTTTATACTGATTGGTTTAGGTGCCATGTTTGGCATTGTCCCCATGAAGGGAGCTCAAGCTCCGGGATTATCTCACTTCTTTGACCATGGTTTATTCCCCAACGGTGCATTACCCGTTTTGCTAACTATGATTGCCGTTAATTTTTCGTATCAAGGGACCGAACTGGTAGGCATTGCGACTGGTGAAAGCATGAACCCACACCAGACCATTCCGCGCGCCATCAATAACGTGATTTGGCGGACTTTGTTGTTCTTTGTGATGGCTATTTTGGTCCTCTCAGCCCTCATCCCCTGGCAACAAGCGGGAGTGTCTGAAAGTCCATTTGTACGCGTCATGAGTGAAATTGGAATCCCGTACGCCGCGAGTCGCATGTTGTGGGCCATGTCCGGAGATGGCATGGCAATGTCCTGGTTGCACCGCGTCAATCGTCGCGGTGCCCCGCTTAATGCTCTGATGCTGAACCTCCCCATGGCTAAAGTCAGGGAGTTCTAAAAGCCTATACCTTTGCACTCTCGCAGGCTCTCGCGCTGGCTTGCACCGTTGCTACAACATCCTGCGCCTCATGTTTGGGCAGACTCTCTTTTTCGGACGACCCGCTCTGACTCCGAAAAGTTCCGAAGGAGGACGGCAAGGTCCTGAAAGGCCCTTGTCGCCCACTCGCAGGTGGATTGTACGCCTGTTGCCAAGCCGTCCGTAGGAGCGGTTCCGCACCCTGCCAATGCTCGTTCGCATCAGCGACTTGCAGGCGTTCGTTTTCTACATGCTTTGCCAGATACGCACTAAACAAGTCCCGTTGCATCACCACACCACAGTCGCAGGCATGAACCCGCTCTGATAACTTTTTCTTGTGCTTCTGGCCGCAAAGACACACTTGGGATAATGCGGTGTGATACGTGCTGAATTCTTCCACTTTCCCGCCAGCACTTTCAGCCTTGCGGGTGAGGATGGAGAGAAACAGCTTGGGTGCTCTCACACCAATGGAACGACCAAACGTCTTTTGAAACGCTTTGTAGTTCAGTTTTTCGGTTTTAATGTGGGTGCCCATGGCCATCACCTGATTCGCCAGTTGTCCGTGCAGGGTTTTGCGGTGGGCTGCCTCCCGACGGTACAGTTCCTGCAACTCCGTTTCAGTCTCCCATTGATGACGACTTTTCTTTGTTGGACGCTTGCCTTTGATGACCCGGCCTTTTTCGTCGTAGCAATCAGGATTGTTAGCGCGGCGTTCTCGGTCTTGCTTTCGTTGCAACCGACGAATCTTCTTGTGGTCTCTCACCACTTCATCCGCAAACTGCGTTAACGTTGCCTGGGTATCGCCCACGATGGCAATGGTGGACGGCCCGATATCTAGGCCAATCGTTTCGTTGCCAATAGTATGTTCCGGTTTGTGATAGGGCGTTCCCTCACACACCAGCTGGGCGTAGTACCGAGAATGGCTACGGATTTCTCGTTTCATCAGGCGAACATACTTGATGCGAGAAGAAAGACCGTGCTGAATCACGGGATCATCATCCGTCCCGTTGACCATTGGCAGTTCAAGCCCTTTCCACAAAACACGATCTTTCTTCCAGCGAATACAAGCGGTACTTTTCTTCCCTTCGAGACTATGAAGACCCCGTTTGCCTTTGAACCGTACCTTTCTAGCTTGGCCGAACGCAACCTTTTGTACCGCCTCAAACGCTCGTTTCGCCAGTTTTTGCACTACATGAGAGTCCAGGTGTTCTCCGAGCCAAGTGGTGCGCCGCATTTCATCCGCAAACGCTTCAAGGGAGTAGGCAGAAAATCCGTGCGCTTGTCTTGCTACCGCAAAGTGAGCCTGCCGTTCTTTCTTGTTCGCGCTTATCTTGGCCTTCGTGTACCCGATAGATTGTCTGACAAGTGCCAGCCTTTTTTTAGCCTCACCAAGAAGGGCATTGTAGAGTTGGCGTCCTGCTTCAAACCGTGCTTCTAAGATTTGCTCTTGGCGACGAGTGACGCGAAGAGGGATTTCACAGATAAAAGAAGGAGTGTGCTCCCGCTTGTTAGACGTTTTTTTGGCTTTCGATGTATTGCTTGATGACAGCAAGCGGAGCACCTCCCACAATTGTGATTAGATTTGTATTCCATAAGAATAGTATATCGTAGCAATCAATCTGCTACCGATTTAAAAAGAACAAAACATTCGCCTAACGGCGAGCGCCTTAGTTCCCCAGCACTGAAGTGCGGGGCTTTACGGCGCGTTTGGTAACCATGGGGGTTGCAGCATTCTCACTAATAACTGGATTTATCGCAGCAAGTACGGTGTACCTTTGGTTAATTTCAATCGCAGGTATGCCCGCAGTGGTAGTCTGGATTTCCATTCCCATCTCACAAATAAACTTTCGCAGGGAATTTCTCCATCAAGGTGGAAAGTTGTCCGACCTAAAATACCGGACACCATTTTACCCTTATGTCCCCATCCTGGCCGCTATTTTAAACGGGGCCGTTGTAGTTAGTTTGGCTTTTCAAGCAGACCAACGAATTGCTTTGTATACCACCATCCCGTTCATGGGATTGACCTATTTGTACTATGAATTGGTGATAAAAAGAAAAATATTTACCAAAAAGGTACCTAAAATCTAAGCTGTTTAACCTTATTTAACTGTACACAAAAGCACCTTGCCATGCTGGGCAACTATCTCTGCGCTAGACGATTGCGCAGACTGAAAAAAAGAATACAAGCAGACTAACCGGGGGTTGACTACCAGCGTCCTCCGGTTTTGTGCCACTCTGGGTATGGATTCAAGCCTATGCGGATTGGGTTAACCGCAAACCAATCCACGCCAAACATTGCCTGTGATGGGTCGTTCTCACCGCAAAAGTCGCAAGGAATGGAAGTGATTTCACTTGGATGTGTAGAACATCTTTGTGAAATTTGTTCACAACATAATTCAATTCAACCAAACAACCCACATCTGTTTCTGTACAATAAAATTATGTAGATCCATTAGCTGATTGTAGAGCTTCCGAGGAGAACTGAAGATGCCCTTTCACTTCCGAGGATTGAGACACTCCAATGATTGGAGTCGCCTATTGTTTGTGTTTAAAGATAATTATAGGAAAATAAAAGAAAGGAATAAGAGCAACCAAAAAAAACAAATTAGTACCGCCGTATTTGAATCCTATGATGGCATCGTAATTACCGACGCGAACGCGGACATTCTGCGAGTCAACGAATCCTTCGAACGCATTACCGGGTACACGCAACCAGATGTAGTCGGAAAAAACCCGAGATTTCTTCAATCTGGGCGCCATCCTTCCACATTCTATCAATCCATGTGGACCACCCTATTAACCACAGGACACTGGGAAGGCGAAGTCTGGAATAAAAATCGTTCAGGAAAAATTTACCCCGAGTGGCTGTCCATCACAGCAATTAAAAATATACATCAACAGATAACCCATTATGTCGGCCACTTTACCAATCTCGCCGTCATAAAACAAGCACAGTTAGAATTAGAACGACTGTCCTTCGTGGACCCCCTGACAAATCTGTTTAACCGTCGAAAGCTGATGGACCAACTTGAAGAGACTTTTCGCGATCCAGTAAAAAGGATGCAAACCTTTTTACTATTCGCAGACCTAGATGACTTTAAAGATATCAATGATTCGCTTGGGCATCACATTGGAGATTTGCTGTTGCAAGAAGTTGCACACCGTCTACTCGAATTTGCACACCCCTACGGAGATCTCGTTGCACGCATTGGCGGGGATGAGTTTGTGATGATATGCCATCGGATTTTGTCTGTGGAAGCTGATAGGATGAGTATTGCAACCGCTTATGCGCATCAACTTTTGGAACGGCTAAAAACAACCTATCGGCTACAGAACGCTAATATTTCAATAACGGTAAGTATTGGTGTGCGTGTCCTTTCCCTAGAAGATACAAATCCTGATGTAGCCATGCAGGAGGTAGACCTTGCCATGTATCAGATGAAATCAGAAGGAAAGGATGGCGTGATGTGTTACATTCCAGAAATCAAAAGAAAAGCGCAAGCAGAATTTCAAATCCGGCAAAAGTTTGAAACTGCTATGGAACGCAAAGAAATTTTCTTCGTCTATCAAGGCCAGTTTACATCAGAGGGTACTTTGGCAGGCGCAGAGATGCTTAGCCGTTGGAAACAGGACGGCCAATGGATTTCTCCCGGACAGTTCATTCCGGCTATCGAGAAAACCAGCATGATTCTAACTCTTGGAGAATTGTCGCTAAGAGAAGCGGTGATTCAAATAAAAAAGTGGAGGAAATCTGGAATAGACGTTCCGCGCATTTCCATAAATATAAGTTCGATAGGAATTCATCGTCATAGGGAAGACGTAGTTCAATTTGTGAAAGGGGTTATAAAAGATGACAATTTGGACCTCAGCTTCCTTACCTTCGAGATCACAGAGGCCTCTTTGCTTCATGAAGAAACTGCAAAGAGAACCCTGAGGGATTTACACAATTTAGGCATCCAGTTTTCAATTGATGACTTTGGAACCGGCTATTCTTCCTTGGCCTATATCCATACCCTGCCCATTGACGAATTAAAAATAGATCGTCGCTTTATTCAACAGATGAGAGACAGTTCCACTGCAAGGGCAATTGTTCAGACTATTTTGTCGATGGGACAAAACTTGGGTATTCGCGTCATTGCAGAAGGCGTGGAAACAGAAGAGGAAAAAACAATTCTGGATTCAATGGGCTGCCAGCTCTACCAAGGATACTATTTTATGCGTCCAGAACCCGCACAAAAGCTTGTGGACTACACAAATTTCTTACAAAAGCCCCTTTGATAATCGAAATTTATATATAGGAATGAATTGACTCCCATCAATGGAATAGCCCCCGTGAATAACCAAGGATTTGCTTGGGAAAGAGTGGAATCTATAAACGTCCTATTGTATGATAGTTCTGGTAGAGTTCAGTTCTAAACCCTTTTGTTCTCAGCCGTAGTGCGTGTTCGGAAAGGGGTCACAACTGGGGAGGTTGCATCCATGGGGGCTCAATCCAGGTCTGCATCCGTTATTCCGATTCTTGCAAAGGATTTCTTCCAGTCAACGCCGGATTTAATGTTTGTCATGGGAATGGATACCCAGCAACAGTTGTTTCACTACTTATGGATGAATCCTGCTGCAATGGCCGCTTCTGGATTAAATGAGATGGCTTATGGGGCCACCTTCAAAGACGTGGTGGTCCCTGAAGAGGCGGGTTTTCTTCACACTCAGTATTTTAAGGCAGCCACCCAACAACACCCCGCCTCGTTCCTTATGACCCATGCCGGAAAAACTGGGCATTCCCTCCTGACCCCCATGTTTGGCAATGACGAATACCCTCTTTTGGTGGCGGCTATGGTACGGGATGTCACCGAACTCCTGCGTCCCCAGCGGGAATTGGAACACCTGGCCTATCACGATCCGTTGACCGGACTGTTCAATCGCCACGCCCTCCCACCCCGTTTCGCGGCAGCCAAAGCCCTTGCCGAGGCACAAGCCCAATTTCTTAGCGTGATTTTGTTGGATTGCGACAATCTGAAGCCTACCAACGACACCTATGGACACTTGGCCGGAGACTTATTGCTCAAGGAAATCACGCGTAGAATTCAGAAAGCTGCTCCCCAGGCCCACACCCTGGTTCGCACAGGTGGGGATGAATTTTTGGTGGCGGCATTGGCCACAGATGAATGGGGCGTCTTGGAGATGGCCGAGCGACTGTTGGATGAATTTCGTCATCCCTGGGTCCACGAACAAATCCACCTCCAAATTTCGGTCAGTATGGGTTTAGCAATTTATCCGGTAGATGGAGGCACTCTGGGCGAAGTAATGGGGAAGGCAGACAAGGCGCTGTACATCGCCAAAGAGAATGGTGGAAACCAGTATATGCTGGTACGAGAGAGGAAAGGGTAGATTGAACAGTGACGGAAAGTTTAAGGATGAAACAGGCGGCAAAAATTTTTCGTGATCGAAACTTTCTATTTCTTGGGTCTGGCACAGTTCTGTCGTCCTTCGGTGATGCAGCCTATTTCATTCTAATTGGTTGGTTTGTTATTGATGTGACAGGGTCTCAACTCACTTTAGGGACTGTCTTGACATTGGGCGCTGTCCCCCGCTTAGTACTCATGTTGGCAGGAGGCGTGGTGGCAGACCGCATGAGCCGTAAGCGGTTGCTGGTGGGATCTCTGCTCACTCGGGCGGGTTTGCTAGTGCTGTTTGCCCTTTGGCTGGCCTTGTCCTCGCACGGCCATTTGCAGCTGTGGGCGGTGTATGGGTTGGCCGTGGCGTTTGGCGTGGTGGATGCCTTTTACTGGCCTGCCAGTGGCTCCATCGTACCACAAGTTGTGTCCGATGAAGATTTGCCCGTGGCCAACAGCTTTGTTCAGACGGCACAGCAAATCAGCGTGGTAGGGGGACCCTTGATTGCTGCAGGACTGTTGTGGTTGAAAAATTATCCCTTGATGTTTTTGGTGATGGCTGGTCTGTTTGGGTCTGGGGCCCTTTGTCAGTCATTTTTGCGCCTGCGTATGAACGGACCAGGCAATTTGTCGGTGGGTGACACCTCTGTCCATCAAGAAAAACAAAAGGGGCGGTCCCCTAGCGCTTTGCATGAAGTGATGCAAGGTTTGCACTATGTCCGTAAGGAGCGGATATTGTGGCTGATTATGCTCTTTTCCATGGTCATTAACCTGTTTTTTTTCGGACCGATAAACGTGGGCTTACCTGCTTTAGTACATCACTTGAATTGGTCCGGTAGTCTGTATGGGGAATTGGAGGCGTCTGTTGGTGTGGGCGCCGTGGTTGGCGGCCTAGCCACTGGCTGGCTGAATGGGCTGAGGGGACACTTCCACTGGATTGCTCCCATGGCCACCGTGATGGGATTCTCTCTGGGCACAGTGGGACTAATTCATCAACCTGTAGTAGACCTGCTTCTTATGGGCTTGGCTGGGTTGTCCATGAGTGTGGTTGATATTCCCATACTCATATACATTCAAACAATTACAGAACGAGGTCTACTTGGCCGGGTAATGTCTTTGCTGACCTTGATGTCCATCGGGCTTTCACCAGTCAGTTATGCACTCAGCGGAGTGATTCTACAGCAGGGGTGGTTGTCAGATGCCTGGCTCATTTTTGTGGGTGGAGGCGTGATTGGAGTCTTTTCTTTGGTGTTGTTAATTCTTCCGGAATTTCGCCGAATTGAAGACCACCCGCGTTGGCAAGAGGCTGCAGTGTCAAAAGATACTGGCAGCACTATGGAGTGAACAGTGCGCAAACTGCGTACAAGCTGTTTGTGGTTGGGCGTCGAAATCAACTCTGCTGTGGGCGTCTCCGCCGCACATGAAGTGCAGCGCGTAAAGTCGTGCAAAATGGCATTCAATAGACGCTGTGAGCCTTTTTGTGGGAGTTCATGCCTCTCTAAATCCTGTTATTGATCAGGACATGGACCCCTTGCATAGGCCACTGTTTTTCTGCCCTTACGTTGAAACCGGAATAGTTATTGGCACGCCAAGAACTTTAAACGCTTCATCTTTTGTCACTAATCTATCCACATTAACAATATACGGATAGGTTTAGGTAGAATAAAAACCCGTTTAAACCCCTTGTCCGTTCAAATAAGAGAGCACTGATTCCATAGAATTCACGGGCGTGATAAACACAAGCACATCGTCATTTTCCTGCAGGATGGTGCCGCCATGGGGAACCACTAGCTTGCCCATGCGTTTTACAGAAACCACGACAGCCGCAGCGGGAAGATGCAAGGCCATTAAAGGTTGTCCAATGGCCGGACTTGGCGGTATCAGTTTTACCTGGACAAACTCGCCTGCATTTTCATGAATTTCACGCAGTTGCTGAATTTTCGCTGTCAACTCCACTGAACGCGATGTGAATGCGTCATAGGCGCGAATAATATCTCGTTCAGTAATCAGTCCCATCACTTCTTGAGTTTGCGGGTGAACCACCGGCAAAACGGACGCATTGTGCAGGATACACCTGCGCATAGCGGTGTCCAATGTATCATTGGGTTCCATAATAGGCACCCCTGCATCAGAAAATTGACTCAAGGGGGTGGCCCCTCTCCCTTGTTCTAAAGCGGCACGTAAATCGTCCAGCGTAATTAAACCGGCAAAATGAGATTTTTCGTCCCTCAACACGCCTACTCGAGTCGGTTCGATGCTCAATTTGCGAAAGGCGGATTCCACACTTTCTCCAAGAAAGAACAATACCTGTGGTGACTCCATAGCTTCTGCAACCGTGATGCTTTGCGTTGGGCGAACCTCATTGCCACGCAAAATACGAATCCCCCGCCGACTTAATTTGACCGTATACATAGAATCTCGGGTTAAAACTCCGTGTACCACATAAGCAGTCACACAGGCCGCCATGACCACAGGTGTTAACTGGTAATCACCGGTGACCTCCAGCAAAATTGTGATGGCCACAAAAGGGGCCTGTGCAGCCGCCGCAAAGATGGCCCCCATGCCAGCCACTGCGTATATTTCTGGATGGGGGATGACTTGAGGAAATATACTCCGCAATCCGTCCCCATACAAAGCCCCAAGAACGGATCCCAAAAACAGCGAAGGTGCAAACACCCCACCTGACCCTCCGGAACCAACTGTGGTCAATGTAGCGATATACTTGAACACCAACAGCAAAATTAAAGTTAAAGCCCCAAATCCATCAATGAGTGCACGATGAATGGATGAATAGCCAACCCCTAATACTTGGGGGACCCAGAGTCCAATGATTCCTATGACTAGTCCGCCAGTCACGTTCTTCACCCAGAAGGGAACGTTCCACTTATCCAGTAAGTCTTCTGATATTGTGAGGCCTTTTGAATATGCAATTCCAACAAACCCGGCCAAGAATCCCAATATAATCATAAAAACCAAGGCCACCGGGTGAATGACAGTATAGTGGGGAATTGGAAGTACCGGATAATTGCCCATGATGCTGTCAAAAACGGTTGCGCCAGTGACTGCAGAAAGAAAAACAGGCATGATGGCGCCCAATGCATAACTGCCTAAGATAATTTCCAAGCCAAAAAACCCACCCGCAATGGGCGCATTAAAGGTGGCGGCTATTCCTGCCGCAGCGCCGCATGCGAGCAACAGCGAAATGTATTTATCAGACAGGCGAAGCCACTGTCCCAAAACCGACCCAAAGGAACCGCCAATGAGTGCAATAGGTCCCTCACGCCCCACAGAGCCCCCAGCACCAATGGTAATCGCTGGTGCCAAAATGCCAAAAATGGCTACACGGGAGCGAATGCGCCCTCCCCTTAAAGCCAACGACTCCAGCAGTTGGGGAACCCCGTGTCCTTTGACTTCGCGGGCAAAAAAGTGTGTAATCAAGCCCACAAGCATCAACCCCACTGCCGGAATTCCAGCGCGCCAGGCCGAGTGGTTGACGGCATTCACGCCATGAAATATCAAGGCAAATCCAGTAATCATTTCGCGAAACAGAACGGCCCCGAGCCCACCAATCATCCCTACCCCAATAGCCAACACGCCCACCACTAGGGGTTCCCGGTACGGGTGACGAAGCCAGAGCCGTAATTCAGCCAACGGTCGACGCACAAACAGTCCATTCATTGTGTGCGGATAACTCACTGTTGTCTCACCTCTATGCAAACTCACGCAAGGGAACACTTGATGTCTTTTCTCTCTATTGATGCGCTATTTTTTATCATAACAATCACAAAGACATAAAACCACTGGACAACGTGGCCGTACGTGGACAAGTCATTATTAACAAAGATGAAACTTTTTCCTGAAATATTCATAGCGGTGTGAAGAGGACAACAAATACGGATAACATAGGGATTTTTTACAAGGAGCAACTGGGATTTGGTGCCTTTCTGTACTGAGGATGGTCGTGCGACAGCACTCTCATCCCGAGAATTATATGTGGATTGTGATGCGGGCGTAGTTCCCCCTTGTGTGGTACCGGCGGTTTTAATAGCAGATTCGAATGTCATCGTATCAAGTGAATTTGGGTATTCGATCCACGTTGTGAAGGGTCTGAATAAATTCCTTTTGATACACGCATGAACTGCACAGTTTCCATGTCCAGTATCGACCGGAATGCACCAGTTTCCCTGCGATTTTGACCAGCTTGTTTCGCAAGGTCTCCATGCGACTGGATCGCATCTTTTCTGGCAGACATAAACGGCGGAACCAGTTGTTGAAGTTGTAGGCGAGCATAGCAATTTGCAGTTTGACCGCGTTGGACGCAAAGTCGGTGCTACTCATCTTGTCGCAAGCAAATCCGTTTTTTGCTTCCTTGATGAAATTCTCCATGTGTCCACGCTGGCAGTAGAAACGAACGACATTCTTGGGTTGCAGCGTCATGTTGGTCACAATGAAGGTGAACTGAAACAAGAGCTCTCCGGCAGGACGTTCCATCTTGACCACTACTCGGCGAGCTTTTGTCCAACTGGAAGCCTGGTACATGAATTCCCGATGATAGACTTCACGCTTATGTACGTTATTCGGGTTAAGGAATGAGTCTGCCATGGCCTGTGCCATCGACTGCAGGCGAGCATTCGACTTGAGGCGAATGACGTACTTATGACGCTTGGTCTCTATCAGCTCAAATAGGTCAGGATCGGCAAAGCCGCTATCTCCCCGGGCTACCACCAGTGCATTCGGCGCCCACTTTTCAAAATGACTCAGGATGCGCCCCATAAAGCGCACGACTTGGCGAGAGGTATATACATTTCCTGCACGCAGCTCAGCACCAAGGCAATCTCCCGTCAATCCATCAAAGCAAAACAGTGGGTGAAACCCATGCTGCTGGTAATGGGCATTGAAATTTGCTCCGTATTGGTTGCCGTAGGCCGCGAAACCTGAAGAATCCACGTCGCATACGAATTGTTTCTCGGGCCTTAGATTATAGACGCGTCGTTGCAGCGTTTGATTCACACTTTCCAGAGACTTGGCTGTCGAAATGTCCGCCTTATCATAGAATCGAGACATGGTGGGTTGTGAAGCTAACCGGTCCTTTCCAAACAACGCCGTAAGCAATGGCTCCACGGCCAAAGCCTCCGCATGGTTGTCGGTGTGGTAGCCTGCGAGATGCTGATACACCTTCTGCAGTACAACGTCGCTGTTCGGATGGTCTCGATGTAAAACTGAATCAGGAACAATCAATTGGCTTCTGACCGCATCAGATAATCCCATTTTATGATCAAACTCTTTGTAGAGAAGTAGACCTGCGTCAGAGGTCAAATCCCCACCGTCGAAATTTATGCTTATTTTCGGGTTGAAGTTCATAGTGAATCCTTGTACGCTATTCAATAGAAGAGCCTCCTTTGTGTGTTTGGATTCGACACCTTAACACTACCAAAGGTTGGGCTCTTTTCCTATGCAATCACGTCACCTTTTGGGTGAAACGTCAAATTCCTCGTAAAGCCGTACACTGCTTGCATTCATCGCCCTTTCGAGATTACGCCATGAATATTTCAGGTTTTTATATGTAATAGCTACTTTGTTCACGGCTGACATGTTCCCCATTTCAGATAATCTTTGCAATTTGGTCCTTTGTCTAGCGTTATGGTGGGAACGCGCCATGACTCCGGCATCTAAGACCTCTGGAACCTGGTCCGTAGGGGCGGTGTACAGAAAACAAACATTCGAATTCGTCGCTGCCAATTGAAAAACAGGTGCGCATCGTACAAAAAAAATCGATACAAAGCGGCCTCTCTCGTCGATTGAAATTCAAAGTGTCCCAGACTGCCATCCGCCAAACGGTTGTTGAGTTGCCAAGGTCTGCATGTAGCCAGCAAAATCAATGGCTTGTCCCAATTGTATGTGAGTAAGTGCATCTGCCAACATACTGTTTTCTCTGGTCGAACCGTTACAGAAAACTTACCTAAACTTACCTAGGCTCATTTTCTACTTATTGTTCGCTCTCCGCTTTCGGCATCACGGCATCCTAGGCTGGAGTCTGGCCGTTAACGGTGGCAAATGACTGTACAA
>QXHL01000064.1 GCA_003584005.1 Alicyclobacillaceae bacterium I2511 | reverse complement strand
AGTCAACCAAATCTTTCGGCCAACCTTTGCTCTTCCCGAGTCCATTCGGCCCGTTCTGAAACGGTTTTGTGGGCCGCCGCAGTGGCGACGTTTGCTACTATACCACGCCTGCCTACGAGAGATCAAGAGGAAAGGTATAGAAATTTAAACTCAGGGCGGCAGGCGGCAGTATTGCTGTCAAAATTCAAACATGCCCTATGCCCTATGCCCTATGCCCTATGCCCTATCCCACGGCCCAGTGCTAGGAACCCAATCGCGGCGCATAGGGCTTACTCCCCCACTCGGTCTCGAAGTAACGGGAAAAGCAATACATCCCGAATCGAAGGTTGATTAGTAAGCAACATTACCAGACGATCAATGCCAATCCCCAGCCCCCCCGTTGGCGGCATCCCATACTCTAGTGCTGTCAGGAAGTCCTCATCCATGGCTTGTGCCTCGTCATTGCCTTGGGCCCGTTCCACCGCTTGCTGAGCAAAGCGTTGCCGTTGATCTAAGGGATCATTCAACTCGCTAAATGCATTTGCATGTTCTCTACCCACAATGAATAGCTCAAAGCGGTCAGTGAAACGGGGGTCCTGAACATTCTTTTTTGCTAACGGAGAAACTTCCACAGGGTGGCCATAAACAAATGTGGGCTGAATCAGCTTGTCCTCCACCTTTTGTTCAAAAAATTCGTTGACAATGTGGCCGTACTCCATTTCCGGAGTAATCACAACCCCATATTGGGCCGCAAGATCTCTTGCATCCTGTGTCGACTGTACCGAGCGTAAATCGACTCCCACATGTGTCTCAATGAGGTCTGCCATATGGCTCCTCTGCCATGGGGATGACAAGTCAATTTCGTAATCCCCATATTGTATTTGCAAGGTCCCCAAAACTGACTGTGCAGCGTACCGAATGAGGTCTTCTGTCAAATTCATAATGTCATGAAAATCAGCGTACGCCTGATAAAGTTCTAGCATCGTAAACTCGGGATTGTGCTTGGTGGATATCCCCTCATTCCGGTACACACGGCCAATCTCGTAAACCCGCTCTAACCCTCCTACAATCAGGCGCTTCAAGTGCAACTCCAAGGCAATGCGCAGATTCAGTGTCATATCCAAGGTATTGTGATGGGTGACGAACGGACGCGCTTGTGCTCCACTAGCCACCGTATGCAAAGTCGGCGTTTCAACTTCCAGAAAACTCATCTCATCCAAATACTTTCTAATCGCTTGAATGATTTTTGAACGGGCAATAAAAGTTTCACGAATCTCAGGATTCACAATCAGATCTAGATACCTTTGACGATAGCGAATTTCTATGTCCTTTAGTCCATGCCATTTTTCTGGCAAGGGGCGTAGTGACTTGGCCAATACATCAAAATGTTCTACTAAAACCGTGACCTCACCGCGGTTTGTCCGAAAGAGGGTTCCGGCCACACCCAAAAAATCCCCAATATCAAGGGACTGAAATAATTCGTAGGCGTCCGTTCCGAGGATGTCAATTTTTGCATAAATCTGCACATTGCCTGTCCTATCCTGTAAAACCGCAAAACTAGCTTTTCCATGCCCCCTGCGAATCATGAACCGACCCGCAATCCGTACGTGTAGCGGATTCACTTCTAAATCTTCCTTGGACTGGCCTGCCGCAAACTGTGCTATCTCCTCCGCATGGTGACTGACATCGAATCGATGTCCAAAGGGGTCTACCCCCTTATTTTCGAGCACATGCAATTTTTGCAAACGAGTTTGGAACAAATCCTGTTCTTCCATTGGTCACCTCTCCATTTGAAAGGACGAGAGGGTGTTCCCCCTCGTCCAAGGAAACTGCGTCGAGAACCTGTGCGAGCCTCGTAACCCCCCACACTAGCGCTTAATACTGAGAATTTGAAAACGAATCGTCCCCGCTGGAACAGTCACCTCAACTGTGGACCCTACGGCTTGCCCTAACAAAGACCGTCCCACTGGAGATTCGTTAGAAATTTTATTGCTCGCAGGGTCTGCCTCCGCCGAACCGACAATCGTGTACTCCACATCTTCGTCAAACTCGACATCCCGTAACGCAACTGTCGATCCGATGCTGACTAAGTCCGTGTTCACATCTGCCTCATGAATAATCCGGGCATTGCGCAGCATTTTCTCCAGCGTCATAATGCGGCCTTCGACAAAGGCCTGTTCATTTTTTGCATCCTCATATTCCGAGTTTTCACTTATATCCCCATAACTGATGGCTAATTTAATGCGTTCAGCAACCTCTCGACGCTTAACCCCTTTGAGGTGTTCTAGTTCTTCCTCTAATTTTTGAAGTCCCTCAGGGGTCAGCAACACTTCCTTCTCCGCCATTTCTTTCTCTCCTTTACCACACTCACGGTGCTCACTTTGTGTCCATCGAGTGGATGACGCTACCCGGTCTCGTCGCTGATTTTTAGAAGCATTATGCAACACCATCAAGGCAACCGAACCATTCTCGAAAGCAACCAAACCATTCTCGAAAAATCTCAGCAGCCCTTCATGGATGCAGAAAACACTGCCAGTACAAGGACTAACAGTGCCTAGAAAAGGACTTTGCAGTTGCGTCTATGCGCAATTATAGTGAGGCCTTCACGGAAAGTCAACGCGTACGAATCATGGTTCAACCCCTCCATAAAGCGTTTTCCTACCTGTCAAGGTGACCCAATAGTGGGGTTCCCTCTCTCCAAATTATGCATCTTCACGCTCCCCCAACAGGTCTTTTTCGGACACTTGCAAAATATCCACAAGATGCGCTAATTGAACCGCGGTTGGTTGTCGAGTCCCCCGTTCCAATCCACCCACAATGGCGATACTGACTCCCAAGTGGTGGGCGAGTTCGGTCTGTGTCCAGTGTTTTAGTTTGCGGTACGCCCTCAGGCGTCTACCAAAACCTACCGACATAACGGACCTCCTCTGTTGCGACCCACGACTTTGCCAATTGGTAGACCGTCTCCCCACCCAGCAAGCGGGTATCTGGCAGTAGCTCTGCCAAAGGAACCAGCACAAAGCCCCGCTGCCACATCCTTGGATGCGGCACTTGCAAGTCTCTATAGCATACATATTCTTGATCATACAATAAGATATCTAAGTCAAGGGTACGCGGCCCATTGCGAATGGTACGCCGTCGACCGCAAGCAGTCTCCACCTGTTGTAAATAGGACAAAAGTTCCCGTACCTGTAGCTGAGTGTGAAAACAGGCCACCATATTCAGAAATTTTCCTTGGTCCAAGTAGCCCACAGGATTCGTCTCATACACTGCCGAACAGCCTACATCACTCACCGCAATTTTCACAAGCGCAGTAACCGCTGTATGTAAATTAATAATGCGCCTGCCCAAGTTACTCCCTAGGGAGACAACGACTCGATGGGACCCATCAGAGATAGGCTGTGTACAGAAATTGGGTGACGTCTTATGCATAAACAATCGCATCCGTTACCTTCAGTGCTTTGACTACCGCAACCACATCGTGCACCCTTACGGCTGCAACACCCGCGGCAGCCCCCAAGACTGCCGTCGCCAACGATCCCTCCAAGCGTTCTGTGGGCAAAGCATCCTCCAACAGCCTGCCGATGAAACGTTTGCGGCTCGTCCCCAGCAAAACCGGATAGCCGATTGCACAGTATTCCCGCAAATGATGCAATACCGCAATGTTATCAGAGAAAGTCTTGCCAAATCCGATTCCTGGATCAATCCACAACTGTTCAGGTGCCACTCCCGCCGCAAGACATCGTTCAATGCCTACCTCCGTTTCCTGCAATAAAGTAGCCACAGGGTCTACTAGGGCAGGCGTGGTACGGTTATGCATCCAAATATACGTGCAGCGCGCCGCTTGAACCACCCTGTACATGTCCGGGTCTGCCATCCCCCCCCAAACATCATTAATACAGGTAGCCCCCTGTTCTAATGCAGCTGCGGCGGTGTGTGCATGATAAGTATCGACAGAGATAGGGACCGAACAGTGCCCGGACAGTTCTTTGAGAACGGGCCCTATTCTTTGCCACTCCTCTTGCCATCCCACCACCTGACTCCCTGGCCGAGTGCTCTCACCCCCAATGTCCAGGATATCAGCCCCTTGGTCAATCAGTTGCAAAGCATGTTGTACAGCCGCTGCAGTGGAGAAGTAGCGGCCTCCATCAGAGAATGAATCTGGCGTCACATTCACAATTCCCATCACCAGTGTGCGCCTTTTTCGTTCTATAAGAGCAGGATTTTCAGCAGTGGTAGGGATTTTCAACATGAATCCCGTCCCCTCCCTTCATACTTTTGAAGAGCGCCCTACTCAATCCTCTCATACTCCACCATCCTAGCCAATTCCGATTGGGTAAACACATATTTTTGATTACAAAAGTGGCAGCGAATCTCAGCTCCCAGTTGGTCTGCCACCAGCTTCTCGAGTTCCTGCCTACCCAGGCTGTGCAAAACCTCTGACATGCGTTCTCGTGAACATGTACAGGCAAACGAAACAGCTCGGGTGTCCAATACAACCACATCAGGAATCAGCTGTTGCAGCAGTCCTTGTGCATCCATGTTGTTACGCAATAATTCGGTCACGTTAGGCAGGCCCTTAACCCTATCTTCCAGCACACTTACCTCGTCCTCCACGTACCCTGGGAGAAGCTGCACAATAAATCCCCCCGCAGCCAGAATACTGCCGTCCGTGTTCACCAGCACGCCCGCCCCCACAGCCGAGGGAATCTGTTCAGACACCGTAAAATAATGTGTCAAGTCATCGCCAATCTCGCCGGTTTGCAATTCGCAACTGCCTCGATAGACGTTGTTCAACCCCATATCCCGCGTCACATATAACAAACCACTCCCTACCGCACGTCCTACGTCCAACTTTCCATGCCGATTGCTTGGCAGCTGCACGTCAGGGTTGTCCACATAGCCCCGCACATTGCCCTGGGAATCCGCATCCACAACAATATTCCCCAGCGGCCCGTTGCCATGAATCTGTACTGTTAAACGCTCTTCATCCTTAAGTAACAGGGCCATCATTGCCGCAATCGAGGCAGTTCGCCCGAGCGCAGCCGAGGCCACAGGGGATGTCCCATGGCGAAGTTGCAGCACATTCACAAGTTGCGTCGTTACACACGCCAGGCCGCGTATATGACCATTACTAGACAGTCCACGCACAGACAGATTGCGCTGTTGCATAATAAACCCGACCCTTTCCACATTAGCTGTCTACAAACCCCAGCCCACCTGCGGGCACCTGTTCTGGCCGATTTTGCTGCCACAAGATGCGAAGCCCCTCCAGTGTCAGATTCGGTTCAAAATGTTGGATGGTATGCGACTCGCCGCGCATTAAACGAGACAGACCCCCGGTTGCAATCACCTGAAAGGGGAGCGGAACCTCCGCCTGGATGCGCTCTACGATTCCATCTACTTGACCCACAAAACCGAAAATCACGCCAGACTGCATACTTGCAACCGTGTTGTGGCCGACAACGGAGGAGGGTCTGACGAGGTCAATTCTTGGCAGCTTTGAGGCACGCTGAAACAATGCATTTGTAGAAATCTGGATGCCAGGGGCAATGACCCCCCCCTTATAATGCCCTTTTTCGTCAATCACGCAGAAGGTTGTCGCCGTGCCAAAATCCACAATAATTAAGGGCGGACCATACATAGCCACGCCAGCCACGGCATTGACAATGCGGTCCGCACCTACTTCTTGTGGATTATCGTAGTCAATCACCAGCCCGGTATCCAGTCCCGCCCCCACAACAAGCGGGCTGAGCCCAAAGTAAGTCTGACAGGTTTCCTCCAAGGTGGTCATCAGCGGCGGCACCACAGAACTCAGGACCACCCCTTGTAGGTGATGGGGGACAAAGTCACGGTCTTGAAACAACTGTTTCAGAAGAATTCCGTACTCGTCCACCGTACGTTCCTGAACAGTAGCAATCCGCCAGTGGTGACGAAGCGTTTGTCCCTCATAAATACCTAAGACAATATTGGTGTTACCCACATCAATTACCAAGATGGTGTCCATCGCTGCCGTCCCCACTCTCCTTTGAGCAGTGCCCAGCCCTGACCCGCATCAGGACAGATAAATTAAATTTCACAACCAATAATTTGCACTGTCAATTCTCGACTCAGGTCTAATTCAAAGGGTTGGCTCACAGGCTGTCCATTGTCGTCCTCAATGACCCGCACAAGGGGTCGCTGCGTCTGACGACGTGGGGAGTGGATGACCACTCCCCGATACCCGGAAGACAATTCCACCGTCATACCCACCGGATAAATAGAAATAGCATCCACAAATCCATCAACCACAGTCGCGTCAAACTGGGTCCCACCGCCACCCAAAATCAACTCATAGGCCTCATGGGGTAGGTATGCAGGTCGATATACACGGTTAGCCGTCAACGCCTCATATACATCAACCACCGCCGTAATCCGACCAAACAAATGAATATCGCCTCCAACGAGACCCCGGGGATAGCCCGTCCCATCCATTCGTTCATGGTGTTCATAACTAATTAACCGTGCCGATCCATGGAGATCATGGTCGTTGAGTAAAATCTCATAGCCATATTGAGCGTGCAACTTCATTTCTGTGTATTCCGCATCTGTAAGCCGACCTGGTTTTTTTAATACTTTTTCAGGAATGCGCATCTTCCCCACATCATGCAAAAGCGCCCCAATCCCCAGGTCCAGCAGTTGATCAGCGCTCAACTTCATACCAAGACCAACACTTAGAGCAAACAAAGCCACGTTGACCGAGTGATGGTATAACTCGCCATCTGACAGGTAGACTGTGCCAAATTGCTCTGCCCCCCCCAGGTTGCGCAGTTCCTCAATGACCTCTTCAACCAATGGACGCAATTTTTGCCGTAAACGGGCCCCCCGTACATAGCGTACATGTGTCCCTGAGGCCAAATCATTCAGGCTGCTGTAAGTGGCATCTAACATCTGTTGCCTGACATGTGGTGAAATAAAATCTTTACCAACAATATCATCAGTAAGTGCATCCTCTACACAAACCGACCCAATTCCAAGTGTTCGCAACTTCACCAACAAATTGTCAGACAGCAGCACACCCCGCGCCAGTAAAATGCGTCCTCTCTCATCGAGAATTGGCTGAGCCAGGACGCTGTTGGCCCGGACATTCCGAATTGCCACCCAGCGCACGCCACACACCCCCGAGGCCCCTTTGCATCAGGCAAAAAAACTCGAGTCTCGACTGGACCCGAGAAAATTAAATGGTTTAAAACTTTCAAGCCTCCATGATGCCCCTAATCTCATCTTCATCAACAGTCTCTTTCTCCAGCAATTCATTGGCCAAAGAATTCAACTTTTCCCGTTGCTCAGTCAAGATTTGGTTTGTGCGAGAATGACAGTCCTCCACAATGCGTTTCATTTCTTCATCAATTTCATAGGCGACCTGATCACTGTAATTAGGTTCTGCGGCAAAATCCCGACCCAAGAAAACTTGACCGCCACTGCGACTGCCAAACTGCATGGGGCCCAGTTTCTCGCTCATGCCATACTCTGTGACCATCTGTCTGGCAACCTCGGTAACCCGCTGCAAATCATTGGATGCACCCGTGCTAATCTCGTCAAACACAAGTTCCTCTGCCACTCGGCCCCCGAGCAAGCCACAGATGCGATCTAACATTTCCTGCTTCGTGGCAAAGTAGCGGTCCTCTTTAGGCAGGGTAACCGTGTAGCCCCCAGCCATGCCCCTAGGAATAATGGTCACCTTGTGCACCGTTTCCGTGGGCTGCAAGTAATACCCCACAATGGCATGACCTGATTCATGAAAAGCGACCAAGCGTCGTTCGCGCTCCGTCATGACGCGGCTTCTTTTTTCTGGACCCGCCATCACCCTGTCAATCGCCTCATCAACGTCCCCTGTTTCAATCTGTACGCCACCCCGCCGCGCCGCCAGCAATGCCGCCTCATTCAGGACGTTTTCTAAGTCTGCCCCAGTAAATCCAGGGGTCCGTTTAGCCACGACATCCATCCGAAGGTCCGGGTTAAAGGGTTTATTTCTGGCGTGAACCTTGAGAATTTCCTCGCGTCCTCTGACGTCCGGGCGATTGACGAGAATCTGTCGGTCAATTCTTCCTGGGCGCAGTAAGGCCGGGTCAAGAATATCCGGACGATTGGTGGCTGCAATGATAATAATTCCTTCATTTGCAGCAAATCCGTCCATCTCTACCAGTAACTGATTTAAGGTTTGTTCTCTCTCGTCATGACCCCCACCGAGACCTGCACCACGGTGCCGGCCCACAGCATCGATTTCGTCAATAAAGATGATACAAGGGGCGTTCTTCTTCGCATTTTCAAATAAGTCGCGTACTCGAGAGGCGCCCACCCCAACAAACATTTCTACAAAGTCAGACCCACTAATACTAAAAAACGGAACCCCAGCCTCACCTGCCACCGCCCGAGCCAGCAGGGTTTTTCCGGTACCTGGTGGGCCCACTAAAAGAACCCCCTTGGGAATTCGCGCACCCAAAGAAGAGAACCGCTTAGGGTCCTTCAAAAATTCCACAAGCTCCTGCAACTCTGTTTTTTCCTCATCTGCCCCCGCAACATCGCGAAAGGTCACTTTGCGCTTTTCTTCAGAATACAGCCGCGCACGACTTTTGCCAAAATTCATCACTCGGCTGCCGCCGCCTTGGGCCTGATTAAATAAGAAAAACATCAGGATGAAGATGAAAATAAAGGGAATCACAGACTGCAGAAATTGAATCCAAAACGACGCCTTAGGCTGCGCTTGATTCCAAACGTCCACATTGTTTTTCACCAGAAAATCGCTCAGGTCGTGATCTAACAACACCCGGGAGGTAAAGTCCGTCCCTGTTGTGAGAGTGCCATCGACCGTGGCTGTCAATCCCTCTGGAATGACCGCTAATTGGCCCTTAATTTGGTGGGTTTCCACGTCGTGAACGAAGGCTGTATAAGAAATTGCCGTTCGCGTGTGATCCTGGCTGGTGATATAATTCACAACCCCGACTATCGCCAGCAAAATCAGGACGTAGAATAAAATACTGCGATAAAACCGATTCATGCCTTACCTCCTCCCGGTCTTGGCGGAATTATTGTACCACAGGTCAACCCTTGACACCGCAAATTGATTCGTCATGCATTTACCAGTCCGGAAAAGCCTATTTGCAATAAACCTCCGGTTTAAGCACGCCCACATAAGGTAGATTGCGATATTTCTCTGCGTAGTCCAACCCGTATCCAACAATAAAATCATTGGGTACGGTGTACCCGCAGTAGTCAATGCTAATCTCCACTTTTCTCCCTTCCGGTTTATCAAATAAAGCCACCACTCGCACAGAGGATGCATGTCTGTGTAGAAGTGTTTCTTTTAAATAGGCAAGGGTTAATCCGGTATCCACAATATCTTCAACAATCAAAACATGTCTTCCTTCAACGGGTCGGTCCAGGTCTTTGAGGATGCGAACTACCCCCGTGGACTGTGAGGAATCCCCGTAACTTGAAATAGCCATAAAGTCCATTTCAAGGGGTATTTCCATGCGTTTAACTAAATCCACCATAAACAAAACGGCACCTTTGAGTACACAAATGACAATCGGTTGTTTGTCCACATACTCAGTAGACAATTGCGCCCCCAACTTGCGTACTGCACTATTAATCTGTTGTTCTGTGAACAAAATTTTTTTCAAATCAGAGTGCATAGGGTCCTCCTGATATCGCTGCTGCCTTTTAAAATCACCATTTCGGATGCTTTGCTGTCCCCATTCATTTTAGGCATGCCATTTTTTGTCCGCAGGTCACAGAGAAGTCCTGCACGGGCGTGCCGTAATCAGCCACCCTGAACAGAGTTCTGCACACATCAACTGCTGGCGAGTGCGCAGGATTCCTGGCAACCACAGGACCTCGTCCTCATACCACACACTGGGCCAGGTAGACCGCTGTGTGCGCGGAATCTTTTTGTCTACCATGACATCTTGCAATTTTTTGCTTCCCTTGAGACCCATAGGCAACACTCGCCAATGACTCTGCGCAGGGACAATCCGCAGACGTGGCACGCGAGGAATCACCAATTCGTACAGAGACTGTGGGAATCCATTTGTAGGCCGCCAAGGAAGACAAGTAAATTCCCAGAGGGCTTGTGCACCCCCAGGCCATTGCAGCGTCTGCACTGTCGCTACAGACCACTCTATCTCTGCCGGGGCTTCTGCCGCCACAACCGACCGCACACCCATCACCATCTCGTCATACTCACAACGAATTTTTACTTGACCCGGTAAATCGAGGGCATCCGAAGGTCCACCGTTGTAAGCAAGCTCTAGCACGGCCTGAACATGGCGAGCCGTCCAGTCTGCAGAACCCAAACAATATAATATTATTTTAACAACCCTACGTTGTAAAGGAACGGGAATCCGGGAGAACTCCTGGCGTGAAAGACGATAGCTCCCATCCCGCGCCGATGGCATTGGGACATAGGCCTGTGCCAGTTCATCCAAATAGGCATCGTCCTCCTGAATCAGCCCCGTGGTGCGGGCCACAATCTTCGACAGCCCTGGTTGACGCTCCCGCAACAGGGGTGTAACCCGCAAGCGCAGAAAATTTCGTAGGTAACGCTCGTCTTGATTAGACTCATCTTCTACATATGGAATACTGAACTGCTTGGAATAACTTTGCAAGACTTCTTTACCGAAATTCAAAAACGGGCGTATCCAATGAACACCATCCCGGTACACCCGTGCCCGTATGCCCGCCAGTCCAGACAACGAAGCACCCCGCAATAGCCGTAGCAAGACAGTTTCTACCTGATCATCCGCATGATGGGCCAACAGAACTCCCACCGCCTGTCGTTGCTTGGCCACCTCAATGAGAGATTGGTAGCGCAAGTCCCGTGCCGCGGCCTCTCCCCCCAACCCCACTTGGCCTTTCACATGTTTCTGCCAATCCAACTTGCACACTGTCAGGGGTATCCCCCACTGGCTGCACACCCGGCCCACAAATTCTCGATCCCGGGCCGCCGTAATCCGTAACCCGTGGTCCACATGGATGGCCTCAATCCCCAAGCCCAGAGCAACTGCCACCTGTTTAGCGGAGTGCAACAAAACCATCGAATCCACGCCCCCAGAGACAGCCACCAGCCAAGGTCTCCTAGGGTCTCTGTCACTGCCCCCAGCAGTGGAAATAGGGGACACCTCTGCCGAACAAGGCGGATCAATGTACACCGTTTCAAAATACAGTGCCTTCTCGACCGCCTCTAACACAGCGGATACCGGGTTCTCGCCGTTCATTTCCCCACTTTCCTCCAAACACTTTTCTCGACAATTGCTTTCACATTGCCCACTTTCCCGGTATCATACCACAGCAAGCCCCCATCCCGTAGGAATGGGGGCTTGCTCTCGCCACTACCCAATTGTGACCCATGCAACCACTGTGACGCTGACGACTGCAACCAACGACAGCCACATCAACCACTCCGTCCAGTCCTTGGCCATAAAAGGACGTCGCTGCGGGGGTAGCGCGGTAGCTTGCGGACTTCGGGACATTCCTTGCACACCCGACAGACCTGTCATGGCACGAGTACAGAGGGCTGTGAATTTCTCTGCATTGCTCACACTGCCCGCCAGTCCCTGACCCACAGTCTGCGCCAGCGACTGGGATAAACATGCCTTCTGCCTTGTCAACCACAGACGCCGCTGTTCAGGTCTCTGTGCATATATTTCTGAGGGGGGGGAACCAGTTTCCAGAATGAGCAACGTTATCGCAAATGCTGCAATATCATATGTCGGTTCAGCTCGTCGACTTCCCAATCCCCAAAACGCCCTGTCAAACTGGGGTGTGAACTGCCGCACCGAACGGCCACAGGACGTAACACCCCCTACATCCACAAACCGCACCTGAAGCGGCGGACCTAAATCAACCAAAATATTTTCCGGTTTAAAATCCCCAAAAATATAACCCTGTTGGTGCAAATGATGCAGCCCAGCACCGATTTGTTGCACTATTCCCTGCCGCAAAGACCCCGCAGCCGTTTGCCAGGTGTCCGCAAGTGGCTGTCCAGTGACTACCTCCATGGCATAAAAAAATGGGGCCACTGGCGGACCATCGTCAATCCATAACGGTGTTGGAAACAACAGGGGTCCACCCTGTGGATGGACCCCTGTCAATATAGACCATTCTAAGGCAGCATCTGCACTGCGAGGGCACACCTTAATGGCCACAGAGTTGCCAGCAGAACTTGCCAGATAAACCCTCCCGGTAGTCCCTTCCCCCAACGTTCTCCGCACACTCCAACACTGACCCTGCCACTTCCCGCACACCTGCTGTCCACTTGCCAGCGGCGGCAAAGCGGAGTCTGTTCGCACGTCTTTTATCCCCCTATGGCCGCATCGGGATTTTTTACTGCATTTTCAAAATGCTGTCGATGCATCCTTTTTTCCGCCAGCAGCTGCCGCGCATAGTCGATAGCAGGGCCGGTAGGCGTCCCGCCTTTGGCCGTCCACAAGCTGTTCAACTGTTCCATTTGCAGTGCTGGCGCAAATGCCCGCACCAGGCGCACCAAGCTATCTTGTTCTCCGGGAAACGCCACCACTGCCACCTCGGAGAGCCCTTCGCGCGCTTGTAGGGACAGGGCTAAGTCTCGGATAGCTTCACGCACTGTCCCCAATTTGTCCCCCATGCTGGCACTCGTATCCACCAAGACAACCACCTGTAACTTTAACTGGTCTTCTAAGCGGTCTACAGCCTGCATCACTTGCGACCGTTGGGCAGGCGGCATAGCCTCCACAGGTGTCCCTATTAGCTTGCGTAGTTGTTCATCCACAACCTGCTGTAAGGTCATTTGCATAGTTTGCCGGGTCAACATCTGTACGGTGGCAGACAACTCCACAGGCTCGACAATTCGACACATGCCCCCCCCAGCCTCGGCAATCGCAAAAGCCTCCTGGCGCCCCCTTTGCCCCATATCTCCTTTATCCACAACACCAATCACATTCACCACGATATTTTCTTGCCTGGCTTTCTGCGCAGACAGCACCGGGTCTTCCCCCATGTTTGAGAACCCATCCGTAAGGACGAGAATCTGTCGCACCCTTGCTTCTATGGCGTCCAATATTTTCCCACCTCCGCATCCCTAGTAGCCAGTATAGACGGGCTGAGGTGGACTCATTCACAAACACTCACACTCCTTCCCCTTTTTATGCCCCTTGACGTCCCCGATCTCTCAGTTGTCGTAACCCGGCCAACCCAGGCCACTGTATAGAAGACCACTCTGGCTGATACTCGCTAATCTTAGCCACCATGACTGTCATGTCATCCCGGGCAGCCCCCTGACACATTCGCATGGCAGACTCGAGCAGGGTATCCGCAATTTCTTGAGGGTCTGAAGTTTCCAGCCGCTCGATTTGGTGGCGTAACCAGGAATCGCGGTCCACACCCTGTTGGGGTGCATCGTAAATACCGTCGGACATCAAGATGAGCAAATCCCCAACACTTAGCTCTTCGTCCACCGTTTGCACGTCGATGTCTTGTAAAATCCCCATGGGCAGGTTGGCACCAGTCACCGGAATGACCTTGTGGCCGCGTTTAATATAGCTGGGCGCAGAACCGATTTTCAAAAACTCCGCATGGGCTGAATACAAATCAATCAGGGCCATATCCAGCGTTGTGAACATTTCGTCTTGGGAACGTAAAAGCAGGGCAGAGTTCACAGTTCGTACAGCAAGTTGTTCGTCGAAGCCGGCCTTCATCAATTTCTTCAATAGTTCGATAGCTGCTTTAGATTCTCGCCTGGCTTTTTCTCCATTCCCCATTCCATCGCTGACCCCAAAGGCAAACTTGCCGTTGTCCAAATCCACCGCTGTATAGCTGTCGCCAGACACACTGCGCCCCTCTCGGGGAATGTTGGCCACGGCGGTTTTTACTTCAAACAACCGTGCGGATCGAAACATTGTCGTGCAAGGCCCCTCCTCTGTCTCCCCCACATGACTGACAGTAATGTGTTCTCCAAGAATTCCAGAAAGTAAGGGGGCAATCATCCGCACAGAGTGCTCATAGGCCCCTTTCGAGGGTTGACTCACCTCCACCTCCACCTGTCCCGGTTCCAAATTCACAATGTGCACATGGTCCACATACAGCCCCATTTGCTCCAATGCTGCAAGAACTTGTTCCTCAGCCGCTATGGAACTCTCATTATGCTGGTTTAACTGCCCCGCCAACCCC
>QXHL01000063.1 GCA_003584005.1 Alicyclobacillaceae bacterium I2511 | reverse complement strand
ACCGGTGGCCGTGGTGCCGGTGGTCGTGGTACCGGTGGTCGTGGTGCCGGTGGCCGTGGTACCGGTGGTCGTGGTACCGGTGGTCGTGGTGCCGGTGGCCGTGGTGCCGGTGGTGGAAGGGGATCCGGACGTGCCTGTAGGGTCACTGGGGGGTGTCAGGGTCCACTGTTTGCCGTTCCAGGCAGAGTGAAACTCTGCCTGGTCCAAGGCCTGCATGACATACCAGATGGGCACGAATGTCGTGACCTGTGGCGCCCCGGGTGGGGCAGCAAACTCTGCGGGGGCAACCAGTACCCCGTTGTTGTTGAGAAAAATTTCAATCTGACCTGCAGCCGCTTTAGGGCTGTTTTTTTGCGTCTGTACAGACCATCCCTTGGGCAAGGTGAGACGCCAATGTTGGCCGTCCCAGGTGGAGGCGATGTTCATTTTTTTTAAATCTTGCATTACGTACCAAATAGGGATGTACATGGTGCCTTGAAACACAAAACCGGGTTGTGTGGAAAGAGAGTTCCCTTTAGCAACCACCGCGGTTCCCAAAAACTTGGGTTGTAGCGGGGAGATTGTCTTAGTAGAGGCTTTGCTTTTCAGGGTCTGTGGGGTGGACTGGCTGGTTTGCGCAGATGCCATGCCGGCACTTCCGGCCAAAACGGTGACAGCGGCTAGCCATCCCAGGTATTTTTTGGGGCCCATTTGTTTGTGTTTACTAAAATTCAATGCGGGCTTGCTCCTTTCTGCATTGCTATTTCAATTCACTTGTGCACGTGCCTCGGCAGGTGCGCACTTTCAGGGCTGGGACAAAAATTGATAGGTTTCATTGTAAATGGCGCGAATATTTGGGTCTGTACTTTGGGCTGCGTCCACCAGCAACTTGACCCCGGCGTAAAAGGCATGCGAAACTCCTGGACCATAGCCTGCTTGGGAAAACTGGTCTAAAGTTTCCTGATATAAGTAGCGGTAGGCGGGATTGTATACATTTTCAGATTGCAGTTCTACTTCGAGGCCCATGCCATAGCCGTTGGCCAGTTGCTCTGCACCTGTGAGGCGGGCGGGGTTAGCGGACAACCCAGCTTCAATGAAGTTTGGCTGCAGCCAGGCTGCGTCAAAGCCGAGCGACTGCCAACGGGTCGCTTGCTGACCGTCGTACATCGGGATCCAAAACAGGGGCATCCCTTCTGCGTGGGCTGTCTGGGCGGTATGTGCAATCAACTGGCTTTCATTGGGCACGGTAGCGCGAACGGTCTCTTGATTCCAATAAAATCCACTCAACTGCAGGTTGCTGTAATGGGCTGCCTGCCACTGTGCCAGAAACTGCTGCATGAACCAGGCTACAGCGGCTTCACGGGCGTGCAAGGCGTTTGGGTCCTGGGGTGATCCGGACAGGTTGATGGGGTTACCGCCAATATTCCCCCAAACACCGCTGCCAAAGCTGGGATATGGCAGGGCAATCACCACTTTCTCTTGGAACCCAGGAGTGTTGAGGGCGGTGTTCACCTGACTTGCGGCAGTATTCAGGGCGTCTAATTGCTGGCCGGTGGCAAACAGGTTTTGCAGGTAGGTCTGCCAGTCGCTTTGAGTGGAGGGCAGGGGTCCATAGGGGCCAAATAGCATCGTGTTAAACATCCGTCCACTGAGCATTCCACTGGGGGATTGATAGGACAGCATAGGTACAAAATCGGACGGACTCCAGGTGGCCGTCTGGCCGGCGTTTGTACCAAAATAGACTAACAACATATTGCGGATGCCATGTGCCCCTGTACTGCCGGGTGTCAGTGGACCTTGGTTGGCTGGAGCACTCACAGAGGGCGAGGCTACGGAACCGAAGGAAGCGCCGCTAGCGGCATTAGTGGAACTGCCACCCGTAGGGCTGGCGGCTTCTGTGACGGTCAGGCCGCGTGCAAAAATCCACACGCCCACGGGGACGCGAATGCGGACCTCTTGTGTGACAACTCCCTGGCCCGCCACGGCGAGGGTCTGCACCGTAGCCCGCCTGTCCGTACGCGGTACCGCAGTGTAGGCGTCGCCCAAGACGGACCACTGGCCGTTGACCATGGCTTCCACCTGCATATACCTAGGGAAGGTGACACCAGCGCCGTTATCTTGCTCAAACTGCAAGGAAACCTGGCCCAAAGGGATGGGCTGGGGTAATTGTACGGTGATGTCCCGCCCCACCTCGCGCAGGAAGCCGTGCCAGGAACTACTACTGGTGAGGGGTGCAGGGTAGGCCTGTTCGGAGGCCTGAAAGGCGGAGTCGGCCGGTCCGATTGAAGACCACTGAATTTGGGAGTTGAGAGCCAAATTGGGTGAATAGGACGGGCTTGTTTGCGTAGCCAGGGCCTGTCCAGGTGCGACGGTGGCAATCATCAGAGTGCCTGCCGCTGCCATGGACAGTGTTGACAATCGGCGATGGAATGCTAAATTCATGGGAACCTCCTTGTGACTCAGAGAGAAGATAGAATTGTGTGACTCAGTGAGAAGATAGAACTGCCAGAACGGGTGTGGGTGGCCTCAAAGAGTGCAGACACCCGAGAGGGCTCAAAGCATTAGGCTGGTGAATGCACATTAAGTGATTCGCTGTCAGCGTCCAATTTCCTGCTGAATTTCTGGATGATTTACTGCACAAATCCCAAAGTTTACCTGGAACCGTTTGGTTCCCCTCTGCAGATTTCGAAGTGCCTCAACGGTTTCTGTTAGCTGTTCAAATTCTCTTGGGTCTTTGCGTCCAAAAATTTGCGAAAAAGCTCGGCTTTCCTATCAAATCCTGCGAAATCGTGCGGATTTTGCGGATTGTTTGTCGCATCTGTCAAGGTTACAATCAATTCTGCAAAGCCTTATCCAAATTTTCGCCGGATGTGCAAAGACCGCACCCACTGGAACTCAATCACATATGCCAAGAACAAAAAAGGGTGAACCACGATGAAACGTTTTATTCCCACCGCTATTGCCACCAGTGGACTGTTGGTATTTGCGGTGGCTTGCGGACCGGGTGGAACCCCTTCAACCGGGTCCACTAACGTCACCACAACTGGGTCCGGGTTGAATCAGACCGGCAACAATGTCTCGCCATCGGGGAGTACAAATGTCACCAATAACACGGTAGCCAATGGGACAACCACCCTGCCCGTGCAACTGAAGCCTTTTCAAGATACACAAGGAACGGGTTTGGCTGCCCAAATTCCGGCAGGGTGGACAAGTTCTCGCATCAACGGGGGCAATTACGGAGGGTGGAAATTTGTGAACCCTCAGGATGCAAACCAACAGGTGGTTTTGGTTAAATCTGCGTGTGTAGGGTGCTACATGGTGAATGGCAAACCGGACCCGAAACAGCCCATTCCGGAGCAGAACGCCACGGGGATAACATTGACGAATCAAGGGTTGACTGCGACATACCAGTTTACTAAACAGGGGAATCCCAACACTGGATGGGGCCTGCTCACGGTTACCTCGAATGCCAGTGGGTATGGCTACATACAGGTGCTGTTGCCCGCTTCAGACTTGGCTGTGGCGCAACAAATCCTCACCAGTTTTCATTTTTCTTCTTAAAATGCGTGTCTGGAAAGGGGTCTGGTCAGACCAAAGCAGTGCGAGGAGGCCAGTCCCTTTTCCGGACAACCTCTTAAAGTTTCTGGTTACTAGAGTTTTTCTATGAATCTCTGATCTTGTCTATTTTTTTATTGTCTTGTTGCGCTGGTTGAAATACCGGATTTAATACTCATGGAGAAAGTTGAGGTTGCAAATGAAACGTGGACTGATGATTGCATCCTTGCCAGCCGCCATCACCCTGTTTATCCAATGTCCCGTCGCCTATGCGGTAGTGAACCATGGCACAAATCCGATTACAAACCATTCCACAAGCACTGTCACATCAACACCCAAGTACCCAATGGGGCTAAAGAGCATTCAATACCAGGCGTCTAGTACAAGCCCACTGGTGACTTCACAAGTCTATGGTCTAGCTGCCAAGGACAGCGGCAACGAGACCACCTATATGCCTATTTACTATCTGATGAGTTTGCTGCAAAAAATCGACGGAATTCAGAGCAGTTGGAACGGCAAATTGTGGAACCTGACTGTGCCCTCCACCGTACAGGTCCATCTGACCCAGCAATCTGCACCCAATACGGTGGCCAACAATACCACAATTGAGATTAATGGACAGGCTGTCGTTGCTCTCAACAGCATCGTCTACACAGACCCAATGTCAAACCAGCCTACGACCTTTGTACCCATCTGGTACCTGCAGGAGGTGTTACAACACATTGGCCTTAATTCCACCTGGAATGGGACCTTGTGGCAACTAACCCCGGCCGATCCGCCCGCGTCCACGCAGCCTGCACCAGCCCAGACTTCTACGGGTACGCAGACTTCGACAGGCACGCAGACTTCGACAGGTACGCAGACTTCGACAGGCACGCAGCCTTCGACAGGTACACAGCCTGCACCGTCCACGTCCAATGCTAGTTTTGGCACCGTGGATTTGCGTTTTCCTGCACCGGCAGACATCAATGCAAATACCATTAATCAATACCTGCAGGCGAACAATTCCCCTATGACGGGGCTTGGGAATTCCTTTATGACGGCGCAGAATACCTATGGGGTGGACGCGAATTATCTGGTGTCACATGCGATTTTGGAAAGTTACTGGGGGAAAAGTCAAATTGCATTGGCCAAAAACAATCTGTTTGGTTATGGCGCGTACGACTCTAACCCGGGCAACGACGCAGGCCTGTTTCCCAGCAACAGTTATGCCATTCTTTTTGAGGCCTGGACGGTCCGCGCGAACTATTTGAATCCTGGGGGCCCCGAATTTGTTGCGCCTACCTTGCGCGGCATGAACGTCAATTATGCTACAGACCCTACTTGGCATCACTCGATTGCGCTGTTGATGTCCCAACTGGCGGCCACCCAGGGGGACACAGTAGCCAGTTACCAACAGTACTTAGGCCCCAATTCTTCGGCCCCGGCGCCTCAAAGCACCGTGGAACCCAGCTATGACTTAAACGGTGGCCAAGGGGTAGTGCAAAGCAACGCCTACTATTCTGGCGTGCCATATTTCAGTAGTCCCTGGACGGGCGATACACAACAGTTTTTTGCTCCGCTACAAAATGGCAGTTCCGGTGCGGGCGTTCTGGCTGTGCAGCAGTTTCTTAACCAGCAAATCAATGCAGGTCTGACACTGGATGGTCAATTTGGCTCCCTCACACAGTCTGCAGTGGAGCAGTATCAACAGCAACAGGGGCTGCCGGCCAACGGTGTGTGGAATTATGCCATGTGGCAGCAAATCTTTCCCAATCAGCCCACCATCCCAGCAGGTACCACTGTACAGGTGGACCAGATTCAAGAGGCAATGGCGAACGGACTGGTGATGGAGTGGTACCACGTGGTGGGGTATGGCTGGGTGGAGGCTCCCTGCATACAGATGTCGAACCTGTTTCGTTTGCAGGTCCCTAATCCCAGCACCAGCCAGACTTCTATATCGGTGTACAGTCCCAGCAATTCCAGTCAGGTTTTGGCCACCTTACACAGTGGCGACTTTGTTGTGTGTAACCAAACACAACCCAGCAACGGCGCTTACACCATCCAATTTGCTAATCAGTTGACAGGCCAGTTGGAGACAGGCGTCATACAAACGTCAGAGGCCAGCCTGACACCTCAGCAGTGACGTCGCCCGGTAGAGCATGAAAATACCCTCAGACAGTTAAAGTCTGAGGGTATTCCATTGCAAAAAGGGCAGGATATCCTACCCGCCCTTTTGTCTGCAAATGTTAATTAACTATCATCGTGCCACCCGTTGCTGGAACCTGATTTAGTGCTGGTTCTGGAAGTTCTGCTGTACCTGCACGTTAGGGCCGACGTCTGCCCCAGTTGTAGAGGCTGCTTCACCGGTTTCTGGTTTTTCTGTGGGGGTTGTCACTGCAGCACCCTCTGCGTGTTTGGCCACAGACTCCACTGGGTCCACACCGCCCACCTGACGGCCCAATTGCTGCTGGATGTTTACATTTGACCCTACATCTATCCCTGATTGCACCCACGTGGCTGCTGCGGGCGATGCCGCGGAAGTTGTTGCAGGGGTTGCTGCAAGCGAAGTTGTCGCCGCATATGCGGTCCATGCTCCGCCCACTGCCGTAAGTAAAATACTGGTACCCACCACTGCTGATTTCCAATTTTTCATCAATCTTTTTTCCATCAACCTTGCCTCCTCATTTGGGATATGTGTAGCATAGCCCGTCCACAAGATAATTTAGCAAAAGATGGATGGCACCCCTGTGAGAATGAAGTAAAAAAATCTTTATCATCTTGGTGAGTAACTGATAAACAGGGTACGCAGAATTCACACCAGGTTCTTAACGGGCTTCTATGGAACAAAGGGTTGCGGAACGACAGAGTTCTGCAGGATTGTTTGTGTCTGTTTTAGGACGGACGCAGGGGTGGGATTGCAAAGTGAGGATTTCACCGAAAAACTAAGGGCCTTATTTAGGATTATTAGTTAGGGTGTTAATTTTAGAGGAATTCGAAACAGGATGTCGAAAAATCTATAGAGAGAGGACCGCTGATTCTAGAAAAGGAGCGTGCAAATTTCGATGCTGATATCCTCAGCAACTCAAGCCAATCCTGTGACACAGGCCAATCAGGCATCAACGGCATCAACGGCATCAAATTCGCTCGACACTGCGATTAATCCCAATGGGCAGCTTAATTCCAATTCATTTTTACAACTTTTGGTTTCCGAAATGCAAAACCAAGATCCCCTTCAGTCCTCTTCAGGCGGTAGTTCTGGCACATCTGGAACGCAATTCATTACTCAACTTGCGATGTTTTCAATGTTGCAGCAAATGACGTCCATGGCACAAACGGATCAATCCATATTGAATTCCCAATCCATCAGTTCCGGTGCAGAAATGTTGGGCAAACAGGTGACGCTCAATGATGGAAATGGGGGAAATGTGAGCGGTGTGGTGAGTGCTGTTGCTTTGAACAACGGCAGTGCGGAGGTCACCGTGAACAACCAGGCTTACCCTGTCAGTGACATCACCAATATTTCACAATAACAGCATGCGCTACTAACGGCAGTATAAAAAAATTTGCCCAGGGTTCAGATCAGTTTGAAGGCGCCTACCACATTTGGGATGAAAATATGCAGATTCCGTTTACGCCAGACCTTCTATGCCCCGCTTGTTCCTGCCCGACAGTTCCTGCCAGAAACAAGCGGGGCATAGGCCGGATCTCCATTGTCGGACTTCCGTTTCTTCAGATCCTAGACTCGCTTTGCGAGGGGGGGTTTCAGGGAAGAGCGGGCCCTCCACCTGCACGAAGGACTGAGGAGGCCCTCCATAGTGTGAGAGGGACCGACTTTTACGGTTCTGGAATTAAGCGTCCCACAGTCGCTAAATCATCCAATATCGAGGGATGAAACGAAAATAAGGGTGTGAAAGTCGTCTATTGCACGTTTTCCTGCCGTGTTTGCACCGAATTTGTTGAAATAAGGGCCTGGCGAACGCCTATTTATGCGCAAAGTGGCTTGAAAACCCCTATAAGCGTCCTGGGGCCCCTTATTTGAGACTGCCGATTCAGTTCCCAAGAGAATCCTAACTGGGGAGTTCTGATCCCTTTCCGGACACACTATAAGGAATGTGCATGTCCTACGAAACCCAGTGAATTGACAGTCACAAAATAGTGCCTAACCTGCGGGTTGGGCAACTGCCGACGGGCAATCAAGGAACAGGACCGAATGGGAGTCCTCCCGCCTGGCTCTTTTCAACCTTGGGGCTGGCCACCAAGTCATGGATGTTGCAAACAATCTCTCATAGGGTCCCGTGTACGAATGCATAACCCACGAGGACCAGCATGAGGAAAATGTAGAGGCGCAGCCCCCAAAACACCACATTAACCCAGCCTTTTAGTTTGGCTCTGGTTAATGGCGCCTTTGCCGGGGATGTCTCCAGTGTCACCAGCGAAAAATCTACTTTGGTGTTCATTTGTTGGACCTCCTTTTGTACGGTAATTTCTTTGGAACTACTTAAAATAAATTCGGGAAAATGATGGTCAATCCGAATATCCCATTGAGCACTACCAGCAAACCGATAATCAGAAAAGAAGATATGTTTTGCCAGCCCTTGTTGACGTATTTTCCCATCAATTCCTTGTCGTTTAAGAGCAAAATTAAGAAAAGTAACGCGGCAGGCATGAAAATTGAGGCAATCACCTGCACCGCTAAGTTCAAAAATCCGAGTGGAGCATGTGGAATCAATACCACACCGCCAGCAATCACGGCGCTGACCAATCCAGGCCAGTAAAACCGGGGTGCCTTATGAAACGGCAAGTTGAGGCTTCTGGGCCAGCCAAATGCTTCACCCATCGCCCAAGAGGTACTTGCTGTCAGGGCAATGGCCGCAATCGTTCCCGCCTCCACTAAACCAAGCGCAAAAAGTTTCTCCCCAACCGGGCCCAATCGTTGACCCAGCAATACCAGAATCTGTTGAATGTTAAAGTCCTGCGATCCCGGTAGTCCGTGTACCATACTTCCTGTCAGTGTAATTAAAGCCAGTGCTACAAGAACCATGGCCGCTGTACCAATGGCCGTATCCACTCGACCGTTGTGAATATCTCGAACTGTCAACCCTTTGTCAACCACAGCGGACTGCTGAAAAAACAACATCCAGGGTGCGATGGTGGTCCCGAAATTGGCCAAGATTACGAATAGAAACTGGGGTGTAAACCCACCTGGGATGTGCCAACTGGCGAATGCATCAAGGACAGCCGACCAGTGCGGGTGTGCCATCAGGGCCAGCGGTACAAAAACTAAGTTTCCAATGGCAATCCATAAGGACAACCTTTCCCACCGATAATAGCGCAAAACCAGTAAACTGAAAGCATCAAATATAAGACCTAAGGACACGCTTATCCAGCTGGGAACCCCAAATACGGACATGCCGACAGAGATACCAATGAACTCAGTGATGAGGGTAAGTACGTTGGCAATGACCAAGTCTACGAGTGAAAACCAGCCCCAAAAGGATCCGTAACGGCCCCAAATCATTTCTGCATGTCCGCGCTGTGTCACAGCACCCAGGCGAACTGTCATTTCCTGTACCACATAAGCAATCAGACCGGACAGGATGAGTGCAGGAATGAAAAACCCGATTCCGTAGGCGGACCCCGTTTGGGCATATGTCATCACGCCACCAGCGTCATTGTCCGCAATCATGGTGAGTACTCCTGGGCCAAGCAACATCAATCCAAGCAACAACCGTGAGCGCCAATCCCGTTTTTGACGTAAGGCGAGAACCTTTTCTTGATCCTTTGCGCGGATGACGGCGTCCTCAAGTTCTTGGGATACTTTGTATGCTAAATTTTTGCTCATCATAAACTTCCTCCCCGGACGGCGGCAGGCACAGTACATCAGCGAGGGTTTCGCTGTGTATCCCCGTAAACTCTAACACCGTTGTATGAAATGATTTACCCGATAATAAAAATCCCCCATTACTTATTATTCCAAAAGCATCTGTGCATAATCGACCACTGGGGCCATCGTCCATGCCAACCACCTCCTTCGAGTCCGTCATAAAAATCCCCTCTGCTCGCACAAAGGGGATTCGTGTTACACATGTATTATGTGTAAAGCCGCCAGTCCCCCTGGTTGAGCTTCAGCACTATGCGACGTAGAGTCGGTCACTCAGCCACGTTCAGTAAAGCCTTAATCCGGCAATACCTGTTTTACCCATTGGCGTCTTTCGACGTTTCCGGGCAGCGGCCTGTGTTCACATAGACGCCTCGCCTAACGAGGATGCGATTGTATTTAATTGTTAATCCTATGCAGACGAACGAACTTTGGTGCACAACACCAGTGCACTTTAACAACCCTCACCATTACATTGATAACCTTATTCGGTTTAACACAGGTTTGAGTAGATGTCAAGAACTCCTGTAGCCATAATAAAGAATCTGAGCGAACTCGTTCCGCTAAAGTTAAATGACTCAGTGAAAAATTTGAATCACATTGATGGTGACCACTGCAATCATAAAGAGAACGTAGAGTCGAAGCAACCACATTAGTCCCCGAAGCCCACGACTTAGTGGACGCAGCGTCAGGCGTTCCATTCGTTTCGCGGCTTCGCGTTGCTCGAGTAATACTTCTGCCACCAACTCAGGTCGGGCCTTCACTTCAGTCAAAGTCATTCTGTCCACAACCACATTTGAGACCTGTGCTGCAAGTTGCTCTATACTCACGGTTCTCGCCCCCCTAGAGAAGTTCTTTAAAGATGGAAACTTGGGAAAATGACAGTGAGCGCATAAATGATTCCTGCTAGGGATATAAAAACACCCACTCCAATACCCAGAATATTTAGCGTCAGAGTGTTTGCATGCCGATTCATAATTTCTTTATCATTTGCCAAAATTAACAAAAATCCGATGGCGGGGGGCATGGTCAAAACGGCAATCACATTGACAATAATCACTACCAGTTCCAATGGGAATCCTGGCAGGACCACAATGCCACCGGCAAGGACCAAAACGGCAAACAGTGTAAAGTAAAAGGGCTTTGCTTCGCGAAAGGGGAGATTTAAACTGTGTGCTTTTCTCCTAACTTCCCCAAAGGTGTACGCTGATGAGGTTGAGATGGTGGTGGCTGCAACTAGCCCAGCCTCCAAAATTCCTAATGCAAAAAGGGTTGCGCCGACATGCCCCACATAGGGCTCGATGGCCTGGGCAAACTGTGCGGCCCCAAATTGGCTTGCATCCATGTGATGCACAAACAGGGGCGCGGTTGCGACGACAGTGGCCATGGCCGCCAATGCCGCCAATCCGGCACCTAAGGCGGTGTCGATGCGCCCTTGCTTCAAATCCCGAATCGACAGTCCCTTGTCGGTAATTGCGCCTTGCTGAAAAAATAACATCCAAGGCGTAATGGTGGCGCCAATATCCGCAAGCAGTAGGACAATGGTTTGGCTTCCAAATCCGCTTGGCAATGGACGAAAAGTGAAAAGTGAATAGACGACAGAGTTCCAATTTGGATGTGACAACAGTGCGACAGGAATAAACACCAAGTTAAACAACGCCAAGCCTAAGACCATTCTTTCCCAAGACCAGTACCTGCGGAACATAAAGGCAAGGAAAATCACAATCAACCCGCCAGACACTGCGTAGTAATCAGGAATTCCAAAAAACCCGGCACCTGCGACGATGCCTACAAATTCGGTCAAGAGTGTTAAAAAATTAGTAAAAAACAAGTCAATCATTGCAAAGTTTCCCCAAAAGCGGCCAAAGCGGCGATAAATGAGTTCCGCATGGCCGGCCTGGGAGACGGCCCCTAGGCGAACGGTGATTTCTTGTGCTACATAGGCCATCGCAAAAGTCAAAAAGATAAAGGGCAAGAAAAATCCAATCCCAAATTGAGACCCTGTTGCAGCATAGGACAACATGGAGGGCGCGTCATTTTCACCCAACATTACCAGTACCCCTGGACCAATCAATAACCAAAGCAGTTTTCCCCACTGACGCTTTCGCTTCGCATCGAGGACGCGCATACGGTCTAAGGCTCGAGCGGCGTTTTCACGGTCTGACACCATTGTCACCTCCCTTCATCAGCGTATCCATTTCTCACACAATGCTCGATAATTTTGCACTGGCGACACAATGTTTCCCGTGTGCAACTTTCAAGAATAATGATATGCAAAATGTCTTCATTTTGCAACCCATGGGATGAAAACTTTGTGTGATTTCATGAATGTTTACTCTGAAATTGGGTGTGGACTTTTGCTACAGAACGCTTGGGGGTATCTTAACTTGGCGGGGTGGGAGGTAGACTTTCACAGCAAGCTGTAGGACATTTTAGTATTTCTGCGGTGCTTTTTAAAATGCCGAGGACAAGGCCCCTAGGTTTGGGCCCTGTCCTCGGCAATCCACTATTTACCACATTTTATCTACGAAAATAGGCTACCTTAATTTTAAGGCTATTTTCATCCCTGGCGGTAGCCGCAAGGCCATGGGGGTTTATACGAAAATGATGCTTCGATAAAATACAAGCCGTCATACCTCGCTTTGCAGTTGAATAAAACGCGGATGGCTGACTATAACCAGTGCATCGAGCTGTTAATTGGGTTAGTTTGCCTGTTGTGTCCCAGGGTTGATGGGTCATTTGTGCGAAGTTTCTGCACGGGCCCAGACGGGAGGACTCCCACCCGGGCCTGTGGATCCCTAATTGCCCATCGTCCGTTGACCGAATAGGGCTTTTTCTGCAATTTATACTCGCCAGCTAGTTATACTCGCCAGCTAGGAATTTTTTTGGGAACTGAATCGACAGGCTCAAATAAGGGGTCACAGGACCCTTATGGACCATTTCAAGCCACTTTTCGCATAAATAGAAGTCCGCTAAGCCCTTATTTCAGCAAATTCAGTGCAAAACCGGTGGGGAAACATGCAATAGACGACTTTCACACCCTTATTTGCGTTTCATCGCTCGATATTTGATGATTTAGCGACTGGGGGACCCTTATTTCCAGAATCGTAAAAATCAGTCCCCCTCGAAGACAGGACAGAAATGGAGCCCAGTAAATAAGAACCAATCTGTGTACCTCACTTGTTTCTGGCCTAGACTGTCCAGCGCGTGTTTCCGCCATGGACTGTCGAAAAACGGGGGATGCACATCTTCATCCCTGGCGGTAGCCGCAAGGCCATGGGGGTTCGGGCCTGATTCGGATCTGATTTCTGCATGGGGACGCAGCGATATTAAATACTTGGGCCAATGTAACGGAGGGTACTAGAAAATCCCATATAACAATACAGGACAATAAAGGCAATATCCACGACGTTGCTAAGCACTGGGATGACAAGTCCTACTAGCATTAACATCCACCAAGGGCTCATGTTGAAGAAACGAAGCAGGCGAATTTGCCAAAAAATGGCGAGCAACGCGAAAACAATATACAACACTGCGGACAAGGCTACGGCAAATGCTGTACTGTGAAATATCCATCCCACCAGTAGACCGAACAACGGAGAAATTATCCACAGTAGGTTCATTCGGCTTAAACGCAGAGTATCAAAATAAGGAATAAGTTGCAAAATCGGGATGTAGGCCAGCCATGCATGGGCCACTTTGGCTTTTCGAAACATCTTAAAAAATGCGGTTCCAATTAAAAGGTAAACGGCAATTCCAACCCATACGAGCAAGACCATAGCCCCTGCAAAAATTCCACCAAGCACGCCCAGACCTAGCCCAGTGCTCATCACATCGGCACCTACCTTTATTCTTTGTTGTGAGGGACTCGCCCTCAGGGTTTTGCCTAGAGGGTGTTTGTTGTATCGTATGTGGCCCAGTTTGCGTCGATGCCGGGACGCGCTGTGCTAGGTTGCTGATTTTACAGTGGTGGAAGTTACAGTGGTGGAAGTTACAGTGGTGGAAGTTACAGTGGTGGAAGTTACAGTGGTGGAAGTTACAGTGGTGGAAGTTACTGCGAGGAGATCTTTGCGGGAGGCTTTTGCCAGGGGACCCAAGGTAACAGTGGATGGGCCACTGACTTGGCGGGAAGTGTCGTCAAGGAATGTGGTGGGGAAACGGATGTTACATGGATTTTTTTTATAGCAAAGGAAAACGGTTGGGCCCCCAGGAGTTTCGCGCTGGCAGAATTCTCCCAGAGGAGATAAGTGCCAATGGCGATGAGTATTCCGGTGAATACAAAGGTTCCCTTGCGCAACCTGGAGGTTGGGTTGCGTTTCCGACGCCCAGTGCGCTTTGCACTGGGTGTGCGCCGAGAACGCTTTTTGCGAGTGGGATGGACTGAACTTTTGGACACCCTGTGGCCCTCCTGTCGGTGTAACGAACTGCAATACATTCGACAGAGAGCCACAGAATTCCTGTTATTTCACAAACCCCTGGTTGGGAAACCCATCGTTACAGCTATTTGTGTTCCTGTTGCAACGCAAATTTCAACAGTTTTCGATAGTGTAGGGTGGGGAGGTCTGAAGGCACATGGGCCTCAAGGTGCAGGTCAAAGGGGGCCTGCCTGGGACGCAAGCTTTCAATAATTCGCTCATCCTGTGCGAGTACAAACTTTGTATGGGCCAAGTGAAATTCATCAAGGAGTGGAAAATTTACATTAAAATTGCGCATTACGAGACCGAAAATGTGTGTTACTTGATTGCTGTGCGGGGTGAAGGTTAAGAAAGTGCACATCCAACTCCCTTCATCCACGGGGGTTCGAATCATCCACTGGTTTGGAA
>QXHL01000062.1 GCA_003584005.1 Alicyclobacillaceae bacterium I2511 | reverse complement strand
GGAGAACTCACTACTATGCGCAACTGGTCTGCGAAGGCGTTCCGTATGTCAAAGTAAACGAAAAGGGCGAGCGCATTCATCCCATTGGCAATGAAACGATTGGCCTGGATATCGGGCCGTCCACCATTGCTATTGTGGGTGATACCCAGGCAACGTTAACGCAATTTGCGGATGAAGTGGTGAGAGACCACAAGAAGATTCGTCGGTTGCAACGAAAGCAAGACCGTCAGCGCCGCGCTAACAATCCTGATTGCTACGACGAAAAAGGCCGAGTCATCAAAGGCAAGCGTCCAACAAAGAAAAGCCGTCATCAATGGGAGACTGAAACGGAGTTGCGGGAACTGTATCGTCGGGAAGCAGCCCACCGCAAGACCCTGCACGGGCAATTGGCGAATCAGGTGATGGCCATGGGCACCCACATTAAAACCGAAAAACTGAACTACAAAGCGTTTCAAAAGACGTTTGGTCGTTCCATTGGTGTGAGAGCACCCAAGCTGTTTTTCTCCATCCTCACCCGCAAGGCTGAAAGTGCTGGCGGGAAAGTGGAAGAATTCAGCACGTATCACACCGCATTATCCCAAGTATGCCTTTGCAGCCAGAAGCACAAGAAAAAGTTATCCGAGCGGGTCCATGCCTGCGACTGTGGTGTGGTGATGCAACGAGACTTGTTCAGTGGCTATCTGGCAAAGCATGTACAAGAAGGACGCCTGCAAGTCGCTGATGCAAACGAGCATTGGCAGGGTGCGGAACCGCTCCTGCGGACGGCTTGGCAACAGGCGTATAACCCACCTGCGAGTGGGCGACAAGGGCCTTTCAGAACCTTGCCATCCTCCTTCGGAACTTTTCGGAGTCAGAGCGGGTCGTCCGAAAAAGAGAGTCTGCCCAAACATGAGGCGCAGGATGTTGTAGCAACGGCGCAAGCCAGCACGAGAGCCTGCGAGAGTGCAAAGGTATAGGCTTTTAGAACCCCCTGGATTTATCCATGGGGAGAGGGTTCAGGAACATGCATCTTATAGCAAGTTCAAGCCCAGCAATGTTGACTGCTTTACAGCGGGCTTATCAACAACATAAACCCATCGTGGTGACTTTGTGGAGTCCGCATTGGGCATTTACCAAGTATAAGCTTAAATACCTCAGTGACCCACAGCACGTGTTTGGCCAGTCAGGTTAGATTCAAACTGAAGCCAACAAGGCCTGGGCCACGAAAGATCCAAAAGTTGCGGGTTGGTTACGAAACTTTAAGCTGACACCTCAGCAGTTGGGGACCTTAGAGCAAGACATGAATCAGACAAGTTCACCCGCACAGGGTGCCCAAAAGTGGATTCAGGCCAATCCAAAGGTCATACAGGCCTGGTTTAATGGTTAAAAATTATTGAAGGGTACATCATGGGAAGTGAGGTATAAATATCTACCCTGCTCGGGTCTGACCTAACCCCTTTTTGGGCAGGACTAAAATAGTCGAATTTTTCTGCATAAACTCGACAAAAACTGCCTTTTGGTTTATAATTACAATAGAAAGGGGGCTTGATTTATGCTACATTTGATAGCCTTTGTTGTGATAGGATTGTTCATTGGTTGGTGGTTTTCCCGTCAATTTGCCAAACCATTTATGGCAATTCTGCTTGGCTTAGTGGGTAGTTTAGTTGGAGGGTTTGCGGTTTACTACGGTTTTCATGGCCACAGCCTGACGGCAAAGTGGGGAAGTTTGGTAGTCGCAGCGGTGATTGCTCTGATTCTTGCAGTCGCTGGTCGGGGAAGAAAAAGGACTTAGTGTGGTGCTGCAAATTGGGGTATTATTTAAAAACAAACGAATGATGGGTGAACTGATAAACATTTCTTTTTCTTTCTTTGATTGTATCGGCTAGCGCGGTAATACATTTGAATGAGACACTACTTTTGAATGAGACACTGCTTTTGAATGAGACACTACTTTCATTGCCATTCGCCTCTGGTAGCCAGCTTAAGACCTGAAATTTGGGTTTAATCCTGGCTGGCACTCACTCCTTCCTTGTTTCCTCTCTCTGCATACCTTGGGTTGTGAATTCGTGAGTTACTTCCGTTTGTCCGTTCCGTCAGAGAAAAGTGGTACGATAGGAGTGTTACTTCAGAGCATAGACTGGAGCGGCGTTTTCTTTTTTCGAAAGGGGGACGGTCTCGTGCAGTCACTTGCGAGGGGCATGGAAGTGCGGTTTCGAGTTGAGGGCATGGACAGTGCAACGGGAAGCCGCGTTGGACGAGTTGTAGACTTTTCGCCAGGGGTGGCAAAATTTCTGGTAGAGGCGACGATGCCTGTACGGGGGATGCCTTCAGCACGGTACCTATGCTGGTTTGAATCAGATGGAACAATTGTTGGTAAGCTGGCAAAGTAAGAGGGAATGGGCAGGAAACAATCCGGCGGTTTGAGTGGGTGTAATTTAAGTTGCATGCTAAAGATGAAGAAGTACAAAAGGAATGGGTTAGGAGGAGTAATTCGTGCCGCGAGCAGAGAATCGTAAACGCCCACCCAATCGGTCAGGGAACGCTTGGGGAGAGGGATTTCGAAACAAGTCCACAGATGCACAGAGCACATCTGGAGTTCAAAATAACCAGAATAAGAAAAAAGAACTCGTGGAAAAGATGAAGAACATTCAAGGAAACAAGAAAACAGAACCGAAAGAGTGAAGCTCTCTACCACTGTGGCTACAGTCGTTTGGCGTGCCCTCTGGTTCGGCAAACGACTGTAGTTTTGTGTGTTTACATTTGCTCTATATTGACATTTCAAATTTGTGTTAGACCCTCTACGTCGGACAGACCATGCCGGAAACAAGCGGATCACAGACCCGTTTGTCTTTGTGGGGCTTCAATACTTCCCGGTTTTTGGGGGAATACAAGGGGTCGCGAAAATAGACACTAAAATGAGACTGTCGATCCCCTAGGTTGCGTAGGACATTTTCGTTCCATATAGGGGTTTCTTCTGCAAATTATACTCCCCAGCTAGGATTTACTTAGGAACTGAATCGACGGTCTCAAATAAGGTGCCCCAGGACGCTTATGGGTCTTTTCAAGCCACTTTTCGCATAAATAGGCGTTCGCCAGGCCCTTATTTCAACAAAATCGGTGCAAACACGCTAGGGAAACGTGCAATAGACGACTTTTACACCCTTATTTGCGTTTCAACCCTTGTTATTTGATGATTTAGCGACTGGGGGACGCTTAATTCCAGACCCGTAAAAATGGGTCCCCCACACACGAGGGGGGGTCTCCCCAATTCTTTGGGCAGGTGGGGGACCACTCTTCCCTGAAAAATCCTCAAAAACTCGCAGGGCGAGTCAAGGGTCTGAAGAAACTGAGTGAATCGACGGTCTCAACCTAGTGCGGATGATTGCGGGGGAGTGGATCTAAAACTCCCAGGGTAGGAGGTCGTGATGGAGTGATTCAGCCAACTGTCTGTAGATTTCCACTTGTTCTTCCAGCCTCATGCGCACTAAGCCGCTTGTGGAGGGTGCCACAAAATCACACACGCCTGACACCTCGTTCATCGGTTGAAATCCCCACTGTGCAAACTTTTTGCGGGAAAACCGCAGGTATACCCCTTTACCTACATAGCACGCATAGCGGGGGCGATGGTGTTCAAGTTTGGCGCGTAGAACCGCTCGGCCTGTGACATACTCGTGGGGTGCGAGTTCATCAGCGCGGGCAGTGGGCCGCAACACAATGTTGGTGAAGCCGTAGCCGTAATCTTCAAGAAGGTAGGGACTTTCTTCTGGGGTGTACAGACGGTGGGTAAGTCCGCTGCGGAAAAGCACTGGATAAAAGCGATTGTTTTTCCCTGCGTAATTAAAACCTCGGGCATGCGAGGTCAGAGATGGGTTGAAACCAATGAACAAAACTCGCATGTCTTCACGTAGACGTTCCGTAATCATCAAACGTCCTCCTGTGTGGCTGGCGTTTGTCTGACAAGTCCGCTGTCTATGGCCAGTTTTCATTAAGCAGCGTGATGAGTGACTGTTCAAAGCGGTCCGCGTCCACTTTGGTGCGTGCACGGGGTCCACGGCTGCGACCCGTCGCCCGTCGTTGGTGGGAGTTGAGGTCGCGTTCTGCTAAGAAAAGGTCGATGTTGTTTGCCGTGAAAATTAGTCCGTGGGGAGATATCACTCGCGCCCCTTGTCCGAGGGCCAGTGCAGCCAGTCCATAGTCCTGTGTGACAACCACGAAAGGCTGCCCCTTTTTCAAGCGGCTCACAATCTCCATGTCGGTTGCTTGTGGGTGGGCATCCACCACCACGTGTCCAGGGCGGGAAAACTCATGGTTGATTGAGCTTACGGTAACGACGGCTGCACCAAAGCGATGGGACAAACGGTCCACGGTGGCCAAAGCGTCCCGCGGCATAGCATCAGCATCAACAATAATGGTGGTCTGCATGGGACATCCTTCTGCTCCTTCCCTGGGCGCATACCGGACATACATAACGGATTGCCACGGATGGCGCCAATATTCGTCCCCTATTTCAACAAACAGAGTATACTTCATCCCTTTGCAGACTGAAAGAAAATGTGAAAAATTCTCTATGAAGGACGCCGCCTGCTGTGCAATTCCCATCCGTTTGCTGGATTGGTATTGCACACCGGATGGGGTGACGATGCTATTTTTTGTTTTCGGGTGGGTGCAGGCGTGACGGGGTTCACAGGCCCACATGAAACGGGGGTGTAAGGTGGAGGCAGGTGAAAAGTAACCTGTGAAGGAGTTGGGGAAGGTGTTTGAACAGACACATCAATTGGGCGAGGTTGTTGTGCAGTTTCCAGGTGCTGGAGAGGTTTTTCAACGCCACGGTTTGGATTACTGCTGCCGGGGCAACCGCAGTATTGCAGTGGCAGCACAGCAGGCAGGGGTGGATGCAGAGGGTGTGCTGGCAGAACTGAATGCCGCATATCGCATCGCGGAAAATGGGGTTCATACGGATCACGACTGGCAAAAAGAGAGGTTGCAGGCATTGATGGACTACGTGGTCCACACCCATCACGCCTATTTGCACAAAACCATGGCGCCCCTGGGAGAACTGGTGACCAAAATTCTCAGGGTTCATGGTGCACACCACGGGGAAACACTTCGGCAGGTGCACCAACTGTACAATCAGTTCAAAATGAACATGGAGGAACACCTCATTAAAGAAGAAGAAGTGGACTTTCCTATGATAGCTCGTTACGAAATACAGCCAGATGCGAATTCATTGCAGGCAGTTTTGAATTTGATTCAAGGGTTAGAGGCGGAACATCAAGAAGTGGGGGATCTGTTGCGAGAAATTCGTCGCGTGACGGAGGACTTCACATTACCAGCGGATGCCTGTGCCACCTTCTCTTACACCTATGACAAGTTGCAGGAGTTGGAGTCAGACACTTTCCGCCACATCCACCTGGAAAACAATTTGTTGTTTCCCCGCCTTGCGGCCAGTGTGGCTTAATTCAACTTTAAGGGTTCAAGGGCAGTGCAACCGGTTCGTTCCCGCGTGGGATAGTGGTATGATAATTAGGGTGTGACGTCACTACCGTTGCACCCCACGGTGGTGCAACGAAATTGGGGGTCTTCTCGATTCAAACGAAGCTGGATGCAGTTTTCCTCGATATTGACGGCACAATTTTGAAAAACGGTATCCTCATCCCCAGTGCCAAACACGCCATACGTGAACTTCACGAGTCCCAGATTCCAGTTATCCTGTGTACCGGGCGATCTGTGCTCCACACGGGGTACATCCGCGCGGCCCTGCAGGTTACCCTTTCGGTGCACTTTAATGGAGCTTTAGCACTTGCAAACGGGGACGCCGTATATCGGCAACCACTGCCGAAAGAAGCGGTACGAGGATTGATGCGCCTTGCAGAACAGCGCCACTTTTCCTACGTGTTGCATTCACAGGATAAGGCCTGGGTGACTCAGGAATTGTCAAAGGAATTGTTAACTTTGCTGAAGCGCTATGATTTTCCAGCCCTGAGTCCCACAAGCTTAGAGGATGTGGCTAAGAGCCGTGTGCCTGTTTATCAAATGAATTGGTTTGCAGACGGGGCTGAAGATGTGGAACTGCGAGCTGTTTTTCCCGGTTGTTCTTTGCACCGCTGGGAGGCCCAAGGGCTTGATATTCAGGCTGCGGGATGTGATAAATCCGTGGCAGCACTGGCGTTGCTAGATCACTTGGGGCTGTCTGCGGAACGGGCTGTGCACATTGGGGATGGAACCAACGACATTGGGATGTTTCGCACCATGGGCTATTCCGTGGCCATGGGCAATGCCACAAAAGCAGTTCAGGAAGAGGCCTGTTGGGTCACGGCGCCGGTGGACGAGGACGGGGTTTACCTGGCTTTGCAGCAGCTGCAATTAGTCCCCTTTTTGCGCTAAGGACCGTTGGACAGATTTGTCGGGTCTGTGATGCCCACTTGTCATCGCCCCTTTGGCAGTCTCCCCAGGCAAACCATGTCTCCCCTGCACGACAACCAGATTGTGGATTTCCTGATTTTGCAACCAACGGGCGGTTTTCTGCACAATCCACCCCTTCGCGATTCCACCCCAGTCCAGCTTGTACCCCGATTGCAAACAGACGAGTCTTTCTGCAGCCAATTTGTAAGGGGCACTCGTGTCTGGGAGACCGGAGTCCCCAAGCGCCTGGGACTTATAGGACTGGGATGTGGGGCAGCCGCCGAGCTGCTTATTAGGGTCTTGCGGCGTAACAAACGGTTGTGTGGCCATGAACATGCAGAAATCCTCCTCCATTGATGGGACACATTTCATAGTTGTAACCGTATTGAATTGGAAATTGATTGAAACGGACACCAATTTGCGAGGAGAACAAGAGCATGACACATCATACAAACCGCCCCATGGTCACCCTGGCCATGATGGTGGGTGTTTTATTAACGGCCATTGATACCACTGTGGTCAGCACCGCAATGCCACGAATTGTTGCGGATTTGAGCGGCATTAATCTGCTGAGCTGGGTGTTTGCCATTTATACTTTGACCACTGCCGTCACCACCCCCATCTATGGCAAGTTGGCGGACCTGTTTGGCCGTAAAGTCATCTTTTCGGTGGGGGTGGTGCTATTCCTGGTGGGGTCCATGTTGTCCGGCGCAGCCCAGTCGATGATGCAACTCATCTTCTTCCGCGCCTTACAGGGCATGGGTGCCGGTGCCGTGATGCCAATCACATTTACCATCATTGGAGATTTGTATCCGGGGGAGCAGAGGGCCCGCATGCAGGGCGTGTTTAGCGCCATGTGGGGCATTGCCGGCATTATTGGGCCACTGCTGGGTGGCTTTTTTGTGGATTACTGGTCTTGGCGGTGGATTTTTTACATCAACCTCCCTGTAGGAATTGTCGCATTGCTGTTGGTAGTGTTCTATTTACACGAAAAATTTGAGCGTCAATCCCATAAAATTGACTACTGGGGGGCCTTGCTTTTCACCACAGGTATTTCTAGCCTGTTGTACGCTCTGCTCAATGGCGGCCAGGCTTACGCCTGGGATTCTTTTACCACCCTTACTCTGTTTGTTGTGGCAGGGGTATCCCTGTCCGCGTTTGTGAAGATCGAAAGTAAGGTTCAAGAACCCATGTTACCGCTGTCCTTGTTTGGCCTGCGGGTGATTGCGGTGGCCAATGTGGCTAGTTTCTTGGCCAGCGGAGTGTTGATTGCCACCAGCGTCTACCTACCCATGTGGATTCAATCGGTGCTCGACCATAGCGCCACGAGTTCTGGATTAACCCTGATGCCCATGTCCATCGGTTGGCCGATTGCCTCCACCCTCGCGGGGCGATGGATGTACAAGTTGGGGTCCAAAGCCGTCTCCGTGGTCGGCGGGGCCTTAATTTTGGTGGGATGCGTTTGGCTGAGTCTGATTCATTCAAACAGCCCGTACTGGTACTTGATTGCGATTATGGTTATTATCGGGCTGGGAATGGGGTTCTCCATGACCATATTTACGGTGCTGATTCAAGCGGCAGTACCGTGGCGTCTGCGTGGTGCCGCCACAGCGTCCAACAGCTTTATGCGCACCCTCGGGCAAACGGTGGGCATTGCTGTGTACGCCACCTGGTTCAATGACGCCATTGTGCACACCGCAAAATCCCACTTTGGTGCGGGTGGGGGACCGCGCAACCTGAGTGCTTTTTTAAGCCCGGGTGCCACCCCTGCGGCCACTCCCGTGCCCCATGCACTGGTGCAGGCGGTGCATGCCATCTTAGCTAGTTCCCTGCACGGGGTGTACGTGGCCGTGGTGGGGACCGCAGTGTTAACCTTTGTGGCCATTCTCTTTTTACCGCTGCACAAAAATGCCATTCACCAGCAAGTGGCTGAGTCCGCTATGCCGAAGTAGATCCAATGCAGCAGACCTAATGCAGCAGACCTAATGCGGAGGATGCAAAAACTGATCCTTATCAAGAAAGTTGTCCCGTACCGTGGGTGTGGGGTATACTCGGCAGGGTCAGTATTTATTAAAAGGGGACGTCTGAAATCTACCATGTTCCGTTACTTCGTTCACACACTACCACCTCCCATCGGGTGGGTGCATGAATAGCGGGCGACGTTTGCGCGCTCGAAAATTATGGAACAGCCCTCGTCGCTGGCGGTTGCCGGGCATCCGCCTGTTTTGGCATGTCGCGTTCTCCTTTGCGGTGGTGAGTGTTTTAGCGGTGACCCTTTCCGCAGGCTTCAATATTCAATTGCAGCGTTCCCTATTTATTCGCATGTTGACGGTGCAAATTCAAAATACATTAGGAGTGTTGCAAGAACAGTGGCGTGAACAGAAAAATCAGAGTGAAGATGAATTTTCTAATTTGACTCGTTCCTTCACCCTCCTAGAGGTGCCTGTGTCTGCACATTCTTCGCTCCCACTTACTGTAAATTACTCTGTCATTGTTAGATCGAGTGGAGCGATTTTGGAAGACAGCCAGACTTCCCATGTCCGCTATGAGATTGAAAAGACCAACCTGGAATTGATGCGCCAGTCTGGCGCCGGCTATGCGGTTCGTTTCACCCCCCTGTATGGGGAGTATTCCCTGCTTGTCTGGACGACGCAGGCACAGACGGGCTATTTGTGGGCGGCCGTGGTTCCCTTTTCACAGGTTCAGCACTCCTTGTACCAGTCTATTCTTGTGCGCAGTATACTGGCAGAGTTTTCAATTTTCTTGGCACTGGCTTTAGGGGCGGCCCTCATAACCCGCGTCTTTAATCAGATTCTGCGCAAGCTGGTGCTGGCCACAGAAGGGAAACTGTCGCCAGAAATTCTCGCCACCATCCCGGTCCTCGAAGTCCAGCGCATGGGGGCGGCCCTGCAGGAGAACTACCGACGCTTGCGCGAAATAAGCGTTCGGGACAGCCTGACAGGACTTTACAATCGGAGAGCCCTGGAACGCTTCATGGAAGACTATTTTGCGCAACCCACCCCTGTACCCGCAGTGGGGATTCTTTTTGACCTCGATAGGTTTAAACAGCTTAATGACAGCCAAGGCCATCAGGCTGGCGATCAGGCCTTGCAAGCTGTGGCCAATTACCTCTTCGGGTTAGCAGATAAAGGCATCCTGGCGGCTCGTTTGGGGGGCGATGAGTTTGTGGTGGTGGCGTTTGGTACAACAGTGACAGACTCATTTTTAGAGCAACTCCGCCAACACAGCCTGGCATTGTCCGAGCGTCCGCCAAAGGGATTGAGCGCCAGTTTGGGGATTGCCGCATTGCCATTGGAGGCAAGTAGCTTTGGTGAATTTTATCGTTTGGCAGATCAGCGGATGTACCAGGCAAAAGATGCGGGTGGGGGCTGCGTCATCAGCGCACAGGGAAGATTCTGCCTTAGCGCTGTCGCGCCAGAGTCGGAGTCGGACCCGGACCCGGACCCGGGAGACTAACCCAACCCTATCGAAAAATCAGTGTGCGATCCCGTCCGTTCCCTGTGGCTGTGGAGGCTAGCTATCTAGGATTCACTTGGGAACTGAATCGGCCGTCTCAAATAAGGGGTCACAGGACGCTTATGGGCCCTTTCAAGCCACTTTTTGTATAAATAAGCGTTCGCCAGGCCCTTATTTCAGCAAAATCGGTGCAAACACGGTGGGAAAACGTGCAATAGGCGACTTTCACACCCTTATTTTCGTTTCATCCCTCGTTAGTGGCTGATTTAGCGACTGGGGGACGCTTAATTTCAGACCCGTACAAATCGGTCCCCTGCACACTAAGGAGGGCTTCCCCCAATCCTTTGGTAGATGGGGTGCCACACTACCCTAAAGACACTGAAAACCATGAAAACCCTGAAAGACCCTCAAAAACTCGCAGGGGGAGTCAAGGGCCTGAATCAGCTGAGTGAATCGCGGGTCTGTATTTGGTAGTTTTTTGCTTGTGTCCACATGTGCTACACTGGACGAAAGGAGTGTATTTCAGCCCTGCGAGGGAGGCGGTAAATCGCATGCAGTGGCGGGTTTTGTTGGCCATTCTATTCGCTTTAGTGGTGGCCGTGTTCGCGGTGGTTAACGTGCACGCCGAGCCGGTCCGGTTTGTGTTTGGTGTGGCTTATGTGCCACTCATTCTGATTATTTTGGGTTCGGCCTTGTTGGGGGCTCTGGTGGTGGCGATGTTTGGCGTGGTCAGTCAAGTGCAGTTGCGGCGAGAGAACCGCCGTCTCCGTCAAAACTTGAAGGATTGCCCTGCAAAGGAACTGACATCTCCGGGAAAGGATGGGGAAGCACCGGGGGGTGCACTCCCACGGCTCACGGCGCAAGAGACGGAGTCAACTAACCAGACGGGGGACTGAACCTCCCCCATGGTAAACCATGTCCGACAATCAGGGCAGGGAAGCCGCGGCACGGCTCATACGAGATGCAGGGAAGCCGCGGCACGGCTCATACGAGATGCAGGGAAGCCGCGGTACGGCTCTTACGAGATGCAGGGAAGCCGCGGCACGGCTCATACGAGATGCAGGGAAGCCGCGGTACGGCTTACGGGATGTGAATTTTTGCACCTCTGGACGGCTTCTGTGTCAGCTCCTTTGGGTAGCCACTGTGGGTGGCTTTGTCTGTCCGCATTTAGTGAGACTGTTCCGGAACCGTGTAGGCGGGCATTTGGTTCCAACCACTGGGAACGGTTTGATTTTCCCACTGCTTTTGCGGATAAAATTCATGGTGTTCCTTGAAATACGTATCCAGTAATTGGCGGGCAATTGGGGCCGCTGTTTCGGAACCATAACCGCCGCCGGGAACCATCACCGCCACCGCCACCTGGGGGTTGTTGAAGGGGGCGTAGCAAATAAAAACAGAGTTGAGTACGTTTTGTCCGTTCAGGGTAATTTGCGCCGTGCCGGTTTTGCCTGCCGCTTGGTAAGGTGCGTTCTGAAACACACTGTAGGCTAATCCCTGCGGGTCATTGCATACCCCGTACATGCCCTGTTGGGCGAGTTGAAAGTACTGGGGGCTGGCTTGTACCGTATTCAGTACCTTCGGTTGGATGACTTGTAAGGGTGTCGTGTTGCTGGGCAGGTGGGTGTTTGGCGGATACACCTTGCTCAACAGGTGGGGTTCAATGCGCTTTCCGTTGTCCGCCACCGTTGCCACGTACTGGGCCAGTTCAATGGGCGTAACCTGCTGGGACTGGCCGATGGCGCCGAAGGCCAAATCAATGGGAGACCCATAATTGTTGTACTGACCAGTCTTTTTTAGGGACGTTTCTGCCTGCTGCAGATTCAGTGGGACCTTAATCCCGTTTTGCATGAAGTTGCTGATGAAAAACTCGCCAGCCTGTTCGCCAGGTAGGTCAATCCCTGTCAGCGGACCCAGCCCAAAGTCCCACTCGGTCTGAAACATCTCCACAATGCCACGAATAAAGTCGGTGGTTTGCCACGTCCGATAGCTCATGCCCGCTGGCGGTCCGCCACCGGTGGTGGCGGTGGAGCCCACCCAGTGCCCTAAATTCAGGCCCAAGTGGTAAAAGAAAATGTCGTCCGAAATGGCAATGGCTTTGAGAAGGCCCACTAAACCAGCGGCAAAATCACCGTGCCGCAGGGTCTGTCCAATCATAATCCAGTTGGTGTCATATACGGTGTAGGACGGGGTGATGGCCCCATATTTCAGCCCCGCCACCGTATTTGCTGGTTTCACGGTGGACCCGGGCATTTGTGGATTTTGAATGGCATAGTTCAGCTGTGCCCCTGAGGTGGACAGGTAGTTCTGGTGTTGCAGGTAACCACTGCCCGTGTACCAGTTGGGGTCCAGGTAGGGATAACTGACCATGGCTAGCACGCCGCCTGTTTTTATGTTTAATACTACCGCCGACGCATCGGTGATGGTGGGCTTGTATGGGGAAGTGTTAATAACGTTCATAACATCCTGTTGTGCCTGGGCTTGCAAGTTTCCGTCCAGGGTGAGTTGTAAAACCTTGCCAGACACCGGCGCAGGGGAATCGCCCAAGTACTTCACCGGGTAACCCGCTGCATTGACCGCCACCACCTGTTGTCCTACCTTTCCCTGTAACAGGTACTCGTACTGGGCTTCCAGTCCCGTCTCACCCACAATCTGTGAACGCAGGTAACCCAATTGGTGTACGTAGTAGGGTTTGCTTGCGGTGGTAATGGGCCCCACATACCCCAGCACCTGGCCTGCCAGGTCCCCATAGGGGTAGACCCGATGAGGCTGTTGCACAATTCGAATGTTGGGGAACCACTGATGATTTTCTTCAATATATGCAATCTGGGTTTTTGTGGCGTTTTGATATAAAGTAATCTGCGCTGCACCTTGGTTTGAGCCCATCACTTGATAAAGAGATTTGGCGTTGGTTTTCAATATGGGTGCCAATCGTTGCGCCATTTCTTGATAAGTACTCTTGCGGGTGTTGACAAACTGGGTCAGTACAATGTCATAAGCTGGTTTATCGTAAGCCAAAAGGTCGCCGTGGCTGTCGTAAATCCTCCCTCTGGCAGGTAAAATCGGAATTTTACTGAGCATCATGTTGTTTGCGTCTGAGCGGAAATTGGCCCCATTGGCCACTTGTACAAATCCCAGCCGCAGAATCAGAGACGAAAAAGCAAGGAAGGTCAGTCCGTAAATCACATTGGCCCGACGGGATCTCGCTACCCGCTTTTTCTCCTCTTTGATTTCTTTGTCCAACCAAAAAAACCTCCTTCACTACCCACACCCATCACTTAGTTTACCTTAGCGAAGTCCATTCCAGTATACATAGACTTCACTCCGGAAGGTGAAAGTTCGCGAAGAATGAAAGGGAAAAAGCGGATCACAATTGTCATTTTCCTCATAAGTCTGCATCATCCAGGTCATACTTTCAAGCAGGCCCGCTTAAAATGGGCCAATTAGGGGGAATAAAGAATGGATGAATTTCACGAACAGAGGGCCCACATCCGTGAGGATTTCCTACAGATGGAGGATGCCAATCGGGTGGCACAAATTCAGGCGGCGATGGTTACTCAACAGACGCAAAAACGCATGGGCGAGCTCTTGTTGGATTTAGGAGGGGTGTGGGCCCAGGGGGATGACCAGATAGGTGTCGAATTTACCGGGGGCTTGGAGGACACCATGCCGGGTATCCCGGAGGGTTTGGATGTGACTTATGGCAGGTTGGGGGGGACATGGATTAGTCCGAAGTTTTCTGTTACAACCACCTGCACTGCCAATCATGTGGAAGTGATGGTGAGTGATGGTCACTGGGACTCCGCAGCGAATGTCCATGGCAACTGGGCCACTTGGACAGACCAGCGGAGGGTGTACCAAGGAGACATCCGCATGCCCGTGCTGCGACGCCGTCTCCAGGAGGCCTTTTTGTCCTGGTATAAGCAGGCAGTAAGCCACGGGCACACGTTCCTAACTAAATCCTAAATTCCTGCTCAGATTATACCTACACGGGCTCCTTGATAGCGAAAGCTTTGTAGATAGCTTTTTGCTCCTTGGTTAAAGGGAATAAGATGTGCTGGCCATTCATGTGTTGCACCCGAAGTTTCGATAGGATAAGCAGCAACTTCTTCATGGTCATGCCCTTGTACAACCCCTGGTCTAGCATCATTCTGTGCAGATGGGACATGAAGATGTGTGCGATAAATCCGATGAATACTTTATTTTGCATACTGTCACTCCTGTGTACGCGAAGACGCCCCGCCGTTTCCAACGCTTTCGCTACAACATCCTCACGAACGTTTACCTATAGCCCGAGGGATGCCTGCGGATTTTCGGATAATCAGATATTTTTTTGGATGATTCATCCTCCGGATCGCATTTCGGGTCGGCCTCCGCTCGTTCTTTCACAACGGGGACATGACGGTAGGTGGCATGCTGTGAAATGGCGACGGCGGTGCTTGTGAAGGTTTCGCTGGGGGTATCCATAGCCAACAGATTCATTCACGGTACGAATGACCTGCTGAGTAACCTTTGGGATGCCAATCACGCGAGGTTCACATTTT
>QXHL01000061.1 GCA_003584005.1 Alicyclobacillaceae bacterium I2511 | reverse complement strand
TATTCAAGGTTTGAATGGTTCCCCCAATGCTCTGAAAGGCCAGGTTAATTTCTGACTCTGCCTCCACAGTCCCCGTTGTGGTGACATCACTCGCCGGAGCCAGGGCCTTCACTAGATACACATCTGCCGGCGGAATGGGAATTCCCCCTGTTCCCCCTCGACTCAACATCCAAGCGGTTCCCCCTAAAACCACTACCACGGCAATCCCCGCCGCAATCCAACGCATCCGCTTGGGTGCGTTGGGAAGCTTTTGCGTATGGGTCTCAATCACTGTTTCCGTCATGCTTAAGACCTCCTATTCCTCATGTCCCTATGGAACATACCCTTCACATCAATCCGCAACCGGATGTGACTTAGCGCGCGCTTGTGCCTCTCGACTCGCTTGCCGCAAAGCCCGCGCCTTGGCGCTGTCAAAAAACAGTGTCAAGAATAAGGCCAGTAAGGCCAGTAGCGTCGATACCATGAACGTATCATCCATTCCCTTTACAAATCCCTGCTTTTCTACCCACCCATACAGTACCGCAAGGGTTGTGATATGGTCCGCGTAAGCGGGAATCCCCAACGCCTTGAGGGCATTTTGCAAAACATTTACTTGCAACCCTTGGGGGGTATTGACTGCAATGCGTCCATCCAAGTGAAACATATGCAACGTGTCACGTGTAGTCATATAAGCAGTCAACACGGCCGTCCCCAACGATGCAGCCACTTGCCGCACCGTGTTGCTGACAGCAGAAGCTTGGCTGACTAATTCAAGGGGCACCATGTTCATCCCCATGGTCATAATAGGCATCATCACCATGGCCATCCCAAAACTTCGCAGAATATACAAGGTTTGAATAATCCCGGATGATGAATTAAGGTCTAGCAGTGAAAATCCATAGGTTGCACTGGCCACAATGGTGAGCCCCACAAGACCCAACGCACGACTCCCGACTTTATCCATCAGCTTACCGCTGACAGGCATCATAAACGCGGAGGCCAGTGCGGCAGGAGTTAAAAACAGACCCGTGCGAAAAGCCGTGTACCCCATGATGTTTTGCAGAAAAATGGGTAGAAAAAAAACACCCACATACAAAGCCACTTGAACAATAGAGGTAATTAACACGCTCAGACTAAAAAGGTAGCTTTTAAACACACGCAACTGAATGACTGGATTATGAACCAGCAGTTCTGTAGCCACTAGCATGATGATGAAGGCCGTTCCCGTACCCACAAATGGATAGACCCATAAGGAACCCCAACCATGCTGTGAAACATTGTTAATCCCAAACAGAATTAAGAAAAACCCAAAAGTGGAAAATAAAAATCCTGCAACATCAAGTTTCCCCTTAACCTGATGCGGAAACTCGTAAAGTAAAATAATCGCCATGATACTTGCCACAATTCCAATCGGAACGTTGATGTAAAAGATAAGGCGCCAAGAAGCATAATCCACAAAATATCCCCCCAAAAGGGGACCAAATGCGGGTGCGGTCATCATGGTAATTCCAAAAATACCCATTACCGTCCCGCGCCGTTCGGGCGGAAAGATACGGAAAATCATGGAATTCCCCACAGGCATCATAAATCCACCACCAGCAGCCTGCAGAATCCGAAAAATAATCATGGAGTCTAAATTCCAGGCCAAGCCACACAAGGCCGAACCAATCGTAAACGTGATGATTGCAAAAATGAACAGACGTTTTGCCCCAAACCTATCAGTGACCCAACCGGATATTGGAATCACCACACCGCTCACCAGCATGTACCCAGTCATCACCCATTGAATTTGGTCTGTGTTCGCGCTTAGGGCTGTCTCCAAAGTTGGAATGGCCACTGCAACCACGCTGGAGTCCAACATGGCCATGAAGACCCCAAGCAAAATGATGGTCAACTGCAAACCAGGCGCTGCAATGCGGTGAATCGCATACTGTTGTGAGTCTGACTGCGAGCTCGTTTGCAAGATCTCACCTCGTTACAGTTTATGGATACGCACCGTTGCACTCAATCCAGGTACCAAGCCAAGACTCTGGTACCCCTGAATGGTAATTTTAACCGGCACCACCTGTGTCACCTTGGTGAAGTTTGCGTTATTACTGGAGGTTGGGAGCAGCGAAAAAGTATTCGCCGTTGCCAGCCCAATTCGTGCCACCTGGCCCTGAAGTCGAACGCCCGGATAGGCGTCCACGGTCACATCCACACGGTCCCCCACCTTTAACCCGTACAGCAGAGTTTCTTTCACATTCGCCGTTATCCACAAATTGTTCATATCGTAGGCGTAAGCTAATGGAGTTCCTGGCGCCACAAACTCATTGTCCACTGCAGACCTTTGCACAATTGTGGCATTCGTCGGCACCGGAATAGGCACATCGGACGTGGCATTCCCCGTTTCCACCTGGATGGACCCCACTGTACTCCCGGTGGAAAACGTGGTCCCCACAAATCCTGTCCAATCTACCACTTTCCCGGATGCAGGGGCCGCAATGACAATTTGCCGCCCATCCACATACGCATCATCTGTGGAAATATACAAGCGTGCATTATTATACAACCAAGCCCCTACCACGCCTCCAATCACAACAAGCATCAGTGCCAAACCCAACAGAATTCTGACCTTCTTTGCACCCACGGCCTAGTTCACCCCTTCGAGCTGCAAATTTCTCATCACAATACGATTCAGACGCAGCAAATCCTCAAGCTCTGCCTCTGGCAGAGAAAATACTCGCACTATCGTGTTCATTAAAAGCGAATTAGGACCAAAGATGAGGGCAAGTCTTGCCACCCCCTCCGAGGTAACCCGCAAATGTACACGCCGTCGGTCCGTATCGGAACGCATTCTTTCTACAAGTCCCAGTTCACTGAGTTGAGTAATAATCATGCTGGCTTGGCTTTGAGAACACATCACCGCGGTGGCCACCGCATTGACACCCAGCTCAGAATGCGCATTTAGCATTTTTAGAACAATCAACTGCAATTCACTTAACTGGGCCTCTTGTGCACACGTTCTAAGGAGACCTCGCCACTCTTGATAGAGTTCACGATAAGAAAGAAACAACTCCATTGGTAATTCTCGTTCCGCCATTGACTCCCCTCCAGACAGCCACCGGATGATTATATCACGAAGTAAATCGGGATCGAACAGTTTAGCCGAAAGTTTATTTTTACGAATTATTATATAGGACCCCTAGAATTCCCGTTTTTCTTAATATTTTACATAGTAGTTTGGGAGGTCGTTGTGGGGAGAGTTCGTGACCAACATTCACAGAGTGTGACCACAAAAAGGTTAAAAAAAGGAAGTCAATTACCCCCGTATGTTTGTCCACGCGTCCTAATCACACTGTGCATTCAATACAGCACACTACGATTCCAATAAAGTCGTAGTGAAACTTAGCAGGAGGGAACAAACATGGCCACATCAAGCAGTAGCTCTAACGCCGTTTTAAACATTGTCAACACGCTGCGCCAATTGAACACAGGCCAAAGCGTGACGGTCTTCACATCTGCGGGTGGAACTGGCGGTGGTGGATACACGGGGGTAATTGCAAGTATGGACTCCAACAACTTATACTTGATTCTTTCCCCTGCGGCAGGTCCGGATGGAGTTGTCGGCGCATTTGGTGTCCCTGGTGCAGCAGGGGCATTTGGGGCCCTCGCCACGATTCCATTAAACCAAATCACGTCGGTCACGCAAAACGCACTGTAATTTGAATTTGCTATTGGGGGAGTAGTTAGCGCTACTCCCTATCTCTTATTATTGGGAAGGATATCCCATGCGCATTCGCTCCACACCTCAGCCCCTTCACATTGGGGACAGCGTGACAGTTTACACCACTGGGAGTGGACCCGGAAACCAAGGACTAACAGGCATTATTCTGAGGAAGAGCGATAAATCCCTTTCTATTGGTCTATTTCCTATAGGGACACCCCCAATTCAAAGTGGACAAATTATTCATGGGCCAATTGTTGCTATCGCTACAATTTTTATTTCACATATCACAACGGTGATTCAAAGGATTTCGTAAAAGTCTGTTATTCATCCACGTAATGGTAGACACGACAGGCTTCAGGGTTGGCTTGTTCCACCAAAATCGCTTCTCTCAGCGTAAACACCATTTTAGTCTGCAAGAAAGTTCTTTTTAAGTATTCGTCTTCAGCACAATCTACGGGGAATTCCACCTTTGTAGATTGTGTCAACCAATGTTCCAGTTCCTCCGGTGTGGGGGAGCGCAGTTCCACCCTGTATCGCCCGGAAGTGGCTAAATCCGGGCAAAAGGTGAGGCGGAGCCAGCGCGTTAGATCGGCCACAAGAATTGTATCTTGCCAGTGGGTGGTTTGATAAAGGGGCACGCCAGCTAATTTCCCAATGGAACGCCCCCCCACACCCAGGGTGGGTAGAAAAGTCGGATCATGGTGTAGCACGTGGATTAATCTTTCGTCGGTGGGGAGCACAAGAAAATCCACATGAAATCCCTGACTATGTAAACTGTGGATTGCTGCTTTCAAAGCAACCGCGGCATTGGCACGATTCAACACCGAAATGGGCGTGTTTGTCGGTGCAACATCTAGAATGGCCGCCTCTTCATAGATCCAAAGTGGCGGATAAAAGGTTGGCAATTCCTGTCTATCCCCAGACTGGATAAAGGAACGCTTAGAAAGAACCTTCTCTTGCAGGAACGGGATGAAACAGGGTCCCACAGGTGGGGGTGACTGAAGATGTAGCTGGCCACTTTGAGCAAAGCGCTCGACGATTTGCAATCCTCCCGCCTGTGCCGAATGTACCACCTCTTCCATAAAATGCTGCACTCGTAGGTCATCCAGAGGGGTTGCGACAATCCGTTGATACTGTTGCATGCGTCCACGATGTTGACTCGAAATGAATTTGCCTTGGACCCTTTTCAACGTAACGGGCAAATAAGAGGCAGGGACGGGCGTCAATAGGGACCACTTCTCAGGGTTTTGCTGCATGACCTCCCATGATTTTTGTAAATAATCCTGAAACCAGGTCATGGCTTCCGGATCTGGGGGAAGTTCATCCCCTGGATGTGTGGCCAAAAGGGAAATGGAAATTAAAAGGAATCCCCAACCAAAACCGACAGGGGAGCGGGTTTCTGCCACACCCGGGTCCAATAGGTTAAAGATGCGTGACATGGGCCTCTGTCCCACACCACAGAGGTGCTTTGCTGTGGCCCATAAGCCTGTCAGTGATTCAAACTGTTCCCGAAGATAACGAAACTGCTGTTGCACCAAGTTCGTCAGAACCGCTCCCTGTTGCCATTGTAATATCAACCCATTGCCATATTTCAGCCAAAGTACACTTTTGGCCTCCTCAAGTTGGGTCCGCCAACCCGCCATGGCCTGGTCAGACACCTCCGCCATGTTCAATCCTGCACCCACTCGCCGCACCCAATCCGTAACCGCGTTAAACTGGGAAGGGGGCAACCCCGACAGCAAGGCAGGAGCTAAATCTGTCAATTGAATGCGCATCTGTGTCAAAGCATTTTTTTGACGGTCTGGGCTTTTCCCATGCTCCAGCTCATTGCCCAGGATAATTTGATATTCGTCAAGGTACTGCCAGAAAAACGCGGGTGGTGTTTGAATAATCAGCGCGTAGTCTGCAAGTAACTGAAAAAAGCTACGGATTTGGACCTCTTTCGTTCCGTATCGGAGCGCAATTTGCAGTAACCGCCGCATGGAAAACAGCCACATGGATACCAGGCTGTCAGACCCGTTGGCCACCACCGCTTTCCCGACTTCTTGAAGTTGATGATCCCATGTCGTCGCAAACACCAAGTCCGATGAAATATCCAGCTGACTTTTGCTTTGCAATAAACTTGTCAAGCGCAGCATTTCAGCGTAAAAGTCTTCATAAACCTTGAGAATCACGCGAAAAGAAGAGCGCCTGTCCGCGGCACAATCTGACACCGCATTAGCCGCCAAATCCACAAGTTCATCCATTAACTCCTGGGTCAATTCATGGGAACGAACACGTCCCCAACGAAAGGAGCGTAGAAAGGCTCGCTCTGATGATGAAAAAGCGGGTGCGACAACCGCCAAACGTTCTTGTGCAATGACGGGCTTCCCTAAAGTGAAGTTTGTCACCGCTAAAGCAGAAATTTTGTCGTTCACCGGTTGTCGCAAGGACACCGCCCAGTGCGTGAGCAACCCTAACCGAATATCCCGGATTACTGCTTCACGGTGCGCGCGAATGATGCTTCCATCGAATGAATCCAACGGCAAATGAAGGCGCAATACTTTGTGTGCTTCCGCCCATTTCCCCAAGGTTTTTTCCGCAAACAAGTGGATTGCGATGTCATGGACCGTGGCATCTAAGTGTCGAATCAGGCGCTGATGCTGTGCGTGGGCATCCCGTGCCGAGGAAAGCATGACAATGGTCTGCCAAACCAGAAACCCTAGCGCCACGAGTAGACCAGAGAGCCCCCCAATGATTCCGGCAAGAATCCGTCCGACATAAACGGGATTGACATCTTGATTTAGCAACAGGGCGCGGCTGATGGCCAGCGCGGAAGATGCCAGCAAGACCAAGCCGAGCACCACCACCCCATCAAAGCCGTGCTGCCGAAAGTACCGAAATAGGCCCACCCGATTGGTCCCCGGCACTCCCAAACCCGTAATAAGCGCGGTGACAGCCACCGGTAGTGTGAACAATGTAGCCGTGCCACCCCACAACCATTCCATCCAATTCATCAGTTCTTGCAATTGTGACGGATGAAACGTCAAAACAGGCCAAGAAACGGGAAGTCCCGGCAACACAATGGGCAGTAGCCCCAAAATTATTACCAGGGGCAACGCCCATCGGCGGGGTTCCCGTTGCTTTGGAATCGGGCCCATCACCTGTTCCACTTGTTGTGCTGCATATCTGCGCAACGAACGAATTTGCAATGTCTCTTAGCCTCCGCACAGCCGTGGTATCAATATTTCTTTTTAAGCCCTGCCCTGCTGCTCAGAGTAAGGGGATAATCATTTTAGCGGCGACGCCAATCAGCAGAAATCCATAAAACCATTTGACCCACGTGGGTTTGGCTCGGTTTGCCATAAACCACGAACCCAACAGTGACGCTAGAATCACAGACAATACTGTGACGGCCATTAATCCGGCATGGATAGACATGTGTGCGGTGTGCCCCAAAAATCCAGAGAAACTCGAAAATGTGACAATATAAGCTGTCGTTGCAGCCGCTTCCTTCGTCTTATACCCAATCCACATGAGCAAAGGACCAATAATGAACCCACCGCCAATGCCGAGCATGCCCCCAAGAAACCCTGCCAGTCCAGCAACCACACTGCCAATGATGGCCCGCTGTGCAAAAGAGAGGGTCATTTCCTTATCTGGGCGATTGGCCACCCAAAGTGTCCGCACGGCTGCAATAAGAACCATTACAGCAAATAAAATTAGCAAGAGGCGGTTGGGCACGTAACGGGCAAGCAACGCGCCGACAGGTGCCAGAATTAAAGCACTCAGCGCCATGGGCAATCCGCCCTTCCAATCCACCAAGTGTTTCCGCCCATATGGAATAAGAGCAATCAATGTGTTCAACCCATTCAATAACAACCCTAGGGGAATCACCACATCTTTGAGTCCAAATCCCAGCCAATGAAATATGGGTACATAGAGCATGCCGCCGCCCAACCCAAGCATTGAAAAAATAAAGGACACAATAAAAATGAGAATTCCAGACCAGAACAGCATTGCCATCCCCGCTCTCTGGCTGTTTCAAAACAGCCGTATATTGATTAACCATATAATCAATATACTGCCGCACCCAAAAAAATTCAATACCCCAGTTGTCTTTTGCTTCCACATTATTGTCAGTTACCCATCAATTACAGTACTGTCCAAAGAATTGATTGACCATTCTACTCGATTGATCTACACTAGGTCGAGAAACCCCATGCAAAGCACAAATGTCTCGCACAGAAAGGTGAAATGCTATGAAGGACACCAAAGAAAGTATTATTGAAGGAGCTCGCATTGTCTTTGCTCAAAAAGGGTTTCGTACCACCATCAAAGATATCGCTAAGGCGGCTGGTTTGGCCTCTCCCAGCCTGGTCTTCTGGTATTTTAAAGATAAGCAACAGCTCCTTTTAGAGGTAGCCTCTACTGCTTCACCTTTGTCCCATTTTGAAAATTCCGGGGTTTTTCAACCCACGGTAGATCCCTTGGAACAATTACAAACCATTGGTACCGCATATTTACAAATCTATTCTGACCCTCTCGAACGACAGATTCTTTTTCAACTCATTGGCAACTCTGCGGCAAGCCTTGAAATTCGTCAAGTGCTGCAACAGCAAGTGGCCACAGTTATTACCCACTCCATCACCGAGTGCATCGTGCGCGGGCAACAGTCCAAAGAAATTTGTTCGCACCTAGACCCAGAGTTCCTCGGCCAATCCTTTTTTGGAACCTTATACTCCCTGGTGACTCGCTGGGAGGTGGATGGGTACCTGCCTTGGACTCCAGAGGCACTTGTTAGACAACTGGTAACCTTATTGCGCTGTCCACATAATGATTCCGTATTATCTTGCGATGTTTCATGATACTTCATGTGCTCCCGCTTTTCATTTTGTCAAAACAGGAATTGTGCAGTCAAAGATGTAGCAAATCCTGCAAAATGGATCTTAAAAACCCCATCAATTGATTGACTAATCTATTGATGGGGTTTAAACTGACTCTTGTCAGGGAATAACCAGTGTACCGTCACCTTTTTAAGTGAACTCGTTCCACTAAAGATAAAATTTCGAGGAGGAAATTTCAATGTTTAAAATTGATTTGGATAGGGACCAGGAAACTCCGGTAACCGATGAAGAATTAAAGGGTGCACAATTTTTTCACGGCCATAAGTGTCCTGCCATGCCCCAAGGACTGCGCGCCGGTCACTTAGCGATGGACATTCTGGGGGTGCAACGCGCTCGCACTGGCGGTGAATTAATGATGATTGTAGAAATTGGCGACAATCACTTTTCCGGTTGTCTCGCCGACGGGTTGCAATACGCCACCGGTTGCACCTTTGGCAAAAGCAATATTGTCAAAAAGCCTTTAGGAAAGTTTGCCTTCACCCTGATTGACCCGAAAACAAAGCACGCCGTTCGCGTTTCCGCGAAGCATGACCGCATGAAACAGTGTTTGACCATGCCCTTTTTCGACGAACGACGCAAGGGAATCCCACCCTACGACTTGGACCCAAGTGTCGTCGACCCCCTCATTGTAGACACCCTCACACGGGACTGGCGGGAAATGTTTGATGTCAGCCTGTTTGAAAACTACCCCATCACCAAAGCGGGGGAAACTTTTGACGCTGTGCAATGCCACGAATGCAAAGAATTAGTGGTGACACAATACGCCCAGCAACTGAATGGCAAGTGGTACTGCCAGACCTGCTTTGACGCCTTTACCCACCGAAATCAATAAAATTTACATTCATTACCACATCACCCCACCTAAGAATATCTACTGTATCCCGTGAAATGATTGCCTGGTTCCATGGCCAGTAATAGGCAACTTTCCCTGGTTCCATTAGCAGGGAAAGTTGCCTATGCGCCAAAATATTCAACAATAAAGCATTCACCATTTTTTACCGTACTCACCTTCCTGAACATCCCTGAGAATTCCAACCAGTTTCCAGGCATCCTCCCACTTTTCCATTGGCAACAAAACATTGCTACCATCTATCAGGCGAATTCCTACAAGATTTGGAAACCAATCTATCTCTGCAGAATGTTCCATGAGTGCCACCGTCTGAATTTCATCCACTGTGAGCGTAGTATTCACCGACAGGTGATTATCCCGATGACGAATCGTTAAAGTCTCTTGTCCTAATTCCACCGCTGTAAGGGCGTCCACATATAGTGTACGCATGGATGAATCCCCCTCAAATACATTTTTTAAATAAGGCTGTAATAAACAGATAAAATTTAGCCTTTCTTAACGATTGATTATATGGTCAATATACAACGCAAACTTAAAGTTAACAATAGTTATAAAAACTTTTTATTCCTATCTCGCTAAAAAAGATTGAACGCTCAACACATATAAAGCAAACCCTGACACTTTACTCGACACATTCTGTTACGACTCCATAACAATTCATTAGGGCTATACAGGTCATACCCCATTCTACCCACCAGGGCGTGTGACTTCTGCTAGAATAGTAGAAATGAGAGTCTGCAGTGAGTGTCTTATAAACACAGACGAAATGCTTGGGGGATGAACGCATCATGGCTGGAAAATCCTTGTGGCTTTTATTCACAGCTGTGATGTCAGCCATGACTTTATCTACAACTTTGGCAATGGCGGATACTTCAGCAAGTTCCAGTAGTTCAATGCCTTCCACGCCTGACATGAACGGCTATGAAATAAACGACAATTTTTATTTGTCTTCAGAGGTGATGACAAACCCAGCAATGTTGGCGGCACTAAATCAGGCGCTGGCCGCGAATCCAGGTGCTTTGGTACTAGATCTAAATGGGAATGTAGCAAATTACACAGACTTTTTAAACACCCATCCCACAGGCAATCTGATGGCAGATTTCGTGTTGTATTGTCAACAACACCCGTTTGCCTTTCCCCAGAACACGTTGATTTTGCACGCCAACGGCAGCACAACACCGTTTTATCCAAGTCAAACTACAACCACGGCCACCAATACGGCCCTCTTTCCCACTTCTTTGACGACACTTCCTACACTGACGGATAACGTTTCTTTGCCTTCTATGATTGGATCACAGATACCCAATGGGGCACAACCAGATGAATCCTATTGGCAAAATTCGTCCACCAATTTTTATTTGATGGCCCAAACCTTTTCCACTGGTAATGTCTCAGCCCAGGGGGGCACGAGCAATACCGCGGGTGGGGTAGAACCGCTGCCCGCAACATCCAGCACAACAAGCACCCTTCAACCCTCCAGCACACCAGCTTTGGGGGCCCCTATGGTAGACCTACAGCCCGGACAAACCCTGCAGTTATTTGCTTACGAGAATTCTGCTAACATTTCAGCGGCAGATTGCACTTGGCAAGTCAACAGCCCAGAAGCCACGTTGACCCCACAAAATGCCCACGAAGAATGGACAGATGGAACCTATAGTGCCGCAGAAGCCACATTTACTGCTAGCCAGGCAGGGGTTTACACGGTTCAAGCCAGCTACCAAGGGAAAGCCTCCGTGCCTTTAGTCCTGGATGTAGGAACGAGCGCACTGCCAGCGGTTGCCGTGAATTTAGCTTCAGGACAAACGGGGATTCTGCCCTTACCAAGTGGACTGCCCCAAGCTACGCCTGTCGTGGGACAGCAATTTACCTACACGGAATCCCCACCAGTGGACGGCTGGATTCCTGTGGTTGGTATGGCGCACACCCCTTCCTCCCATGTAACAGTGATACTCAATGGAACTTCTGGCGTATGGACCTATACCCTACCAGAGCAATCAAACGGCTCTTTTGCGGCACTTGTCCGATCTCCATTTAGCGGCAATGTGACAGTAGGGCTGATTCCTGATTTATTTCAGTCCCTGAATACCACGGGATCCTATTCTTTCACAGACAGTTATCAAGAGTCTGTGAATTACGCAGAACCCTCTCTTCTTTATCATGCATTACTGGCCTCTGCCATGCGAGACTACAATATGAATTTACCCCTGTTTCAAGCCACAGCCAGTCGCTTGGTGGCCGCCTCCCCCTCACCGGACACAGCCATTGCGGCTGTATCCAATTGGGTGAGCGCCGACATTCTGTACAACTACCCAGCCTATGCCGACAACCATATTCCCTGGCAGAATTCAGAACAAACCCTGCAGGGAAGGTTGGGAGTATGTCAGGATATTGCCAACCTCACAGCCGCCTTGTTGGATAGTGTGGGCATTCCCACACAAACCATTGGTGGTACGGCAGTAGATGCATCGGGAACTGCACCCCAGTCGCACGAGTGGGATAAAGCCTGGGATGGACACCAGTGGGTGGTGTTTGACCCTACCTGGAATGAACCCCTGCTATCCACGAGCCAAACAGTCAATTCCCTGATTTACAGTGAGTATATGACGGATACCCAAAGTTTGCAGTCCAGTCACACGGCGGGCAATCAGCAAACAGGTACGGCTTTTAGTCCAAAGTTCCGAATTGCGTTGTTCGAAAAGTCCAAGTACCAATCAGCGTGGGAAAAGCCTTTCCCGCTATCCCATTGGCCACCACCAGCAGTACATATTTTGTTACATCGAAAACCTGTACTTGCTTCACCTGTGTAGCCGTGTTCATAGGTAATAAGTTTTGCAAGTTCGATATTTATGCAGTATGCTAATAAACATTGTGAAATCGGAACAGACTAGTCCATAACTTTAGTAACATAAATATTTAATTATAATATTAGGAGGGATGGTCCATGAAACGACTCGTTTCAAAACTTGCCTTAACAGCCACGGCAATTGCTACAATTTCCTTAATAGGCGGTTGTGGGTCTGCCCAGCCACAGAATGCAACAGGGCATGGCCTCTCTGGAAATACGGTGAATTCGACATCCAGTGAGAATTCTATAGGAAATAATTTAATTTCCACCACCCCAGCCGCGCAATCGACAGCAAACAATTCCTCAGTAACTTCCGGAACGGCCAAGACGTCCGATGGTGTCCCGTACCCTAATGTTGTGCCTGCAGCCCACTTTACTTCCAAATTAATCAACTCCGCAACAGCTAAATACGATGGTCTACTGTTAACCCATATTCAGGTGAAAACTTCACTAGGTGTGACCCAAGTGGAAGTGTTTAACCAACAGAAACGGGTGTTGCTAGTAAAAAAAGCTGTGAAGAATCGTACCGTCACGCTAGCAGTGATTGGTGCCCCAAAGGGTGAGAATTTATTAATTGTCCCCATATTGGGGCAGACAGCCCAAGTGGCTGCCGGAGTGACGATTCCCGTGTCCTGAGCCTCCGAGACGGGAGATGTATCCGCAAGGGCCCCGTAGTACAGAGGCCCTATTGCGAATACAATGGAGGAAAGAGGGACTGATTCGGTGGACCTGTTGCGTCACTTGGGATAAACTATGACTCTCAATGTCAATGTATATTGGAAAAGAGAGGAACTTCACAACGTGGCAAAACTTTGGACAGACATTCATGCACATCTTATTCCAGGCGTTGATGATGGCCCTCAAACCGTCGCGAAGGCCCTGAGTCTTTAATCGGCACATCGACAAGCGGGAACAGATCAATTGTTTGCAACCCCTCACTTTTGTAATCCCCACTTTACTGCGGGGTATGCAGAAATTCAAACAGGTGTCGATGCCCTGGTGCAGAGGTGAGACTGAGTTCTCAACTGACGGAACACCTGTTGTCAAATCATATTCCCATCCTTGGACAAACCCGATATGTATTGGTGGAATTCCCCACAGGGGAGATGAATTCCAGTCAGTTTGATTTACTTTATGAGATCACGGTGCGCGGCTACCACCCCGTTGTGGCCCATCCGGAGCGCAACTTGGTTCTGCAACATCACCCGGAACTATTGAAAGAATTCTTGGAGTATCACGTGGTCCTGCAAATTACCGCCCAGGTATTGGCCGCCACAACACTTGAGAAACTTAGCAATGCCAGCAGTTCAGGAATCCGAGTGTTTGAGATTAGTGCCATACTCAATGACGGTGCCAAGGACGGGTAACTTAAGATAATTTTGAATCTCTTCCTCGTTGCGCAGACGCATATCCAGATATTCCCGCAGGAAGGCCAAGCCAACACTAATCATTAACCCCAAGATGAAGGCGATGGCGACATTCAGTTTCTTGTTTGGTTTCACCGCCACCGGATGTGTGGGTGCGGTGGCTGGATAAATAATTTGAATATTGATGCATCTGGGGAAGCCACGGAAATCATCTTATCTAGTTGCAGATTCGTGTAAGGCAAATTCAGTTGAGAAATGGCTGCATTCTCAACAGTGACACTTTTCATCAGATCGCTGTAGGTCTTCACCAGCGCCTGATGGTGGTGATGTCTTTACGCACAATGTCGTTTTACAATTCCGCTCATCCAATTTTAGATAGGATATATCTAATTGCCAATGAAGCTATTTTTAATTGATATACTAGGGGCGTCATAATTCCCTTTCCCCAAAATATGTATTCTCATTTTGTACAATAAGTTAGTGAAATTCAAAATCTTGGCTGTATTGACTGCAAGATTTATGGATTATTACATTCAATAATACCCATCTGCCTGATTTAGTCCAGGACTATATTTGGGAGACTCCAAAGGCCACGATTCTGCACGTCAAGTTCCAGTTTCACACTGAGCCGAGAGCGGTTCCCTCAACCCCCAGCCTCTACTCCAAGATGGACTAGTCGAGACCGCAATCGTGGGGTACGTCGAGCATACCCTTGCATCAATCCAGGAACTTGTTCAGCAAATCTTTTCTTTGGACAATGCGAATTTTTACAATCCCAAATTTGCTGGACTTCCTCTATCGTTAAATCAACAAATTCTGCAATTTGCTTCAAATCCATCCCCGCCATCAGCATCTTGCGAGCAGTCAACCGTGCTCGGAGAAGTTCCCCTTCTTCCATCGCCAACCCCTCCAAGTGAGACCTCATGTCAGGACAAGCTTGACCCGTTTTGGGAATCCCGAATTTGCTGGACTTCCTCTATCGTTAAATCGACAAATTCCGCAATTTGCTTCAAATCCATCCCCGCCATCAGCATCTTGCGAGCAGTCAACCGTGCTCGGAGAAGTTCCCCCTTTTCCCGGCCTTCCTCTCGACCTTCCTCCCGGCCTTCCTCTCGGC
>QXHL01000060.1 GCA_003584005.1 Alicyclobacillaceae bacterium I2511 | reverse complement strand
ACCTTTGGGATGCCAATCACGCGAGGTTCACATTTTTATTAGTATCTTGCTGAATGCCGCGGATTGGCGCTCTAGACCCGAATGCTTGTGACAGGGAAACGTTTCGCCATCCAAGTTCAGGCAACTTTGGCTGTGGCGAGCTGAAAACTTGTCGAAGGAGCGGAGGTTCAATTTCTGCGGTGCTGGGATTAAGATTAAGGGTCCCCCAGTCGTCTAATCGTCGAATTTCGAGAGATGAAGGATAAATAGAGGTGTGAGAATCCCTTATTGTAGGTTTGCATGCGATGTTTGGGCTGGATTTGCTGGAATAAGGGATGGCGGCCGCTTATTTGTCCAAACCTCGGCTTGAAAAGGCACATAAGCGACCTGTGATACCTTATTTCCCCTTTCCTCTCTCTTACCACTTGATGTTCTTCTTTGAAAGATGCAATTTAAGTGAATTTTGACGTTGACAGTGTTCAGAAAACTGCCATTGGGGAATATCGAGGCAGAAAATATGGCAGAAAGTGAGACGAAAAACCGTGCAGCAGGTGCCATGGGGAAGAGGTTTATTTCAACCTCACTCCGGTTTCTGGGTTTCTATCGCGATGGTGGGGTTGGTTGCGGGAGAAACTCCCCCGATTTTGATCCCAATTGTCAGAACCAAGCCGGGAGAATTCTTTTCCTTCTGTGGACGGCTTGGCTGCGAGATAGCCAGTCTGGCTATACCCTAAGCCTGCAAAAACTGGGATGGCTTCATTTGGAACCCAACGCTTCGTCACACCCTCCCCTTAGGGAATGATGTCTGTTGTGCCAAGCGTGGAGGGTGTAAAATACGCCCACGCCCAACCACAGGGCATAAATCGGCATAATGGGGTAACGGAAGCGGTCCCAGGCGGGGAAGAACAGAAAAATTGCGGTGTAGTAGAGAACAAACAGTAGGTACACGCCATTGTCTTTTATGCTTGCCCAGCCGCTACGAAATACCTGCACCAATCCCACCACGGCTAACCCCATGAAGGCCCAGTATACGCCTGTGTCAAACCAATTCATGATATGGAACAATGCGGAATTGGGAAGTGTGACGTGGATGGTATACCAGATGGCATTGGTGTCAATTTTGTACAAATCGAAAATTTTAATCAAACCATTTTTTAAAACTTCCAAGGGATGGTGCAGAATGTACTGGGTTGCAACGTGTTCGCCAATTTGATTTTGCAAAATCTCATTTCCTTTGGCCCTTAGCAGTGGGTTTTGCCAGGGCAGCCAAGACCAGTAGTAGCCGCCGTTGATTTTAGTACCTTGCCAAAGATTTACGCCGCCGTTGGTGGACACCAGTATCCAGTGGCCCATGGCGATGCGGTTGCGCACAGTTACGGGTGCCACGGCAGCCAGCATGGAAACACCAAATACTAGCGCCTGACCGACGGATCGGGCCCAAGACTTGTTCCCCACAATGCGTTCGTAAAACATCAGTCCGATGGGAAATAGCAAGGGCAAGGGGCGAATGTCACAGGACAACCCCAATACTGCGCCGCCCGCAATGCCCCAAGGCAACCATCGGCGCCATGGCAGGGACTCCGCTTTAACATACAGATATAGGGCGGCCATGAGCAGAAGGGTAAAAGATTCCTCAGATCCAAGCACTGCATTCCACTGCACTTGACTGGGGAGGAGGCTGTATCCAAGCGCTGCGGCAAACGCTACATCTCGCCTGTGGAACACCTGAACCCCCGTTAGGTAGATAAGCAACACAAGCACCATGCTGAATAGGGTGTTGAGGATGAGGCCTGCCATCAGGTGGACACCGGTAACCCGAAACAGAGCTGCCAGAATGAAGGGCCAGCCAATGGGCCAGTATGCGGTGTGGTGACCGTTCCAGACATATCCTTGTCCGGCTGCCATTTGCGCCGAATGGGTGAAGTACCACTCAAAATCGGCCTGTTGGGGTGGGTGCATGTAGAGTAACCAGATGCCGCGTATCACCAAGTTGAGTAGCAACAAAGTCCACAGCAGAGACCGCGTGGAATGGTTTGCTGGATTAAGGGTTCGCAAATTCATCAGCATGCTCCATTCTGAGGACAAAATTTTAGATTTCGGTGGGTGGGGGACTTAGGAAATTGCGGCACCTTCTTAGCTTACCAAACTTCTTTCGGACATGCCCGTTCACTGTGGGGTTGTTTGCACAGGCGCTTCGAAAACCCCTCACACTATCAGACCGTTTACGGACGGAAATCGTTTGTGGATTGCTAGGAATCATTTGTGAACTATTTCATGTTTTTTTTCACTCTGTATGTACGTGGGGGAGAAACAATAAATCTGCAAACAGGGTGTTGACACAAGCGTTTAGAGTGAGATAATTCGACTAGCTGTATTGTAATTTTATTGCAATTTTAATGGATATTGAACCTGGGGAAAGTCGCCAAAGGCATGTGGTAGGCGGATGTGGGGATGTGATTGGTGTGTTTCTGCCAATAGCTTGGAGACAATTGGGAAAATGAGAAAGTTTATTTATGAAATTTGTAATATTTTGATTATAAAAAATTCCAATGGGAATGTCCTCGCGGGAATTTGTTCTTAGGAGTGTGCATCTTTGCCAAACATACTGGATGTTGAGTCATTGAACGTCGAATTCAACATAAATGGAACCTATTATCCTGCCGTGCACGATGTGTCGTTTCATATCAATCCTGGTGAGACGGTGGGGCTTGTCGGTGAATCGGGCTGTGGTAAAAGTGTGACCTCCCTGGCCTTGGTACGCTTGTTGCCAAAATCCGCACGTGTCAACGGGGAGGTTTTATATGAGGGGCGCAATCTACTTACCTTAGCAGATGGGGAGATGCGGAAAATTCGCGGCGATGGCATTGGGATGATATTTCAGGAACCGATGACTTCGCTTAATCCAGTTTATAAAATTGGCGCACAAATTTCAGAAACGTTGCTTTTGCACAGAGATATTTCGGCCAAAGAGGCATTTGCACAATCTGTCGACATGTTGAAAAAGGTGGGTATCCCGCGTCCAGAAGAAATTATGGATGAACATCCCCATCAACTGTCTGGGGGCATGCGCCAACGCGTCATGATTGCCATTGCCATGGCCTGCAATCCACACCTCCTGATTGCAGACGAGCCCACCACAGCCCTTGATGTGACCATTCAGGCACAAATTCTTGAACTGATGAGAGAAATATCGAATGAATTCGGCACTTCCATTCTGCTGATTACGCATGATTTGGGGGTGGTTGCTGAGATGTGTCATCGCGTTGTGGTGATGTATGCGGGTCAGATTGTGGAGCAAGGGACGGTGGATGACCTGTTTTTTAATCCACAACACCCGTACACGCGAGGACTGCTGAATGCAATCCCCAAAATTGACGCGCGCTCAAAACAACGCTTGCAACCGATTGAAGGGAATGTACCGTCACTGACTCGGATGCCGAAAGGCTGTCGTTTTTCGCCGCGGTGTCCACATGTGATGGACCAGTGCAAGGTACAGTCTCCCGAACTTTTTGAAGTGGAGAACATTCATTTTTCTCGTTGTTGGATGAATGAAAAGAAGGAGATTTAAGAGATGGGTGTGGTGCTGTTAGAAGTTAAAAATTTAAATAAGTATTTTCCTATCCAACGGGGGATTCTTCGTCGGAATGTGGGGGCTGTTCGTGCCGTGGACGGGATTTCATTCGCAGTTCACGCAGGGGAAACACTCGGAGTTGTCGGTGAATCCGGGTGTGGCAAATCCACAATGGGCCGCAGCATTTTGCGCTTAATTGAACCCACCAGTGGAACGGTTCAGTTTGCGGGCAAAGACATTCTTGCACTGACGAAATCGCAAATGCGGACGATGCGCCGTGAAATGCAAATTGTTTTTCAGGATCCTTACGCTTCCCTTAACCCACGCTACACAATTTTCCAAACATTGTCGGAACCGATGGAAATACACAACCTTTACCAGCCTGCAGAACGCAAACGGCAGGTGGAGTCAATTTTGGAACGAGTTGGACTTGCTGCCACCTATGCCAGTCGGTTTCCACACGAGTTCTCAGGCGGGCAACGGCAACGTATTGGCATTGCCCGTGCACTCATGCTCCATCCGAAACTGATTATTTTGGATGAGCCAGTTGCGGCACTCGACGTATCCGTGCAGTCGCAGGTGATGAATTTGCTTGAAGATTTGCAACAGGAATTTAACTTAACGTATATTTTCATTGCCCATGACCTGTCCGTCGTCAAGCACATTAGCAACCGCGTGCTTGTGATGTACCTGGGGCGAATGGCTGAATTGGCCTCCTCTGAGGACCTTTTTGCGGATCCACTTCATCCGTACACGCGCGCCCTCCTGTCTGCGGTTCCCATTCCGAATCCGCGAGCTAAGCGGGAGCGGATTATTCTGAAGGGGGATTTGCCAAGTCCGGCGAATCCACCGTCAGGGTGTGTATTTCACACGCGATGCCCAATAGCACAGGAGATTTGCAAACAAAAAGTGCCTGAATGGCGTGAGTTGAGGCCAAACCATTATGCCGCTTGCCACTTTGTCGACTAGTTTTGGGCTCGCTTTTATCTGCAGGGAAAGGGGGAATGTGCTCGCGTGGGCAATGTGGATGGATTGTCCAGCCTGCGTGTACTTGACATCTGGAATCACACAGACAAAAAAGTTACCAATCACGCTCAAATGAACCAAACTGGCACAATTCTTCAACTTTTCGGGGATCTACAAAAAGGGGGAGTCCACCAATGGCTTTGCGTAAATCTGTATTATCCGCCATCGCTGTGGCCGCTGGGTCCACATTGCTTGTCGCGGGCTGTGGCAGCAGCCCTGCAAGTCCCACATCGAATGGAACGGCCAATTCCAACGGGACGACTGCGAATGCACAACCCACACCGGGGGGCACCATTCAATACGCCTTGCCGTCTCAGACAAACCTGAATTGGTTTTTACCCATCACGAATGCGGCTGATGACAGTGTGTACAACACGCAGTTTGTGTATCAGATGTACAAGCCACTGTTGTGGATTAACAACCAGTACCAGATTAATTGGAACTCTTCTATTGCAAGTAAAATCACGTACAATTCCGCCGGGACGGTCTACCATGTCTTTCTAAATCCGAAATGGAAATGGTCCAATGGCCAGCCAGTGACCTCCAAGGATGTGATGTTCACCTGGAATGTCATAAAAGCGGCCTCTGCCTCGAATGCACCGACACCCTGGCCTTTTGTCGGTGCAGGTACGGGGGATATCCCCAACGGCATCGCCAGTGTGGTTCCAAACAACGCAAACGAAGTAACCATCACACTCAAGAAACCAGCCAACCAGCAGTGGTTCATCTATAATGGCATCATTCAACTGGTGCCAATGCCGGCGGCCGCATGGGATATTCACAAGAACATCACCAATGAAATCAAATATCTGGGTGCCAATGCCACCAACGCGATGTTCGATACGGTTGTGGATGGACCTTTCAAGGTGCAGAGTGCCACACCGAGTCAGTCCTGGGTGCTCGTTCCCAATAAGAACTATGCCGGACACAAGAGTGTTGTGGATAAAGTCGTATTCAATTACGAAGGATCTAGCACGGCAGAGTTTGCCGCGTTAAAGACGGGCAATATCAACGTGGGCTATCTTGACCCCTCCCAATTGGGATCCGAAGGGGCCCTGACTTCCATGGGGGACAAGATGACTCCACTGTACTCATTTGGGATATTTTGGACAGAAATGAACATGTGGCCCGGTTCTCCGTCCAAGAGTATTTTTGATCAACTGTATGTTCGTCAGGCGCTACAAATGGGAATTGACAATGTGGGGATTTCAAAGTACATCTGGAAGTCCTATGCGGTGCCGATTGATGGCCCGATTCCCACCGTACCCAAAACGCAGTTCATCGATCCTACCCTCAATACCAATCCGTACCCGTACAATCTTGCACAGGGCATGAAGCTGCTTGAGTTACACGGCTGGAAAAAAGTCAATGGCGTGATGACGAATGGCAACCAACAACTGAAGTTCACGATGATTTATGTCAGCGGGTCCACCTCATCTACGGACACGGCGGTGTTGATGAAGCAGGACTGGGCAAACGAAGGTGTGGACGTCACGTTGAAGCCAGTACCCTTTAGCACCTACCTCAGCATGACAGCTAACCAGAAGGACCACTCCTGGCAGTTGGCCACCGGCTCTGGCTGGGACTACAATGGTCCGGGCTTCTACCCATCAGGCGGCCAATTGTTTTCCTCCACCGCACCGTCTGGAACGGGATTTGCCGATCCGCAGGAGGATGCTTTAATTCAGGCCACGCATACCCCGTATGCAACCACACAACAAACGATGCAACAATTCTTTGCCTATGAAGACTACACTGCGAAAATTTTGCCGTTTCTCTGGGGCAACAATGTGGCTACACTGGACATTACCGCACCGACCGTACATGGGGCCATCCAGTATGCGGATGCGGCGGTTGGTTTTCCGCAAATGCAGTACTGGTGGGTATCGAAATAAATTCTTAGGTTTGGTGCTCGCATTTTGAGTTGTCTAGGGCGCGAACCTTGCGCCCTAGACGAAAGGAGCCCCGATGATTAATCAAACTTTGATTTTAGAGGAAATGGAAGCCCAACAGGTTGTCAATGAGCGACCAGATTTTATGCGCCGTTTTTGGAAATCTGGAACAACGAAGATTGGGACGGTACTGCTCCTATTTCTCATCTTGTTTTCTTTTGTGGGTCCACTCATCTATCGACACAGTGCCATTGAGGCACACCTATTGTACACAGATGCACCCCCATCTGCCCGCTTTCCGCTGGGTACCGACAGTCTGGGGCATAACATCTTGGCGCAGTTGATGGTGGGAGGGCAATCCTCACTCGAAGTGGGCTTTGCGGCCGCATTTTTGTCGATGGTAATTGGGATCTTATACGGAATGATTAGTGGCATCATTGGCGGTTGGGTGGATACCCTTATGATGCGCATTGTGGATATTATTCTTGCCATTCCAAGTATTTTCATTCTGCTGTTTTTGAACGTGGCGTTCCAACCTAACCTGATTATTATGATTTTCGTGTTGGCATCCACCGCCTGGTTGGGTGTCAGTCGACTGGTACGAGCCGAGGTATTGACAATTAAAAACCATGTGTATGTCGAGGCAGCCCATGCACTTGGTGCACGAACTTGGCGCATTATGATTCGCTATATGCTACCCAACTTTCTTGGCACCGTCTTGGTTGCTGCGACACTGGGCATTGCGGACGCCATTTTGGCGATGGCTGGGCTTAGTTTTCTGGGCCTTGGTCTGCCACCACCGACACCAAACTGGGGCGGCATGCTGTCCGATGCGATGAATTATATGTTTCAAAATTCATGGTGGATGATTTATCCGCCTGGGATAGCCATTCTGACTTCACAAGTATCGATTAACCTCATTGGCGATGGATTGCGCAACGCTATAGAAACCCGTGAACGGTAAACCCGGTCATCGATACGACGGGCACTCGGGTTGCCAAGTTTGTTCAGGAGGGTCAGTGTGATGCTGAAGTACATGGTTCGGCGTGTATTGGAGGCCATTCCCACCCTATTGGGGGTTACGGTCATCTCTTTTATTATGATTCACATTGTTCCGGGTAGCCCTGTGCGTATCCTATTAGGCAACCATTACACACTTGAGCGGGCGGCTGTGTTGTCGAAAGAATTAGGTCTAAATAAACCGCTGTGGATGCAATATTTCATTTGGCTGGGAAATTTATTACGAGGTAACTTCGGCTTTTCCTATGTCTATAATAAGCCTGTGGCCCATTTGGTTTTGCAGGCTCTCCCACATACGTTGATTATTGTGGTGGCGTCCATTTTGGTAGCGCATCTGTTTGCCGTTTTTCTCGGTTCCGTGCAGGCCTATTATCAAGATTCTATGTTTGATCAGGTTGCAACGGTCATCAACTACCTTTTCTATTCAATGCCAAGTTTTTGGCTGGGCGTCCTTTTGATTATTGTGTTTTCGATTGACCTCCATTGGCTTCCTTCAGGGGGAATTGTAAGTTCACAAATTGCGAATCCTGGATTTGGGGACTGGTTGCGGCACTTGATTTTACCTGTCTGTTCGTTGTTTATGATTTCGGTGGCCGGTTGGGCCAGATACATGCGGTCTTCAATGCGGGAATCGCTGCTGCAAGATTATGTCCGAACCGCACGCATGAAGGGCGCTAACGAGTTTCGGGTGGTCTTTGTCCACGCCTTACGCAATTCCATTTTGCCGCTGATTACGTTGTTTGGCCTTTCACTGCCAGCCCTGCTTGCAGGGGCCTTGTTTATTGAGGAAATCTTCAACTACCCGGGCATGGGATTGTTGTATTGGAACGCCGTGAACTCTCGTGACTATCCAATCATTATGGGGATTACCGTGTTTCTTGGGATTGTGACGGTGCTTGGAAATCTCGTCGCAGACATTCTGTATGGGATTGTGGACCCCCGAATTCAGTATCGATGAGGCCAACCTATGAATGAACTAGTACATATGGACTGTTAAAATCCATCTTTTGGGCTTGCGAATGGGTAAAGCCTACGTGTATTTTGAAAACGTCCACAGTTTTCAAGGTAGGGTGTTTGCTGTAGAGGTAGCGTGTTTGCGGCACTGTTTCTAGAGAGGAGGGCATGGGGTTGTTGAAAACGATTGCGTCCACAGAATATCAACGTCGGGAATTGTCTTTAAAGGACCTCAAGTGTTGCTGTGACGCTGATGATTTTACGTTTATGGATACCTCTGAGTTACCGGGTCTGCGGGAGGGAATTGTCGGGCAAGAACGGGCTGTAGCGGCGCTCAAGTTTGGCTTGACGATGGCAGCACCCGGCTACAATTTGTTTGTTGTGGGTCCTGTGGGGACAGGGAAAACAACTTATGCGGTGCAAAAGGTTATGGAAACGGCTGCCCAAAAGCCCATTTCGGATGACTGGTGTTATGTGTATAACTTCCAAAACCCAGACCAACCTTTGGCACTGCACTTTGCCGCCGGGCAAGGCCATCAATTCCGCGCGGCCATGGCCCAGTTAGTCCGAGAGTTGGAACAGGAACTGGCTCGGCAATTTGACAGCGAGGCCTATCACCAAGAAAGTGACAGGCTTCTCAAACATTATGCCAACCAGGCGGAGCAGGTCTGGGCACAAGTAGAGAATGCCGCGCGGCAACTGGGAATGGCTTTGCAACGGACGGCCACAGGCGTGGCCACCGTGCCCTTGGCAGCGAATGGGAAGCCCCTTAATGCAGAACTTTTTGAGCAGTTGCCAGAGTCAGAAAAGTTTGCCTTTCGGGCACACAAGGAACATATAGAAGAGTTACTAGAAGAAACGGTGCGCCAGATTAATGCCATCCAAAGGGAGGCTCGCAAGGCACAGCAGGTCTTGGATGAAAAAACTGCTGCTTTTGCCACACAACACCTGTTTGAGGATTTGCTTAGTCAGTATTCGGAGGACAAGGTTCAAGAATTTTTGCGTCGTATGCAGGCGGACGTCATTGGTCATCACCAAGAGTTTCACCGCGACACAGATGAAGATCAGACGGCTGTATCACAGGGCCCGGAACTGCAATCAGGGCTCAAGGCCCGTTACCAGGTCAACGTGTTGGTGGACCGCCAGGGACACCAGGGCGCACCGGTCATTATTGAGTCCAATCCAACCTATTTTAACTTATTTGGGAAGGTGGAGTACCGGGGCACGGCCGCTGGGGGCATGGTTTCGGACTATACGATGGTGAAAGCCGGGGCCATGCACCGCGCCAATGGGGGATACTTGGTTGTACAGGCCCAAGACCTGTTGACACACCCCGCATCTTGGCAGGGGTTGACGAGAGCCTTAAAAAATAAGGAAATTCGCATTGAGCACCCGGCCGAGGAAAGCAACTGGATGGTGCAAAGCGGGCTGCGTCCAGAAGCCATTCCGCTCCACGTCAAGGTGGTCTTGATTGGCACACCCGCTCTATTTCACCTGTTGTTCACGAATGATGATGCATTTCGCAAGTACTTCAAGGTCAAGGTGGAGTTTGATGCGGAGATGGAAAGAACTCCGGAATCCTGTCAAAAATATGCGAATTTCATCGCTTCTTTCACCCGTGAACAGGGTTTGCCCCCACTCACACGCGAGGCCGTGGGTCAGGTGATAGACTTCAGTTCTCGTCAGGCGGAGCATCGGCGCAAGTTGTCCACACGTTTTAGTCCGTTGATTGAGTTGGTGACAGAAGCCAGTTTCTACGCCCAACAGGCGGGTGCAACGCGAGTGGATGTGGCGCATGTGCAACAGGCTCGCAGAGAAAGGATGAATCGTTCGGATCTGATTAAAGAAAAGGTGCTGGAAATGATTTTGGATGGCACGATTGCGGTGGAAACCCGCGGGGCTAAAGTGGGACAGATTAACGGGCTAGCTGTTTTGAACAGTGGCGATTTTAGCTTTGGCGAGCCACATCGGATTACCGCTCGGACCTATGCCGGTAGGCGCGGAGTGGTGAACGTGGAACGGGAAACGGCCATGAGCGGACAGATTCACGACAAGGGACTGTTAATTCTCAGTGGTTACGTGGCCGGGGAGTTTGCTCGCAATCGTCCCCTGTCCGTGTCTGCCTCCATGGTGTTTGAGCAGACCTACAGCATGATTGATGGGGACAGTGCTTCAAGCACCGAGTTGTACGCGTTGCTGTCCTCCTTGTCAGGGGTGCCCATTAAACAGGGCATTGCCGTAACCGGTTCTGTGGATCAGTTTGGCGACATTCAACCGATTGGAGGGGTGAATGACAAAGTTGAAGGATTTTTCTATATCTGTCAAGCACAGGGGTTGACAGGGGAACAGGGGGTCCTCATTCCCCACCAGAACGTCGCCCACCTGTTTCTGTCCGATGAAGTGAGCCAGGCTGTGGAAAAAGGACTATTTCATATCTGGCCGCTGCATACCATCAAGGAGGGCATTGAGTTACTCACTGGGGTGGAAGCCGGATTAGAAGAACCATATCCTGAGGGGACTGTGTTTGCCTTGGTGGAAAAGCGGTTGCGAGAGATGGAAGGAACTGAGGTGGCTGATAAGGCCTGAGTCGATGTGAAAGGGGCGGGACCAGGCCTGTGGCGAGGCGAAGCCTGCTGTAATCCCTCTTCTGGGCGCGAGCCGTGAATTGTCACTTTGTCGGGGCATAGGATGGTGCAAACTTATTGCGGGAGGGTGCAAACACATCCCGCTTCGGTGATGGAGCTCACCGTAAACAGCCTTGTGAGAGGATAATAGCCCCTGCGCAAAAGACGCAGGGGCCTGTTTTATTTTCCGCTGTGATGGTGCGCAATGAATTGAGCCTAGCGGTCTGACAAGCGTGTGGGAGAGATTGGGGACAGCTGTCCCAATAGATTCTGTGCTTCCGCATTGGCGGATTTTTAGCCCAAACCAAGGGGTACGTCTGTCCACCCCGACCAATCGCACAGACCCCTTTGCTTTCCTACTCATAGGGTAGGTGACAAACGAGTAGGAAAGGGGAATGAACATGTTCAGTTTGGGTGGTATGGAAATGGCACGTTTTGTTTTTGCTGTGGCGGTTCTGTTGTTTGCGGCAAACGTCTTGGGTTACTTGGCGGAGCGGTTGACTGTGCCGAGAATCATTGGTGAGGTGTCCGGGGGACTCATCTTGGGGCCCACCCTGTTTGGTCATTTTTTTTCGGGGGGATTTCACTGGCTTTTTCTAGGATTCGCATCCGAAGGCCCGTTATTTGGATTTTTGTCCGAATTGGGGCTGATTTTACTGATGTTCAACTCAGGGCTGAAATTTCAGCACCGCTTTGAAAAAGGAGACGGCAAAATTGGATTGACCATCATTGTCGGGTCCACGGTCATTCCTTTTTTGGTTGGCTGGTTGGCAACCTATTTATTCAATCCCCATCCCTTTCTGGGACCGGACCAAAATGCACTGGCTTTAAAAATTGTCGTGGCCATTTCAATTGCGGTCACATCCATCCCGGTGATTTCAAAAATTTTTTCGGACCTTGGCATCATCCACAGCCGTTTTGCCAAGATTATCATTGGCATTGCGGGGGTGCATGACATTCTGCTGTGGGTGGGTTTGGCGATTGCGTCTGGAATAGTAAGTTCACACCATGGTGTGAGTGCCATAGCTTTATTAGAAAGCTTGGGTGTAACCCTGGGCTTTTTGGCCGTGTCCGTATTTGTGGTGCCCTGGATACTGCGCCGAATTACCTCGCGCCGGGCAAATTTCGTCTTCCGAGCCTCATTCCTGGGGTACTTTCTCTTACTGACGCTGGCTTTATCGGACATTGCCGGGTATCTGAACCTGGACATGATGTATGGGGCCTTGTTAGCAGGAATTGCGACAAAGCTGACGTTACCGGAAAAGTTAATGAAACGCGTTGAAAACAGTGTTCGGGAGATTTCCTTCTCGTTTTTCATTCCCCTTTACTTTGCCATCATTGGGTTGCAACTGAACTTGGCAACCCAATTTAGTGTCGGATTTTTCGTCCTCTACCTGGTGTTTGCCACCGTGGTGCAGGCGACTGTAGTCTACTTTAGTTGCCGGCTGGTGAATACGGATGCACGGACAAGTTTCAACTTGGCAGCGGCCATGAATGCTCGGGGCGGCCCAGGAATTGTGTTATCCCAAGTGGCGTTTGCGCTGGGGATTATCAATCAAAACTTTTTTGCCATCTTGGTGATGCTGGCCCTATTTACCTCCTGGATGTCCGGCTCCTGGATTCGCCACGTCCTAAAATCCGGTAGGCGTTTGATGCCTGGGGACGAGAATCTGGTTGTGCACAGATCCCAAGAAGAGGCCCCCTTGGACTGGCAACCGGAAGCCCTTTAGAAGTTGTCTGGAAAGGGGTCAGAACTCCCCGCCGCATTGCCGCGTTGTCGCCCAAAAGGCGCCTTAGATCTGCTCCCTAGTGGGAGTGATTAGACCGGGCGTGAGTTCCGTGCTGCGCCATTTGCTTCCGATGGTTTCCCGCCGTACCATAGCCATAGCAGGTGAAAGGAGTTGTATGGATGCAGGAGTATGGTGAACTGTTGCAGCGTTACGCGAATGTCACGGTGCGCGTGGGGCTCAATCTTCAGCCGGGGCAAACCCTATTGGTGATGGCACCAGTGGCGGGTGTGGAGTTTGTGCGCGAGGTGGTAAAACAGGCTTACGGGGCTGGAGCTCGGCATGTTTATGTGGACTGGGAAGATGAGCAGGTCACAAAGTTGCGTTATCAACTGGAGCCGGAGGTGGCGCTGCAGGAGTTTCCCGCCTGGCGGGTGGAACAGCGGGAACAGTTGGCTGCACAGGGCGCCGCCTTTTTAACTATCCATGCAGGGGACCCAGACTTGTTGTTGGGAGTGGATGCAAGGCGAATTGGGGCGGCCAAGAAAGCGGGTCTGACAGCGCTGGCCAAGTATCGTGAGGACATTCAAAATATGCGCGTCAGTTGGCTCGTGGTCTCCATTCCCACCCAGCCTTGGGCAGCAAAGGTGTTTCCAGAAGGCACATCAGCAGAGCAGGTGGCCCGACTGTGGCAGGCAATTTTTAAAGCCACGCGGGTGGACGGGGGAGACCCCGTGATCGCGTGGGGAAATCACATCAAAGATCTGCACGAAAAAGCGAATTTTCTCAATGAGCAACGTTTCAAACGTCTGCATTACCGGGGACCTGGGACGGATTTGAAAATTGAGCTACCAGAGCGGCATCTCTGGATTAGTGCAGAGTCCACCAATGACCAAGGAACGGTGTTTGTCCCCAATATGCCCACAGAGGAAGTGTTTACGCTGCCTTACCGCACAGGGGTGGAGGGGGTTGTCACCAGTAGCATGCCTTTAAATCACGATGGCGTGTTGGTGGAAAACCTCAGCTTAACCTTCCGCGCCGGCCGTGTAGTAGATTTTTCTGCGGACAGTGGCTATGACACTCTTAAGGAAATTCTTGATGCGGATGAGGGCTCACGGTACTTGGGTGAGGTGGCACTGGTTCCGCAAAACTCCCCCATTGCCAATATGGGAACGCTGTTTTACAATACCCTGTTTGATGAAAATGCATCGTGTCACTTGGCCATCGGATCGGCCTATCCAGTTTGTCTGGAAGGGGGGGCCCAGATGAATCGGGAGATGTTGGACCAGCGGGGTGTAAACCACAGTGTGATGCACGTGGACTTTATGATTGGATCCGCCCAATTGAACATTGATGGAGAAACTCACGATGGCAGGGTGGTGCCTGTGTTTCGGAACGGTAACTGGGCTTCGCAGTCCTAAGGTGCGACAATCCTGTTTGTTTTTGGTACCTCGGTACACGGGGAGGGGATGCCGCGTGGAAGTGCTTTTGGGAAGGGGACAAAGGATGGGGGGATTCGTCGGGTGAGACGGAAACGCGATGTCGATATTGCCCGGGAAAAGGGGGTCTCCGTCGCACCTTAGGATGTGTCAGGGAAGCTTGGCATCAATCGGATAGGATGTGTCAGGGAAGTTTGGCAACGCGCGGGGGAAGGCAGGTGAAACACGTGGCCACTGAGATTGTAGTGTATACCACCAGCCACTGAGGCAAGTGTCGATTAGCGAAAGAGTTTCTTTCGCAACGGGGTATTCCCTTTCGAGAGGTGTTTGTTTTTCGTCAAGCGGGGGCTGTGGATGAACTGGTTCGTAAAACGGGCGCTTTGGCCGCACCCGTGGTGGTGGTGGGACACCGTTTTGTCCGTGGCTATGACCCTTATGCACTACTGGCTTTGCTGGCCGAGGAAGGCTGGATTCAGCCCAAAAAGAGTGTGACAGACAGACCTGTTCCACCTTCCGAATGAAAAGGTCCCGGGCTGTGTGTCAGGGGTGTCAGGGGGCAGCTGGCGGGGGTGTCAG
>QXHL01000005.1 GCA_003584005.1 Alicyclobacillaceae bacterium I2511 | reverse complement strand
GCCGTGCCTCGCCCCACCCGCCCCCGCAACTGATGCAATTGGGCTAAACCGAAACGTTCCGCGTGGTACACCAGCATCACCGTTGCAGTAGGGACGTGAATCCCCACTTCAATCACCGTGGTGCTCACAAGTACCTGAATCTGCCCTGCGACAAATCGCCGCATCACTTCATCTTTGACTTTTGAAGTCATACGACCATGTAAAATCTCTAATGGGTATCCAACAAACTCCTGAGTCAATCGCGTACTCAATTGAGTTACAGAGGTCACACCTGAGAGATTTTCTGAGTCTTCCACTAATGGGGCTACGACATAAGCCTGATGCCCCCGACTCAACTCTCTTCGAACGGCCCGAATTGCTCTCTCTTCCGCTTGCAGAGGTACTTCTACGGTACGCACGCCGAGCCGCCCCGGGGGCATTTCATCTAAAACCGAGATATCCATGTCACCATATATCGCCAGTGCCAAGGACCGAGGAATCGGCGTTGCAGACATTAACAGCACATCTGTGCGGTCCCCCTTACTCCGCAGCACAGACCTTTGTACCACGCCAAAGCGGTGCTGTTCATCTGCCACCACCATCCCTAGACGGGCAAAAATGACGTCCTCTGTAAGAACCGCATGTGTGGATACAAGCAGGTCAATCTCCCCGCTTAACAGTCCATCAAGAACTTCTCGACGCTGTCGTTCCCCCATTCCTCCCACAAGTTCAGCCACCTTCACTCCTAGGGATCCAAGTCGTTGAGTGGCTTCCCGAAAATGTTGATCCGCCAAAATTTCTGTGGGAGCCATGATGACCGCTTGATACCCTGACGAAACAGCGGCATAACAGGCCCAAAGGGCAACCCATGTTTTTCCAGAACCCACGTCCCCTTGCAATAATCGGTACATCGTTTCTGCATCCTTTAAATCTGCAGCAATTTCATTGCAAACTTTCACTTGAGAGCCCGTTAACGAGGCAGGTAATCCGGCCACAAAACGGAACCACGCCTCGTCTGACACCTTGCGACTGAGCCCGTTGGGAACTCGTTTGTATTCCAAACGAGTTCCCTGGAGTTGTAATTGAAAAATCAAAAACTCTTCAAAAGCCAGGCGTCGATGGGCTTGGCGCAGGGATTCGGCATTCGCTGGTTGGTGCATCCACGTAACGGCCTGGATATGTGAAACAAGTCGATATTTCTGCATCAAGGTACGCGGTAAGCGCTCCGGTAATTGGTTCCCAAATTGTTTCAGAGCCGTCGTAATAAACTGACTCATCTGTTGAGAGGTCAGTCCTTCCGTCCCACGATAAATTGGAACCCATCCCCCAAAATTCAGACCAGGAGAAAAATTTGTGTAGGAAACTGTCAGTGTGTGAAATTGAGGATCGTACCGCCCACGCAACACAATCACTCTACCATCGCTTAACTTAGTTTTAAAATAGGGCTGATTATACCATACCCCTGTCACAAGGTAACGTTGATCTACTCGCAGTGGTACCCGCAGTTGCGACTTTTGACCCTGCCAGCGAACGGAAACTTGTCCCTCCACTACGGCCTTTACCGTGATAAAACCAGAATGCTCTTTAGATCCCAACGTTTGTACAGACCAGTCCTCATAACGAACTGGCCAATCGTGTAAAAGTTGATCCACGGTCATAATTCCCAAGTATTGGAGCGACGTGGCCTTGCGCTGTCCGATTCCGGTTACGTGGGTCACCGGGAGCGCGTCTAACATATCAATTACTCCAATGCAAAAATGTAATCAAAGATGGGTTGACCTCCGTTGCGTACATCCACTTCGAGTTGAAAGGGAACACCTAAAGTGGCTGACAGTTGTTCCGTTTCCAAAACAGGAACAGCATCCCCATAAAAAATCGTCAATAATTCGCTGTCTGTCTGCTTGAGCGCGTGAACCACAGCTACAGCCACAAAAAGACGGTCATCTGCCACCTGCACAAGCTTACCGTTTGCTAACCCTAGATATTGATTCTCGTGAATTATTTCACCCTGAAATACACTGTCACGTACGGCTCGCACCACTTCACCTGTATTCACATGAGAAATTGCTTCCGACATGGTCGCCACATTCTCATCAAGGGAGTGTGTCGGCACATAGGCCACCATAGCGCCGATTCCTTCTGGAATGGTCTGAGTAGGAATCACCCGTAACACTACCTCAGACCCGGATTGTTCAAAAACCTCTTGTGCCTGTTGAGCGGTCATCAAAATATTCTTGTTGTTTGGCAATAATAACACTTCCGAACTCCCTGTCTGGCGTACGGCAGCCACCAGTTCCTCCGTGCTAGGATTCATCGTTTGACCCCCACGAAGAATAACAGAGGCCCCCAAACTTGAGAAAATATCTTGAAGTCCAATTCCTGCAGCCACAACCACAACGCCCAGAGATGAAATGAGTTGCTCGCCATGCTCGTCAGGAAGAACTGCGGGGAGTCCATTGGAAGACTGTTTTAAGATCTCATTTTGTTCAGTCATGTTGTCAATTTTAATTTTTATTAAGGGACCCAATTCTAAGGCATCCTGCAGTACTCGTCCAGGTTGTAAGGTGTGCACATGTACCTTAATTAAATCGCCGGATGTCACAACCAGCAACGAGTTTCCATAGGCCCCGAGAGTTTTCTTTAATGTGTTGACAGCCCCATCTAACTCAGTTTGCTTTGTACGAACCAGGACCTCAGTACAGTAACCAAATTCACCCTCATGTGCCAAATGTGCACCTGCAAAAGTGAATTCAAGTAATCTATCTTCCTCCTCTTTATTCACTGGATTTTGACCTTCCATAATCCCAAATTGTCCATCTTGCCGTAGCCACTTAAGGAATCCTTCAAGTATATAAACAAATCCTTGCCCCCCTGAGTCGACGACACCCGCCTGTTTAAGAACTGGCAATTGTTCAGGAGTGCGTGCCAGCGCCTGTTTTGCCGTTTCATGCATGACCGACAGGAGTGAAACCAACCCCGTAGTTCGCTTCGCCTCCCACGTCCCGGCTTTTGCAGCCTCTCGAGCCACCGTCAAAATGGTTCCCTCCACCGGTTTTGCAACTGCACCATAAGCGGTGGTGACACCTTCTTGAAAAGCGCTCGCTAACAAAGGGCTGTCAAAATAATCTCTGTTTTGGGATACCTTGGCAAAACCTCGAAATAACTGTGACAGAATGACTCCCGAATTTCCCCGCGCCCCCATTAACAATCCTGTCGCCAGCGCCTGTGTGACAGTAGCTAATCCAAGAAAATGTTGATTGTGAATTTCCGTGACCCCAGAAGCCAGGGAAAGTTCCATATTGGTCCCCGTATCCCCATCAGGTACGGGAAACACATTTAAGGCGTTTACCGCCTGAACATGAGCTTTAAGCCACAGATGTCCAGCTCGCATAAAGTCAATAAATGCTGGAACATCCAGTCTGTCTATCTCCGACATGAAGCTCCTCCTAACGCTCGGCCGTTATCTTGACACCTTGGACATAAATATTCACACGACCCACATCTATGCCAACGGCTCTATTAAGCACATAGCGCACTTTCTCACGGACATTTTGCGCTACTTCATAAATGTTGATCCCGTAACTGACGATGATGTAAAGTTCTACCGTCCCCTCATCACCGGACATATGCACCTCGACACCGCGACCAGGATTATCCCGTCCCAACCATTCACTCAAACTGTCCTTCACCTGCCGACGTGACGCCATTCCTACCAGACCATAACTGTCCATGGCAGCCATCCCGGCAACAGTTGCAATAACCTCGTCTGCGATGAAGATTTGACCAAACTCGGTTTCCATCATCTTTGGCATACGGGCACCCCCTGCGCATACTCCTACTGTGTGTCATTGTACTATATTCTTTCAGTAATCCGAAACCGCAAGGACAGACTCACAGATGTGTTCTATGGCATTTGCGCCTTTAAGGGCTGTTGTGGTAAACTGATGTAGTCAGTCTACGTCACCCGGAATGGTACGGTCACGCTGTGTGCGTGGGCTTTTTTATGTGTAGACGGGCTCGGCCCGACATCTTTAAAACAGGATGTCAATGGAGTGGATGGGTCGTCTGTTACGGCAGTCGTGACTGCGCTTCTAGCGCAAAGGAGGTGCAAAGCAAAGTGGCAAGACGCTGCGACATTTGTGGGAAGGGCCCACAAACAGGAAACTTCGTGAGCCATGCGGAAAACAAAACAAGACGTCGCTGGCTTCCAAACATTCAACCTGTTCGGGTGAACCTCAATGGTACCGTCAAACGGATTCAAGTTTGCACTCGTTGTTTGAAATCTGGCAAAGTGAAGAGAGCCATCTAAAGCCGCCTCGGCTTGGCTGCAGTCAAAAAAACAAACAACGGCGGTGGATGGTAGACAAGCTTTCATCCATCGCCGTTTCTCACACTCTGAACAAGCACACAAAGAAGCTTAGTCTTTCGAAAAAACCCCGATGAATGCCTTAACAACGCCACCCAGAAACCTTGGTAACTTAATTGTATAAAATTTCATGTTCCGTCCCCCCTCGCCATGGCAGCGGCTGGGCAAAGGCCCGTATCATCAATATATATATGCCGCAATACGGCAGATGTGCTAAGTGGAGGACAAAGGAAAGTCTTGCAGCACATCCCTCAACCCACACATCAGTCAAGATTTCACATCACGCGTTTCGTGAACCGCTTGTTTGTTGTGCAGCAGCTCGCAGCGCGGCAATGGCCTGGCGCCGATCTTGCGCCTGAAACACTGCAGATCCGGCTACGAAAATGCGAGCACCCGCTGCCGCAAGATCTCCAATAGTATGCACACTCACACCACCATCCACTTCCACGGGCACATCCGTCCTCCCTAGTTGGGCCAAGCGTTCATTTGCAGAACGGACTTTTTTCAGTGTGGCTGAAATCATGGACTGACCTCCAAATCCAGGATTGACTGTCATGATTAACAGGTAATCTAGCTGGTCATAAATATAGTCTAAGGACGTCAGACCTGTGGCCGGATTCACGGCCATTCCAGCCTGCAAACCATAGCTGCGAATCAGTTGAAGGGCCCGATGCAAATGGGGTGTCGCTTCTGCATGCACAGAAATCGAAGTCGCACCCGCCTGCGCAAACCATGGAATCATCTGCTCAGGTCGTTCTACCATCAGGTGAACATCTAAAGGACAGTCGGTTCGTGCACGCAAAGCTTCAACCACAATAGGCCCCATGGTAAGGTTGGGCACAAAGTGGCCATCCATGACGTCGACGTGAATCCAGTCTGCTCCGGCGGCAAGCACCGAGTCCACTTCAGACTGCAGGTGGATAAAATCCGCAGCAAGAATAGAGGGTGCAATTTGTATTTTCACCTGCTCCACTCCTTATTTTTCAGTTCTTGATAGATGTTGCAATAACTGTCATATCGACTGCTCGCCAATCTGCCCGACGCCACCGCTTGTTTCACGCCGCATTCTACCTCTTCCATGTGCCGACAACCTCGATAGGCGCAATTCTGTGCAAATTGTGTGAAATCAGGAAAATATGAACTTAACTGGGCAGCTTGAATATTGACTTCAAGTTGACTGAACCCAGGTGTATCCGCAACAAGGGTATCTGCTTCCAAAGAAAACAGTTCCACGTGCCTCGTCGTATGTTTCCCCCGTTGCGACTTTTCACTGATTTCTCCCATACGTAATCCTAGGGTGGGGGACAGAGCATTGCAAAGTGATGACTTTCCCACACCCGAAGGTCCCACCAAAACAGTTAATTCCCCACGCAGGTGTGCCCTCAAGTTTGGCACACCCTGACCCGTGCGGACAGATAACAAAAGGACAGGAAAACCTGCCAATAAATAGGGTCGAGCAAGTGAATCGGCCAATGAACCATCCACCAAATCGCACTTGCTCAAGGTAATGATTGGATGCAATCCGGCCAGCAACACCTCAATTAGGGAACGGTCTAAGAGCCCTGGATGAAAAAGTGGACGGAGTAAGGAAAAAACCAGGAGGGCTTGTGTGACGTTGGCCACTGGGGGACGAGCGAGTAAGGTATCGCGCGGCAACACCCGGCGAATAACCCCCTTTGCAGGTTCCAGTATCTCATACTCCACGCGGTCCCCTACAAAAACCTGCACACCTTGCTTGCGAAAGACCCCCCTAGGTTGACAGACATAGCGTTGTTCTTGGTCCATCACATCGTAAAATCCTGCCAGAGACCGAACAACCACCCCTTGTGCCACACCCAACCTCCTCCCAATAACTTTAACTTTAAATTTTTCTCAGACAAACTGAGTCCGCTTCATTTAGTCTGCTTGTCTATTGTGTCTGCGCCGAAACAGGATATCGGTTCACCAGTTTGCCATTCTCGTAGACTGTGACCACCCCTGAGACATCGGCCGTCACATAGACTGTAATCGTCCAAGACGTGGTGCCAGTGATGACTTGGTCCACCACCACCGCATTATTATTCACAGCATCAGACTTCAGTATCTGGACTTGAATACTCTGCGAGCTTGCATCATTGACCTTCACCAACACTTGCTTACTAACTGCTCCCGCAGGAGGCGTGCCACCACTGGTTGCATTCCCCGTCGACGTACTATTGGATGGTGGACCTCCCGTATTGTTCCCCCCCACTGCATTGCCTGTAGAGGGCTGGGTTGAGTTATCCACCACATAGAGACCAATGGCAGTCCCTGCTGGTACCGTGTCCCCGGATTGGTACGGGGTGGTCTGAAACACCGTCTGATCCACCCCCGCATAGGGCATTCGCGTCACTTGCCCCGGTTGCAGATGTGCCGCCAGCAATGCCTTTTCCGCGTCGGCCAGCGTCATCCCAATGACATTCGGTACAGTGACTGTCGCACCTTGGCTCACTTGTAAGGTCACAGTGTCACTACCAGACACAGGCTGCCCAGCCAGCGGCGTACTGGACACCACTTGTCCAGCACCAACCTGTGTACTTTGCACTTGTTGAATCTTAATATGATCCGCCGCAATACCCATATTTTCTAAGTTTTGTTGTGCTTCAGTCAAAGGCACCCCTGATAGGTCAGGCATGGATAAATCCTGGGGACCCTTGCTCACCCATAGCGTAATCGGACGGGTCTTTTTCACCTGTGTAGGCCCAGGCGGGTCTTGTTCATAGACCACTCCAGCCTTTGCATTGTTGTTGGCCTGCTTCTCCGTAATTTGAGTGGTTGAAAACCCATCTTGTGCCAGAATATGGACCGCTTGTTGAACAGGCTTGCCCGTAACATTGGGTAAATATAAATTAGGCACACGAAACAGTGCCATAAAAATGTAGTACGCAGCGGCAGCCCCTGCCACGACGATAGCCAAGGCCACCATTGACCAAAGGAGTTTTGTCCACCAGCGTTTTCGCGGTGGTTTAGACTCCTTCAACGTCTTCTCGACTTTTGCACTGGGAGCAGAATGTGTTCCTGCATAGTCAAAGTTGCCCATCACCGGCACAGGCAAAGTACGCTCCAGGTTTTGATCTGGTGATATAAATTTTGGTACATCCGGGTAAATGAGTGCTTTGTCCAAATCTGTCTGTAAAGCTCCCATATCTGGATATCGGTGTTCAGGCGATTTCACCATGCAACACAAAATGATGTTTTCCACACTTTGAGGAATTTCCGGGACCAATACTTTTGGTTCAATAAAAGGTTCACGTAGGTGCTTTAATGCCACGCTGACGGGCGTTTCTCCCGAAAAGGGCAATTGCCCCGTAAGCATTTCGTACATTACGACGCCCAATGAATAAATATCACTTTTCGCATCGACCGTCGCCCCGCGGGCCTGCTCTGGCGAAAAGTAATGAACGGATCCTAAAACAGAATGGCTCTGATGATGTGTGATGGTTGCTCCAGAAACGGCACGTGCAATGCCAAAATCGGTTACCTTAACTTGTCCAGTACGAGTCAGCAAAATGTTGTGCGGTTTGATGTCTCGGTGAATGATGTTGTGGTCATGTGCATGCTCAAGAGCCGCAGAAATTTGTCGGACAATATCGAGGGTCTGTTTAACCGGCAGGCGCCCTTGTTGTCGTATCACTTCTTTAAGCGTAGGCCCATCTACATACTCCATAACAATGTAGTACTCATTTTCCGATGTAATTCCCACATCATACAAATTAACAATATTCGGATGAGAAAGGCTCGCTGCAGATTGGGCCTCACGGCGAAAAAGGCTCACAAACTCTTCATCGTCGGCAAACTCTGTACGCAACATTTTGACCGCTACTTGCCGACCCAAAGCCGTATCCAGGGCTCGGTAAACCACAGCCATGCCGCCACCGCCAATTTCAGTTTGCAAGTCGTACCGACCGCCTAGCAGTTTCGTCATTCGCTGACCGTCCCCTCCTGATGTACCACAAGCGCCAAGGTAATGTTGTCCGGTGCACCCCGTTCCAGCGCGAGGCCTACCAACCGTTGTGCACACTCTTCAACTTCTGTATCGGAGTGCGCCCCAACCAAGGGCTGTAGCAAATCCCGAAGTTCATGGCTACGCAACAGATTTGACAAACCGTCCGTACACAGCAACAGAATATCCCCTATTCCCCAAGCAAAACTGTGATATTCCGGTTCACTGTCGCTGGCAGTACCCAAAGAACGAGTGACAATATTGCGTTGTGGATGTGTCAAAGCTTCCTCTTCCGACAACTGGCCGCGCCGTACCAACTCACCAACCAGGGAATGGTCCTGTGTGACTTGTTGTAGGACACCCTCGCTGAGCAAGTAAGCTCGACTGTCCCCAATGTGGACAATGGCGACAATACTTGGAGAGGTCAAGGCGGCAACCAGCGTCGTCCCCATACCTGCGTAGATTTCGGCGGACTGCGCCGTCAACCATATTTTTTGATTAGCTTCCTGAACCGCTGTCAGTAGTTCCTGTTCCGGATTAATATCCGGTTGTTTCACCTTGTTGGACAGCAAGTTGAGTACCGTCTCCGTGGCCAATTTGCTGGCCACCTCGCCCGCCGATGCCCCGCCCATACCATCTGCGATAACTGTCAGTTGCCACGGATCTTTTGTCCCTTGCAACAGCCCAAAACTGTCCTGATTCATTTGGCGGACAAGGCCAATATGAGACCTTGCAGCAAACAACATCCTGACTCACCTCTTTACCCCTTGGCCTAACCCTCATCTATTCCCGTCGATTCTGATTAGAGTCGCTTCGCCTGTTCAGCCCGCAACTGCCCGCAAGCGGCTGAAATATCGTGACCCATCTCGCGGCGAATTGTGGCATTTATCCCCATGGCCTTTAACTCGTTGAGAAACTCTTGCACCCTGTCTGGCGGAGTTCTCTTATAACTTCGCTCGGGAACAAAATTGACTGGAATTAAATTTACATGTGCTGGCAAATCATGCAGCAGTTCCGCCAGTTTTCGAGCCTCTTGCAAAGCATCATTCTTGCCGCCAATTAGTGCGTATTCGAAGGAAATCCGTCGCCCCGTTTTATGCACGTAATAACGGCAGGCCTGCAACAACTCTGAAATAGGGTAGGCCTTATTGATGGGCATCATGGATGAACGCAGTTCGTCCGTTGGCGCATGCAAAGAGACCGCGAGCGTGACCGGACGGCCTTCGTCTGCCAAGCGAACGATTCCTGGCACCACTCCCACCGTTGAAACGGTAACATGTCGTTGACCGATGTTCAAACCATTGGGATCGTTGACAATATCGATGAATCTCATGACTTCATCGTAATTATCCATGGGTTCTCCGGAACCCATCAAAACAACGGAGGAAACCCGCTCATCCTGTCCGTCAAGGAGACGCTGACTATACAGCACCTGTTCCACCATTTCACCTGCAGACATTTGACGAATCATGCCCCCCAAGGTGGAAGCACAAAAATTACAGCCCATTTTGCATCCAACTTGACTTGAAACACATACACTGTTGCCGTAATCATGCCGCATCAGAACCGTTTCTACGGTAACCCCATCAGGCCACCCCAGCAAAAATTTGGTCGTTCCATCCAAGCGCGAGACCTGGCGCGTGACCACATGCGAAGTTGTCATACGGGTGTTCTGTTGTAATTCATCCCGCAGTTTCTGAGGCAGGTTGCTCATTTGTACGACATCAGTGACACGCCACTGATACAACCACTGGAAAACCTGCTGGGCGCGATAGCCGGGCTGCTGGAGTACTTTCAACCACGCCTTCATCTCATCAAATCTCATATCATACAAATGGCGCATTGAGACGGCTCCCTGGTCCCGCGTATCCAATACCGGTGAAAGTTTCAGTTTGGGCACCCCTCATCCCCTGGATTTTTCATTTATATATTGACATGTCAAGCCTGGATGTACAACTATCAGCAGTACTCCACATTGTGTCACAGGCGACGACGCAGGCGCACCATGTAAAATCCATCGGTTCCATGCTGTTCTGGGGTCACGAGCCAACCGGGTAACCCAGGACTGGCAAGATTACGAAATACAGCAGGCAGATCATCGTCCACCAAGTTGTCTACCAACCAATCTTGTCCATATTCTTGTAAGACTGATTTCACAACCTGCTGGTTTTCCTCGGGTAAAAGTGTGCATGTGGCGTACACCAAGTTTCCACCTGGTTTTACTAGTTGCAAAGCCGCGGTCAGCAACTCCCGTTGTAGCTGTGATAAAGATTCGACATCCTGCCACTGGCGCCGCCAACGAATATCTGGCCTGCGGCGCATCACGCCCAGCCCACTGCATGGGGCATCCAGAAGTACTCCATCGTAGGCCTGTAAATAATTTAAATGGTGTGGCAACGAGCGGGCATCACCCAGCATTGTGTGAACCGTGTCAAGATGCAGGCGGCGACTATTTTGTTCTAATTGATCCAGCTTATACTCGTAGATGTCGCAAGCATCCACCCTACTGGTTGCGCCCGCCAGTTCCGCCAATTGTGTCGTTTTTGTGCCAACTCCTGCGCACATGTCCAACAATCGCTGTCCTGGTTGCGGATGCAACAGGGGTACCACCAGTGCGGATGTTTCGTCTTGCACGGACACCTCGCCGCGAATATAGGACGGCCAAGTTTCCACATCCAGACCGTGCACAAGTCGCAAGTTGTGCGGGGAGACCTTTGAAATAATTGCCTGAGAACGAAAAGTCGAAGTCTGAGCTTGCAGAAATTGTTCAGGTGTACTTTGTCTGGCATTGACTCGCAAACTCAAAAACGGCGGTTCATTACAAGCAATCAACATTCGCTCCGTACGAGGGCGGCCAAATTCCCGCTCCAAGTGCTCTACAATCCAGTCTGGATAGGAATGACGCACACCCATTGCGCGCACCCAAGGCAACTTTGCGGTCCATTCCAGCAACTGTGGGATAATATCCGACGTATTTCGCAAAAGCGAGCGCAATACCCCATTGACAAAACCAGCAGCCCGCGGTGCATGCTTTTTGCACAACTCTACCCCATCATCTACCGCCGCGTAGGCCGGCACTCTGTCTAAAAAGTATATCTGAAATGCAGTCATGCGCAGAATGGTTAGTACCACTGGATCAAGTTCCAAGATGGGGCGACGAGATGCTGTAGACAAGGCAGTGTCCAAAGAACGACGACGTTGCAGTGTCCCATAGGCAATTTCAGTCACTAAAGCCTTGTCTCGTTCATCTAAAGACACCCCTTTCAAGCGTTGGCGTAGGGCTTGATTGATATAGCGACCTCGTTGCTCCATGTCTAGCAGAACCATCAAAGCAATTTGACGGGCAATGCCAATCATGGAACCCACCTCTCAAATCGTGTCGGTTGATTGCGCAATCCGCGCCACCAATCTGCTGCATCCATGGCCTTTCTACCCTCTGGCTGGACAGTAACTAACTGCATCCAGCCATCCCCACAACGAACCCAGGGCCGTTCGCCCTGAATGGCCCAAATCTGCCCGGGTTCTACAAACAATCCTTGTACCAACGGGATCGATGGGCCAATTATTGAAGAGTAATCCACTCGCCATACTTTCAGTTGAGTAGTGGACAATAGCGCCACAGAGCCTGGCCACGGTCGCAATGCCCGGATCTGCCTGTCCACTTTTTGCCTAGTCTTGGACCAATCGACAAATTCATCGACTCGTTCAATTTTGTCTGCGTAAGTGACCCCTTCTTGTCCCTGCGGTTGGGGCTGAATTTCTCCTCTAACGTAGGGAAACAATACCTTCATCAGCAGTTGCGCTCCGCTTTGGGCCAGTGTGTCGTGGAGTGTGCCCGCATCATCCACATTGGTGATTGGAACTTCGTGCACACCCAGCACTGGGCCTGCATCCAAAGCCTTGACCGTTTTCATCACTGTCACGCCTGTCCGTTCATCTTCCGCCAGCAGTGCCCGCTGAATTGGTGCTGCACCACGCCAGCGGGGCAACAGTGAGGCATGGATATTTAAACATCCATACTTAGGGATATCTAACAAACGCTGCGGAAGCAACTGTCCATACGCCGCTGTCACCATCACATCCGGTTGCAAATTTGAGAGAACAGCCAATGTCTCTGGATTGCGAATCCTTTCAGGCTGCATCACGGCTATCCCGTATGCCTGCGCTGCACGCTTGACTGGTGACGCCGCCAGTTCCCGTTTGCGCCCAACCGGACGGTCTGGCTGTGTGACCACACCCACCACGTGCACCCGCACATCCTCTGCCAAAGCCGCCAGTACAGGAAGTGCAAAATCCGGGGTTCCCATAAACAAAACACGCACCTGCATCTGTGTCATGAACGAAACTCCTGTTCTTGTTCATGGATAATTTCCGACGGCTGCAGGTAGTCAATAAATAAGATTCCATCCAGATGATCAATTTCATGCTGAATTGCCCTGGCAAACAGGTCCATGGCCACGTACTCCACCGAATCCCCCTGGCGGTTGGTTGCCCGGACTTTAATTCGTTGTGCCCTTGTCACATCACCCCGCAACCCAGGTAATGACAGACAGCCTTCAGTGCCCGTTTGTATCCCTTCCTTTTCTATAATATTTGGATTTACCAATTCCACCAGACCTTCACCCACATCTACCACAGCAATCCGTTTCATAACCCCAATCTGCACCGCTGCCAACCCGACACCATCGGCGTGATACATGGTTTCTGCCATGTCGTCCAACAATTTTTCAATTCCCTTATTAATGACAGGGACTGGTTTGGCAACCTGACGCAACACCGGGTCATTGCCTGTACGAATGATGCGTATGCTCAACGGAAATCAGCTCCCTTTTACCAATTGACTTCTGTAGAAGATAATATAAACAGGAACCCCTTTAAATTCGTCCCGCGTGGACATTGAGGGTACAGATGCCATGCAGTGGCAGCATCTTGTCAAGAACCAGCCGATATGCTGAAACCACTTCCGTTCCCACCGCTTGCCAATGAGAATACTTTACCACAACTTGATACCGATAGTGGTCTCCAACCCGAGAAACACCCGCAGGCACAGCGGGGAGGATTCCCACAGCCTTGGCAACTAACCGGCGTGAAACTTCTCGTTCGAAGCGAGCTGCTGCCCCTCGGGCCACATGTTCTTGCGGATGACTCGCCATAAAAACTGCAAGTTCGCAGAATGGTGGATAAACAAACTCTCGCCGCAATTCCATTTCCCGTCGATAGAAGGAACCCTGATCATGGTGCGCAGCGGCGATGATAGCATAGTGATCAGGTCGATAGGTCTGCACCACTGTGCGCCCCGGCCGTTGCGCGCGACCCGCACGTCCTGCAACCTGTGTTATTAGCTGGAATGTACGCTCTGCAGCTCGAAAATCCGGAACCGAGAACAACGTGTCTGCCGCAATCACACCAACGAAAGTCACTTCCGGGAAATCAAGGCCCTTGGCCACCATTTGAGTTCCCACGAGAATATCCGCTTCATGACGTAGAAAACTTTCAATTAATCCCCGGTAAGCACCTTTGCGACGAGTGGTGTCCACATCCATACGCAATGCCTTAGCCCTGGGAAATAACCGCTGCAATTCCGTTTCTACCTGCTGGGTCCCCAAACCAAACGGTCTCATTGCGGGTTCACCACAGTGTGGACATAGTGTAGGCATGCGAGTCTGATACCCGCAATAATGGCAGCGAAGCCAGTCTATTCCCTGATCTCGATGGAGGGTCAAGGAAATATCACAATGGGGACACAGCAAAGTTTCTCCACAGGACCGACACAGCACAAAAGCCGCATAGCCTCGACGATTGAGAAACAAAATCGCCTGACTACCCGCCGTCAGTACCTCAGAAATTCCCTGAAGGACTGCTCTGCTGAAAATTTCTTGTGACCCCGCGCGTAACTCCGCACGCATATCCACCACCTCTACAGGTGGCAATCCACGTCCATGAACCCGCTCTGGCAGTGCTAAAAGATGGGCCTCCCCCTTGCTCACTCGGTGTAATGCTTCGAGAGAAGGGGTTGCAGATCCCAGAACAACCGTTGCATGATGATACTGTGCCCGCCACAAAGCCACATCTCTCGCATCATAATAGGGAGTTTCCCCTTGCTTATAGGAGGGCTCATGCTCTTCATCCACTACAATTAAGCGCAGGGTAGCAAGCGGGGCAAACACCGCTGAGCGGGCCCCCACGACAATCGGAGCCTCTCCCCGCAACACTCGTAGCCACTCGTCCCGTCGTTCTCCATCCCCCAGACCGGAATGCAAAATCGCTACTTGGTCACCGAAACGCTCTTGAAAACGCCCCACCATCTGTGGCGTTAAAGCAATTTCTGGTACCAGCACCAATGCACCACCGGATTGTTGCAAGACCTGCTCAATGGCCTGCAGGTAGACTTCCGTTTTGCCGCTCCCAGTTACCCCATGTAAAACGAAAGTGTTTTCCTCGGAACTGCACACGGCCTCACCAATGGCGTCAATGGCTTGCCGCTGCCACGGCGTTAGCTGAAATGATTCTGGAGAAGGAGTCACAGTGACTGCGACCTGCGCTGGATTGGGACGACGCCCCTGCTGCACATATAAAACCCGTGCCAAGCCCGCTTGACAAATTGCCTGGACAGCGGAGTTCTTAGGTTGCAGTGTTAAGGTCTTCAACTCTAACGTCCCCTGTTCGGCCAGTAAGTGTAAAAGAGCCGCTTGCCTCGGCGCTTTCTTTTGCCTCTTATGCGCCTGAATCAACAATAATTCCGGTTCAAGTATGGGCTCCAATAAAGCGATTTGATGTGCACCCACAAGTGGTTGTACACTGGACCGTCGATGAATGGCTCCTTTCTCCAGCAGATAGGTTAAAACCCCTGTCACAGCAGGGCCAAAACGACGACGCAATGCTTTCCCGGATCTAGGCTTTTCTTGCAGCCACTGCCATACCGCTTGGGCTTGAACATCAAAAATTCCTAAACTTTTCTCGGCGGAATAAACCGCGTCTATTTGCCCACGAAATGGAGCGGGTAAGAGTGCCGTCAGGGCATCTGTCAATGTGCAGCCGTAACGAATTTGCAGCCATTTACTTAAATATAGCAATTCCCCTGTTAACAGGGGTGACTCATCTAAGACTTCTAGGATAAGTTTTAATGGCTTGCCCTTCCTTTGTTCTTGGCTACTCGCCTTAGACAACGCATGTTCTCTCTGCCCCGACTCCTCCCAGTGTAAAGCAATCACGAGTCCTTGCCTCGTCACCCTGCCAAAAGGGACCTCCACCCGCTGCCCCACCTGCAGCCGAGATTCCCAGAGTACAGGCACCTGATAATCAAACAGCCTGTCCACCGCCTTGCTGCGCAATTCAACAGCAACCTCAGCTACCAAGATACTCATGTGTCTCACGCCCCTGTGACGAAGTTCCCTGCTGTACGCATGCGCATCACTTCATCCAAGAGGGAGTCTGCCACGACTCTCTTTGAAGCCAAGGGGATATCCTGCTGGGTGCCGTCGCGGCGCAGTAAAAGAACATGATTTGTATCTCCTGCAAACCCCGCACCTGGCTCTGTAACATCATTGACTACAATCATATCCAATCCTTTTTTTATTAATTTGTTCATTCCATACTGTACTGCGTCCCTAGTTTCAGCAGCAAAGCCGACGACGAATTGTGTGGCTTGTTTATTAGCTGCAGCCGTAGCCAAAATGTCGGGCGTAGACTCTAATTCCAGAGTAGGAATGCCTGCGGATTTTTTCCATTTATGTGTAAGGGGTTGAACTGGTCGAAAGTCTGCAGGTGCCGCAGCGGCAATCAACACATCAGCGTTGGACCAGTTCTCCATAACTGCCTCTAACATTTGTTGTGTGGAGCGTACACCAATCATTTTTACCCCTGCCAGAGGATTGAGGTGCACTGGTCCAGAAACTAAGGTTACTACAGCACCACGGGCAACCCCTGCAGCGGCTAGAGCATACCCCATCTTTCCAGTGGAGGCGTTGCTCAAATACCGTACGGGGTCTAAGTCTTCCACGGTTGGCCCTGCGGTAATTAGCAAACGCATCCCCGCTAAATCCTTGCTGTGGCGCACTAAGCGAAGCACTTGTGCTGCAATCTCTTCCGGTTCAGGGAGTCTGCCCTGACCGTTGTAACCACAGGCCAACGGTCCGGACGCAGGATTCATCACCAACACTCCGCGCTGCGAGAGTTGCTGCAAATTCGCCTGCACTGCTGGATGATGCCACATGTGAACGTTCATAGACGGAGCAAGCAGCAAAGAACCTTGTATAGCCAGTGCGACGGTGGTCACCGGATCATCCGCGATGCCCGCAGCAAGTTTGCCAATCAAGTCCGCAGTAGCAGGGGCTATGACATAGACAGATGCCAAATCCGCCCAGGCAATATGAGCAATTTCCTGCGCGTTGGGTTCGCTAAACACGTCGGTTAGAACGGGTTCGTGCGTAATCGCCTGGAAAGTCAACGGTTGTACAAAACGCTGTGCATTGGGTGTCATCACTACTCGCACCCGCATATTTTGTTTCACCAGTTGGCTACATAAGGCTACGGCCTTGAAAGCCGCTATGCCACCGCCTACCCCTACCAAAACAGTCTCTGTCAAAACTGAACCCTCCTTCGGAATGCATGCCACATTGGAATACGTTCCTCATTGGATAGAAAAAACAGAACAACCGGGTGGCTGTTCTGTATCATGCACACGGATTGTAAGTAGACAGACTCCTTGGCTCTTTATTTCGTGCGAAAAAAACGTACTTTTTGACTGTGAATCTCCCACAAAGCCCGACTGACATTCCTCCTACCATTCATTGAGCAACTCTAAATTTCGGTGTACACTGCAGTGTTCGGCTTGAATAATTGCTTCAATCCGAGCACAAGCTGACACCACTACATCGTTAACCACCACATAATTGTATTCCTTCATCTGCTGCAACTCGTGTCGTGCTGCTCCAAAGCGCCTCTGAAATGACTCGTCCGTCTCACTGCCACGGCCTAAAATACGGGACCGTAGTTCAGTGGCAGAAGGTGGAATAAGAAAAAGAAATACTCCATCAGGGTATGTACAGCGAACCTGCATGGCTCCCTGAATATCAATTTCCAACAATACGTCGATACCTTGCTCCAACCTATCTTCTACAAAGCTACGCGGAGTCCCATAAAATTTCCCATATACCTCAGCCCATTCGAGAAGTTGATTGTTGGCAATCATCGTGCGAAATTCTTCGGTACTCTTGAAAAAGTAATTCACCCCATGCTGTTCGCCTTCCCGAGGCAACCGGGTGGTGGCAGACACCGACAGAGAGAGAGCAGGTTGGCGTGCCATGAGTGCTTGGCACACCGTTCCCTTGCCTGCCCCGGACGGGCCACTGAGTACGAACAAAATTCCCCGTTTGCCTACCGTCATGAGACTCAATCCTCGTCTTCAATAATTTGTTCCTTCGCCGTGAGTCGGTGCGACACGGTTTCCGGCTGAACTGCAGACAAGATGATGTGGTCACTGTCCATGATGATGACCGCCCGAGTGCGTCTTCCATAGGTCGCATCAATCAGCATCCCCCTGTCCCTCGCTTCCTGAATGATACGTTTGATGGGGGCAGACTCCGGACTGACGATGGAAATAATTCGGTTGGCCGACACGATATTGCCAAAGCCAATATTTATTAACTTAATATTCATTCGCCAGCCTCCTTCAAGAGAGCAGGGTCCAACCACATTAAAAAATGACGAAATCCAAATACGTCTTTATTTTAACTTATAAACTTGAATTTCGACAAGTTAGCTCGCAAATTCAACGAATTGGTGTCTTATATTAAGACACGCGCCGATTTAAGCATTTTATCCCGCCACACTGCATAAAGCAACGCCACATCCGGCAGATGCGGAACATGGCGTCGCAAATTGAAACAGGTTGATGTTTGTTGTGAATATCCGATCTGCCTACCCAGGCACTTTCAATTAGTGGGAAACGGCCTTCGTCTTAAGAGCTTTTCGGCCTACCCTTCGCAATGACAAGGCTAAAGTGGGGACTAGAGCTGCCACCACGGTCAACCCCCATTCGAAAGGTGTGGGTTTAACAGTGCTGAATACCTTGGTCAATACGGGCACATACAGTGTCAATAGAAACAGGCCAAGAGAACTGAGAACGGCCAACCACAGCCAGATGTTTTCAAATAAGTTTCTTTTTAATATTCCCCCATCAATACTGCGGGAATCAAAAACCAGGACAAACTGTGCTAAGGTCAAAGTGGTGTAAGCCAACGTCTGTGCTCTTTGCAAATTTCCTGGATCTGATTGCAATGCCCATACAAACACAGTCAGTGTAACAACGCCGACAAGAAACCCTCGGCTAAGAATTTTTACGGTAAAACTAGGTGAGAAAATTCCCTCATGAACATTTCTTGGCGGCCGTTGCATGATATCCTTTTCGGCCGGATCCACCCCCAAGGCGATTGCGGGAAAACCGTCGGTAACCAAATTTACCCACAAAATTTGAATTGGCAACAACGGCAAGGGCAACCCCACCAACATTGCGACAAACATCGTTACTATCTCACCTACATTAGACGCAAGTAAGTAACGGATGAACTTTTTGATATTGTCGTAGATCCCCCGCCCCTCTTCCACAGCAGCTACAATTGTAGCAAAATTATCATCTGCCAAAACTAAATCGGAGGCTTCCTTCGCGACATCTGTCCCACCCTGTCCCATAGCAATTCCAATATCCGCCTGTTTGATGGCGGGGGCATCATTGACCCCATCCCCTGTCATTGCGACAACCTCATTGTGTGCCTGCAATGCCTTCACAATCCTCAGTTTGTGTGCTGGCGTTACACGGGCGTAAACGTAGGTATTCCCTGCCTCTTGTGCTAAAGTTTCGTCATCCATCCGGTCTAAATCTGGACCGATTAAGACCTTTCCTCCCTCCGGCAAAATTACCAGTTGCCGGGCAATGGCGGTGGCCGTCAACTGATGATCGCCGGTAATCATGACCGTGCGAATTCCTGCCCGACGGCAGCGTTCAATGGCTTCAAACGCTTGTTCTCGGGGGGGATCCATCATCCCCACAAGTCCCACAAAAACCAAACAGGTTTCAGGCTGCACCGCTGCCTTTGCCGCTTGCAGACTGGCAAACTTTCGATAGGCGAAAGCCAAGTTACGTAAAGCACCAACCGCCATTTGCTGATTCGCTTGAAAGATACTTTTGCGTATGCCTGCAGACAAGGGCTCCTCTCGCCCATTACTGACAAAGTGTGTCGCACGGTCAATCAACACATCTGGTGCCCCTTTTACCAAGAGAAATGTTTCTTCACCCTTTCGTACTAACACAGACATAAGTTTACGTTCAGAGTCAAAGGGGAGTTCATCAATTCGTTGAAACTCCTCGTTCCATTCCGTGTATTTCCCCTTTCTAGCTAACAAAAGCAAAGCAGCCTCAGTGGGGTCTCCAGAAAAGTCCCAGTGCGTTTTTCCATCTTCTCCGTGTACCAGTGCCATTTGTGCGTTATTACAAACAGCGCCAATCTGCAACAGCCACTTCAGGTGAGTCCTCCGAAGAGGATGCACGGGCTTTTGCTCGTAAAGAAATTCCCCTTCATCACTATCGCCAGTGCCCGTCACCTGGTACCACTGACCATCCGTCCACACCTGTTGCACAGTCATCCGGTTTTGCGTCAAAGTTCCCGTTTTGTCCGAGCAAATCACCGTGGCACAGCCCAAGGTTTCTACGGAGGGCAACTTACGAACGATGGCATGGCGCTTTATCATCCGCTGTACACCCAACGCCAAGGCAATGGTGACAATCGCTGGTAACCCCTCAGGAATGGCCGCAACCGCCAAACTGACACCTGCCAAAAACATCTCGTACACCTGCTGTCCATGTAAAACTCCCGTGACCACGACAAGCAGGGTAATCCCCAAGGAGACCCATACGAGTAACTTTCCTAATTGGTCTAAACGTCTTTGCAAAGGTGTCAATGTTTCTTCTGATTCCTCCATCAACCCAGCAATCTTACCCATTTCAGTGGCCATTCCTGTGGCACAGACCAAAGCCTCGCCCTTCCCCCGCGTCACCATTGTCCCCATGTACACCATGTTGATTCTATCTCCCAAAGGAGCATCTGTGGGTGCCTGATAAAGGGCATTTTTGCTCACTGGAATGGACTCTCCAGTTAGGGAAGACTCTTCGACACCCATTCCAAATACCAATAATAATCTTCCATCTGCTGGAACTCGGTCTCCACCTTCTAACAAGATAATATCTCCAGGAACCAGTTCCCGAGCAGCAATACTCTTGACTTGTCCATTGCGACGCACTCGCGCCATCGGTGCCGTCAACTCCTTGAGTGCGGCCAGCGACCGTTCCGCTCGCACCTCCTGGACAAAGCCCAAAATACCGTTGAGTATGATGATGGCAATGATGGTTACCGCATCGGTGTACTCCCCCAACAGACCCGAAATGAGCGTTGCCGCGAGCAATACTAAAATCATGAAATCACGAAACTGATTAAAAAAAATTGTTAACAGGGACACCTTGCGTCCTTCCGTGAGCAGGTTGGCGCCGTATTTTTCCCGCCGCAACAAAGCCTGTTCTTCACTGAGTCCCGCAGAGGATATCTCAAAGGAATCGAGACATGCCGTCGCGGATAGCGCGTGCCAGTTATTTTCCACTGGAGCCACTCCTTCGTTTCGCTTGTGTTTTTCTCGTAATGCGTATGCTTGTACGTGTGCAAACATGTCCTAATCGCGCCTACCATTGCTATAAGAAGTACTTATTCGATATACTCAAGATCTGAAATCTGATGTGGGCAACAGGGAGACACAAAGACACTTGCCCCACCCTGAGGGTCCGCGAGGCAGGGGATTGTGATGGATGGATTGACCCTAGCTGTATTAGTTCGCGATTGGCAGCGCTTTGTACATTCGCGAATCGAGAAAGTACACCAGCCTGGAGACAGAGACCTTGTGCTGGCGCTCCGACATCCTGGTGGCAGCATTAGAATTTTACTTTCAGCCCATCGAGCGGCTCCTAGAGCCCATATACTGTTTCACACCCGACCGGAAAACCCGGAACATCCCCCTATGTTTTGCATGTTGTTGCGTAAATACCTCGAAGGCGGGGAGATATACGCCATCCGACAGGCACCAGACTGGGAGCGGGTCTTACAAATTTACGTGCAATCGCGCAATGAATTAGGTGATTCTACCCGTTATGTCCTGCTCCTGGAAATCATGGGGAAACACAGCAACCTACTGTTGTGTACCCTCGGTACATCAGAGCAGCCTGAGACAGTGGTGGACAGTATTGTCCATGTGACAGAGCACATGAGTAGAGTGCGGCCTATATTCCCAGGACAAACCTATACCCCAGTCCCACCGCTGACGAAAAAAATCGTTTCACACCTGACAGTGCAGGACCTTGTGGAACTACACCTGCCTGAACTGACCGAAAAACAACAAATTCGCGCCGTTGTGCAAATTGTTGCTGGCGTAGGACCGAAAACAGCTCATGAGGCACTGTGGCGGTCCCAGGTTGAAGCTGCAGCCTCCCAACAAAATCAAGCGAGCGTTCTGTGGCACACCTTGCAGAATCTGTGGAATCGCACTTTGTCCGGTCAGGAACCTCCTTCACTGGGATTGGACAAACTGGGTTATCCTGCGGCAGTCGCACCGTTTGCCTTGACACACTGGACGCGGTGGCAACAAGTAGACAGTTTGGACAATGCCCTCGATTCTTTTTACCAGAACCAGACGGCGCGTTTGCGCGAATCAGCGCGGACACAGTCGCTACTCCAAACTTTGGAATTTCACATGGATCGATTGCGGGGAAAACAGACAAAACTGCAGACACAACTGGAACAGTCCAAAGAGGCTGAGAACCTGCGAGTACAAGGGGAGTTACTAATCACCTATGCACACCAAGTTCATAAAGGGATGCAATTAGTGATCCTGCCAAACTTTTATGAACAGGAAAGTCCCCTGAAAATTGTCTTAGATCCGGCCCAAACGGCGATTGAAAATGCACAGCGGTTTTTTCGTGCAGCTGCAAAACGAAAACGGGCCGTTCCCCTCGTCAGCACAGAATTGGAGCGGTGTACAAAAGACCTACAGTACCTGGAACATATTCTGCTATATACTGAAAACGCCAGTGGACAGGAATTAGAACAGCTCCGGGAAGAATTAATAAAGCAGGAGTTTATTACACAAAAAGGTAGGTTTTCTAAGCAGGGCCGGATGCAACACAAACGAAAAAATTCCGGAAATGACATGGGGAAAATTCTCACCTTTTTGAGCAGCGATGGGTTCCCCATTCGCGTAGGTCGCAACAACTTACAAAACGATCAACTCACACTCAAACGTAGCCAACCAGAGGACCTGTGGTTTCACGTGAAAGACGCTGCCGGGTCCCACGTCATTCTTTCCACCTTGCACCAAACGGTTCCAGACCAAAGTTTGCACGAGGCCGCCCTATTGGCGGCATACTTCAGTAAACTACGGACTTCCAGCAATGCACCCGTCGACTACACCTTGGTTCGCCATGTCTGGAAAGCAAACGGTGCAAGACCGGGAATGGTCCTTTACGACCATCAAAAAAGTCTCTGGGTCACACCGGAGCAATCGCTGCTTGCTCCAATTTTAGCGCGTCAGCAGCATTAGCGTCCGCACACTTGGTTTAGAACTTCGCAGATTTTATTTTCGCATCTTTGATGCCCAGATCTGGCAACGGCCAGCCGTCAAATAAATCTCCTAGCCAGGGTGTAAAATTCGCATCTACGCACTCTCGGTGATATCGGGTGAGGGGGGTCTGCCAAACCCATTCCAAGGTTTGCGTTACCTCTTCCCGCCCTAGGTGCCGGGCTAACAACAAAGCCATGGCCTGACCCAATTGCGGGTCTGTGATGTCATCTCGCCACCAGGTGGCCCAACGAGCCACATCTCGCACAGAGGCCCCCACTGCAAACGACTTCCATAGTCCAAAGTAGACGGCCAGACCCTTTGCCCGTTCATCCTGTGTGGGAAATTCTGCAAGTGTATCTTCAAACCGTGGATGCATCAAAAAACCGTTCAATAATACCGGAATTGCTGAAGTCTGTGATGCAAATGTAATTTCTCCTACCGTGCGAACCACCGACCACGTTCGCAGGGCAAAAACGCGCCCCCGCTCCCCCTGTTGGCTACATGATGCGGCAACATCGTACAAATGTTCTACCACCCGCTCCATATAGAATACTTGTCCCTCGTATAAAAGGTGGCTAAAAGCCAAGTGGCGATAGGCCCGGACCACCAATTCCACCGCATCAAACGCTCCTCGCTCTACATAATGCAGGCCTTGCACCTGCAGGTCATCGAGAACAATTCCTATTAAACCCGCCTCATTTTCTTTGACAGCCACACCCACAATTTCTACCCACTGATCCACTAAATTTCGGTGCACCTGTAACAGGGCATCTTTTGAATCGTTTGGCAATGGTAACTGTTTTGCAATTTGCAGCATTACTTCCATACAACGCGTTGCCGTCAGTGAATCCGCAAACGACGCAGCGCGTTTAGCAATGTCGCAAATTTGCTCGACGCTCTCCAACGCCACTCGAAACCGCCCCTTAGCAAACGCGCGATGATACTCTCGTTCAATCAGTTCAATAATTTGCTCTGGCTTAAGTAACTGAACCACAGCATATAGGTACAGCAATAAACTGAGAAAGCAGAGGACAACCAGCACCAAATCTGCGCTCATTTCTGGACGCAAAGATACGGGTAACGGCTCCCGTAAAGGGTCTCTAATTTTAGCCATTAAAAAAAAACTATGTACAATGGTGAACAGATAAAGAACAAATAAGGAAGCGTTATAAGGTAGTCGTACAAAAAAATCCAGTACTCGGTGCGTGTAATTTCCAGCAGTCATTTGAATGGCCACTAAAATTACGGAAATAGACAAGGCTAAGATGGTAGATAGGGTGGACACAATTGTGTTCAGGTAGTTGCGTGCCGTATCCGTATCCCCTGAAAATACCTCTGGAGGGTGTAAAAATACCAACAGAATTACTACGCTAGCAGCCAACATGTGGAAGATCCAAGAAGACACAACCAGTTTGACGTGCATTTTCACTGTTTGTCCCCAGGACTCTGACTGTCCTCCCATGGATAACACTTCAAGTCCCCACTTTCTTCAACCGTTCCACTTTCCATCCTTCCCCGTCTGGTCTATTATGAAACGGGGATTTCGATTGTCCCACAGATGTTACAGGCTATTGAGAGGGGCGGGAATTATGGAGGCAAAAATCAATAAACGCTTAGTTGCCGGGGCAAATATGCCAGCACCGGACGACAATGTGTTAACTAACACACAGGAGGCGGTGTATCAAGCACTGTCGCGCTTAGGTTACTCTGAACCCGTGTATGAAGTCTTAAAAGAACCCCTGCGGGTGTTAACGGTCCGGATACCTGTGCACATGGATGACGGACATGTAGAAGTATTTACCGGATACCGTGCACAACACAATGACGCCATTGGCCCCATGAAGGGCGGCATTCGTTTTCACCCCAATGTGTCGTTAGACGAGGTGAAAGCCCTATCCATTTGGATGAGCTTAAAGTGCGGCATTTTCAATTTGCCTTATGGCGGTGCAAAGGGTGGAATTATCTGTGATCCGCGTACTATGTCTTTGGGAGAACAAGAACGATTAGCTCGCGGCTATGTTCGTGCCATCAGTCAAATTGTTGGCCCAACAAAAGATATTCCTGCACCTGACGTGTACACAAATCCACAAATTATGGCCTGGATGTACGATGAATACAGTCGCATTCGCGAGTACGATTCCCCTGGATTTATCACAGGTAAACCGATTGTTTTGGGGGGTTCGCAGGGACGGGATCAATCCACCGCGCTCGGTGTGTGCTTCTGCGCTCGGGAGGCGGCCGCAACACAAGGACGCAAGTTGCAGGACCTACGCGTCATGATTCAAGGTTTTGGAAATGTCGGCAGTAACGCAGCCTTATTACTCAACGAGATGGGTGTTAAGGTCATTGGCATCAGCGACGCGAATGGCGGCATTTATGATGAAAATGGATTAAACGTCCAGGAACTGTTGGACAAACGCGATTCCTTTGGCATGGTGACAAACAACTTTTCCCATGTCATGACCAATGATGAGTTTTTAGTTCAACCTTGTGATATTCTGATTCCCGCCGCATTGGAAAATCAAATTACAGCTAAAAATGCGGATAAAATCCAGGCTTCCATCATCGTGGAAGCTGCCAATGGTCCTACCACACCAGAGGCAGATGAAATTCTTCATGAAAAAGGCATCCTGTTGATTCCTGATGTTGTGGGCAATGCTGGTGGCGTGACAGTATCCTATTTCGAATGGGTGCAAAATAATCAGGGCATGTACTGGACGGAGGAAGAAGTGAACCAACGTCTGGAGACCATGATGGTCAACTCGATACAAAACATTCTTCACACCGCGAAGCGCTACCAAGTATCTACCCGTATGGCTGCATACATGGTGGGTATCAAACCGTTTGCCGAAGCGATTCGTTGGCGCGGTTGGGTATAAGAAGCAGCCTGTGAGAATAATATCTCCTGGGGCTAAAAAGAATAAAAGAAAACCAGTGGCTGGAGTTCCCGGCCTCTGGTTTTCTTTTCACCTGGGTGGACCTTCAACACACCTACATCCCATGCTGCATTGTGACAGCTCCAGAGTGACCTTACACCTTAAGTTTAGGGATTGGAATGGCCATCCCCCTGTATCTGAAGCACCTCATTCATCTCTTTCCAAATACTAGCCAGCGCCCACTGCTTATCCGCTGCCCGGGTAACGGCCCTGCCTAGGACCAACCGGTCTGCACCTAAGCGTAGGGCCTGTTCCGGCGTTAAACTGCGAGCTTGGTCCTCCTTTGCCGTCCCCAAGGGTCTGATGCCAGGGACCACAGTGAGAAAGTGGGCTGATGTTACAGCCCGAATTCGAGGAACCTCCGTGGCTGCCGTTACCACTCCATCTAAGCCGCATTGTGCGCACAACTTGGCCATGTGTAGAACCGTGTCTGACAGGTCATTAAGCCCCAATTCTTGCCACAACTTTTCGTCCAGACTGGTTAACACCGTCACACCTATCAACAACGGCGGTGTTGTCAGTCCGTCTACAGCTTCTCTGGCAGCCTCCAGCATATTTCTACCACCTGCGGTATGTACATTCACCATTTCCACCCCAGGTGTACAGACAGCGCGAATCGCACCTGCCACGGTATTTGGAATATCGTGCAACTTAATGTCTAAAAAAATTCGCTTCCCGCGTCGCCACAGCTCTCGCATTGCTGTGGGTCCATCCCCATAAAACAATTCCAGGCCCACCTTATAACCGCTGACCGCATCTCCGAACAAATCAACAAGACTTTCGGCCTGCGCCCAGGTAGGTACATCCAGAGCCAGGTAGGTCCGCAATCTGACTTTTGTAAATGCTGTGCTAGACAATTGCTCACGCAAATGATTTGGGATTTCCTGATTCATGGCCTTACCTTGGCATTTTCCGCCGCCTGCTGCCCCCGCTGCGTGTGCCTGATGCTATGCGTATCCGCCAGGGGTTCGGTGCGAAAACGCAGGATGGATAAGACCTCAAACAAGGCTGCTGCTGTATCTAAAGATGTCAGACAGGGAACCCCATGTTCCACCGCAGTGCGACGAATTCGAAATCCGTCTCGCTCTGGTTTTGTTCCCTTTGTGAGTGTGTTGATGACCAACTGAATGCGTCCTTCACGGATGTCATCCGCCAAATTTGGAGTTCCCTGCGCAAGTTTGTTGACCACTTGCACCGTCAGTCCCCGTTCTCGCAAAAAATGCGCCGTTCCTTCTGTCGCCGCCAATCGAAAACCCAAGGCAGAAAGTCCGGAAATAATAGGGAACGCTTCTTCCTTATCCTTATCTGACACCGTAGCCAAAATGGTTCCGTGACTAGGAATGGTAGTACCTGCCGCCTGCAAGCCCTTGTATAAGGCCTTCGCCAGGGTGGCCTCAATGCCCATCACTTCACCCGTGGACTTCATTTCCGGTCCCAGAGTAATGTCCACCCGGCGCAGTTTAGCGAAAGAGAATACCGGTACCTTAACGGCCACGCGGTGGGGTTCGGCCACCAAACCAGACTCCCATCCAAGGCTTTCCAGCTTTGTTCCTAAGACTGCTTGTATCGCCAAATCCACCATCGGAATTTGTGTAACCTTTGACAAGAAGGGCACCGTTCGCGAGGCTCTTGGATTTACTTCTAATACAAAAGCTTCGTCCTCCTGCACAACAAACTGAATGTTGAGTAAGCCCTTAACCTGTAACCCACGTGCAATATGAATCGTGTAATCCACCAGAGACTGCTTGACGGCAGGGGCTAAAGACTGTGGTGGAAAGACAGCGATGGAGTCGCCTGAGTGAACCCCTGCCCGCTCTACATGTTCCATAATTCCGGGAATCAGCACTGTTTCTCCATCACTAACCGCATCCACTTCTACCTCAATGCCGTGGACATAACGGTCTACCAGAACGGGATGACTGTTCGATACCTCCACAGCCTCCTGCATGTAAGTTTGCATTTCCTCGTCGCTGTAAATAATCTGCATCGCTCGCCCACCCAGAACATAGGAAGGTCGAGCCAATACTGGATAGCCTAAATCCGCCGCTGCCACCAAGGCCGCTGCCAGAGACGTAACGGCCCGCCCAGCAGGCCGGGGAATTTCCAAATTGCCCAGCAGTTCATCAAATTTTTCCCGGTCTTCTGCTCTATCTATGTCTTCCAGCGAGGTCCCGTAAATTCGCACCCCCGCTGCAGCCAGTGGTGCCGCCAAATTGATGGCCGTTTGGCCGCCAAACTGCACAATAACACCATCGGGGCGCTCCCTTTCAATCACATTCAGCACGTCCTCAAGGTGTAGCGGTTCAAAGTACAATCGGTCTGAAGTGTTGAAGTCTGTCGATACCGTTTCTGGGTTATTGTTGATAATGATGGCCTTATATCCCGCACGACGAATTGCCCACACCGCATGCACGGAACAGTAATCAAACTCGATGCCTTGTCCAATGCGGATGGGTCCCGACCCCAAGACCAACAACTTTTTCTCGTCGTCATCCGCAACCTCGTCTTCTTCTTCATAAGTACTGTAGTAGTACGGAGTGGCCGCATCAAACTCCCCCGCGCAAGTATCCACCATCTTGTAGACTGGACGCAAATCAAGATCTCTGCGCACTCCCGCTACCGCTGCTAGGGGGACGCTGAAGATCCGTGCGATTGCACTATCAGGCCAACCTTTGCGTTTGGCCTGCACCAACAAGTCACGGTGTCGAGTTCCCAACGAAACAATCCCGTCCTTAGCTGCCTGTTGCAAATCCGCTTCCAAAGTCACAATTCCCTTTACTTTGTGTAAAAACCATGGATCTATGGCAGTTAGGTCTCTCAAAGCCTCTGAACCATATCCCCGCCGCATTGCCTCAGCAAGCACCCACAGACGTTCGTCATCCGGTTTGGCGAGTCGTTGCAATACTTCTGCGTCTGACCAAGTAAATGCCTCTTTGCACCACAGACTGTCACGGTCAATTTCCAATGAACGGACCGCTTTTAATAGGGATTCCTCAAAGTTTCTACCGATGGCCATCACTTCGCCGGTTGATTTCATTTGCGTTCCCAATCGGCGATTTGCGCTGTGAAACTTGTCAAAAGGCCAACGGGGTATCTTGGTCACGACATAATCCAATGCAGGTTCAAAAGCGGCGTAAGTTTCTCGCGTCACGGGATTACGTATCTCATCCAAGTGATACCCAATGGCAATTTTAGTAGCCACCCGCGCGATAGGGTAACCCGTGGCTTTCGAAGCCAGTGCACTAGAACGACTGACTCGCGGATTGACTTCAATCACGTAATAATGAGAACTGTATGGATCTAGGGCGAATTGAATGTTACATCCGCCTTGAATGCCTAAGGCCCGGATAATCTTTAGGCTCGCACTGCGTAACATTTGGTAGTCTTGATCAGAAAGGGTCTGGCTGGGAGCCACCACAATGCTGTCCCCTGTGTGAATCCCCACTGGATCAAAGTTTTCCATGTTACATACCACAATGCAGTTATTCGCACCGTCGCGAATCACCTCATACTCAATCTCTTTGTACCCCGCAATGCTTTGTTCTACTAGAACTTGATGAATAGGCGAGGCTCCAAGACCCAATCCTGTGATGTCCTGGTATTCCTCCCAGTTTTCAGCGATGCCGCCGCCAGTCCCCCCCAGTGTATATGCCGGGCGAACAATAATCGGAAACCCAATTCTCCGTGCAAAATCCTGTGCGCCTGTCCAGTCTGTGACAATTTCACTTTCAGGTACGGATTGCTCTAAAGTGTTCATCAGATCACGAAACTTTTGCCGGTCCTCCGCCTTTTCAATAGAATCAATCGGCGTCCCCAGCAACTCCACCGATTGCTCCGCCAGTACTCCTGATTTTGCCAGTTTAACTGCTAAATTCAAACCCGTCTGCCCACCAAGGGTGGGCAACAAACCGTCTGGTTGCTCTTTGCGTACAATTTGTTCTAAAAATTCCTCTGTTAAAGGTTCTAGGTATACCTTATCGGCAATATCTGGGTCTGTCATGATGGTAGCCGGATTCGAATTCACTAAAACGACTTCGAATCCCTCTTCCCGCAGACTTTGACAAGCTTGGGTGCCCGCATAGTCAAATTCAGCAGCCTGACCAATTACAATCGGACCGCTGCCAATCACCAAAATTTTGTGCAGATCAGTTCGCTTCGGCACTCGTCCGCCATCTCCCCTCTGCAAATGCGTCCATCATTTCCATGAAATCGTCAAACAGAAAATCTGAATCGTCAGGACCTGGACGGGCCTCTGGATGATACTGAACACAGAAGGCGGGAAATATACGATGTGCCAATCCCTCAACCGTGCCGTCGTTCTGATTCACGTGTGTCAGCTTTAGATCCGTACCTATCAGTGATTTCTCATTTACCACGTAGCCGTGGTTTTGCGAGGTAATCGTCAAGCGACCGGTGTGCAAATCTTTAACCGGGTGATTCACGCCGCGGTGACCGAAACGCAGTTTTTCTGTCTTCGCCCCACAGGCTAGTGCCATCAACTGATGCCCAAGACAGATACCAAATACAGGAACCTTGCCTAACAACTGTGCTACCGTTTCCACCGCATAGGGTGCATCCACAGGGTCCCCAGGTCCATTGCTAAGCATCACCCCTGTCGGTTGCCAACTCAAAATTTCAGTCGCTAGCGTGTGAGCTGGAACCACAATCACGTCACATCGTCTTGCTAACAGGGACCGCAATACCCCAGCCTTACTACCAAAGTCGAGCAAAACCACCCTTCTACCCTCACCGGGACACCGATATACGGTGGGCGTGGTTACGTGATCTATCTGGTCCGTGGGCCATGACCGTTCCGAAAGACGCGTCCGCAGTTCCTCAAGCGGCGTATCCAGTGTCGTGAGGACGGCTTTAATGGTTCCTTGGTTGCGAATGTGTTTGGTCAATTTGCGGGTATCGACACCAGATATGCCAATAATCCCATATCGTTTTAAATAACTATCCAAATTACCCTGGCTTTTGTGGTGACTGGCTGCCACAGCAAACTCCCGAACCACAAAACCAAATACGTAAGGACGCCGTGATTCCACATCATCCACATTAACTCCGTAATTACCCACTAGTGGATAGGTCATGGTGACAATCTGGCCATAATAAGATGGGTCTGTGAGGACCTCCTGGTATCCCACCATACCAGTATTAAAAACCAATTCCCCAAAGGACTCACCGACGGCGCCAAACCCTACCCCTTCAAAAACCGTACCGTCTGCCAACATCAAACGTGCCTTGCAACTGCGGGTACCCTCGTCTGTCGTCATCTGCCTACCCCCCCAATTTCTCGGTGAATTACCAGCAATCGACCGCCGCTTAACTTTTGTTTCACAGTCCCTGTCCTCCCAGTAACTGATCTAGAATCGCCATTCGCATATATAATCCATTTTCCACCTGTCGAAAGTATGCCGCCCTTGGGTCTTCGTCAATCGCGGGATCAATTTCCCCCACCCGGGGCAAGGGGTGCATAATTTTAGCGTGATGTGGCAACAGTTGTAACTCCGCGATTCCGATATTAAGTGTGCCAACCGAACAGCCAGCCGTTGTTGCAATAGACCCAGTGGTTAAAGTTCTGTTGGTGTCGCCAGGAAACCCGGAAGCCTCCTCATCCTGCAACCGCTCCCGTTGGATACGCGTTTGATACACCACATCTACCGTCGGAAAAAGTGTTTCTACTTGTGTTGCGATTTGAAGGGTCAACCCAGCCTTCGAAAGTAACCGCAATTCCTCCTGTGGGAGCGAAAAACCGGGTTCTGGGAGCAAACTGACGCGTACCCCGCGAAAACGAGTCAAAACCCACAATAAGGAATGCACGGTGCGACCATACTTCAGGTCCCCAAGGATGGCGATATGCAATCCATCAATTCTCCCCAACTCCCTCATCATCGTATAGATGTCTAACATGGCCTGTGTCGGGTGTTCCCCATCTCCCGCTCCAGCGCTAACCAGCGGAACAGGACTGAACCGTGTGGCTTCACGAAAAGCCTCTGCATCATGATGACGAATGACAATGACATCTGCATAAGCCCCAACCACTCTCACCACATCGGCAAGCGTCTCACCTTTTTTGGCAGAGGAATTTTCTTTAGCATTTTCGGCACCAATCACCTGTCCTCCCAGCTGCAATACTGCCGTTTCAAACGACAGTCGCGTGCGAGTACTGGGCTCATAAAATAAGGTGGCCACCACTGCTCCCGAGTGCAAGGCATTGCGGTCCCGACGACTCATCTGTCGTAGCGTATCGGCCCGTGTCATCCAGGCTTCCATCTGCATACGAGTCAGATTCCGCACTGTCACCAAGTGGGGCAAACCGACTACATTCACTTTTCCGACCTCAGGAGAAGAGTTCGTTGGGATTGACAATCCAGACTCCATCTTCATAATCCACCTCCTGTAAGTGCACGGCAATTTCCTCGTTGTGCGAAGTAGGCACGTTTTTTCCTACATAATCTGCACGTATAGGCAACTCTCGATGTCCCCGGTCAATCAAAGCAGCAAGTTGCACCGTTCTCGCCCTGCCTGCCGACATCAGTGCATCGAGTGCAGCACGAACAGTACGTCCCGTGTAAAGCACATCGTCCACCAGAACCACCGCACGGTTCTGTACCATTAAATTTACCTGACTGGGATGTGGCCGCCTGGCAGCGTCCACATCGTCCCGATAGGGTCGCGGATCCAAGTGCTGCACCGGGGGTCGAGTTCCCTCAATGCTGGCCATCTTATCTGCAATTCGGTCCGCCAGAATGGCCCCCCGGGTTTGAATTCCTACCACTGTGAGACCCGACAAGCCCCGATTGTGTTCAAGAATTTCATGAGCCATACGCGTGACGGACCGCTCCATTCCAACCTTGTCCATAATTTGAGCTTTCGTTTGCATTTTGCCCCCCACCTTTCCCTACCTGCACCTCGGGCCCCGTACGAGTGGCCCAGTTCCCCCTATTTGTAAAGTTTGACGGTTTTCCGGAGTCACAAAAATACGGCCGTCCCGAATGGGGGCAGCCGCAAAGTTGACAAGTTACATAGTCATAGCCAACTTATCGTTACGACTCCTTACCAATCTCACGGGACTGGTTTAAAGGCAGCAAATGAACTGAACACACCTTAACAGTTTCCTATTCCCTCGTCAAGTCACGAACGCAGTTCCCGCAGTAATCCTTCCATGTCCTCCGGTAAAGGAGCGGTAAAACACAGTTCTTTCCCATTTTCCGGATGACGGAAACCCAATGTTGCAGCATGTAACGCCTGACCCTCAATCATCAGGGTATGCCGTGGACCGTACACCGGGTCACCTGCTACGGGGTGACCAATGAAGGCCATGTGCACTCGAATCTGGTGTGTTCTCCCTGTTTCCAAGTGCAAGTCTAGAAAAGTGTAAGCCTGGAACCTCTCCAAGACCGCAAAATGGGTGATGGCTGGCTTGCCCCGCTCGACCACGGCCATCCGTTTGCGGTTGGTCGGATCCCGACCAATTGGTCCATCCACCCTCCCTTTATCGTGTGGAACCACCCCGTGCACAAGTGCCAAGTAACGACGTTGCATAGTGTGTTCCCGAAACTGTTCTGCCAAACCATGATAAGCTCCATCTGTCTTGGCTAGAACTAACAGTCCAGAAGTATCTTTGTCAATTCGATGGACCACCCCGGGACGTAACGCCCCACCTAAGTAAGACAAGGAAACGCCGCGAAAAACGAGGCCGTTGACAAGCGTATTGCGTTCGTGACCCGCAGCTGGATGGACGACTATGCCGCGGGGTTTGTTGACAACTACCACGGATTCATCCTCATAAATGACTTGAAAAGAGACCGGATCTCCTTGTACTTCCACAGGTTCCGGAGTAGGAATGGATACTACATAGAATTCAGCTGCAATCACGGGATTACTTGGCCGCAATTCTACCCGGTTGCCATGGACCAACCCTTTTCGGATCCACTCTTGTACCTGTGTGCGCGAGGCCTCCACCCCTTGTTCAGCAAGGGCGTCTGTTAGCCACCGATCTAAGCGAATCCCCTCACTGAGTGAATCTACGCCAAGTTGAACGCGCATGCCAATCATTGTTTCACATCCCTGGTCGGTTTTTGCGAAGGGTGACGGTCTGCCCACCATGAACCAATAAGAATAGCAATCACACCCACATCAATGGACGCATCAGCCAAATTAAACACAGGAAAGTGAATAGCCTGCACATAAACATAGTCGACGACGCGACCCGTTAACACCCTATCCGTGAGATTACCTAAAGCCCCACCTAAAACTAGGCCTAGCCCCAGGCGAAACCAAGCGTTGAGATGTTTCCTACGTTCAATGAAAAGAACCACCCCAATAACGGCCACAGCCATGAGAACTAAAAACCAACGAGCCCCAGGCAATATCCCCCAGGCAGCTCCAGGGTTAAGAATATAATCAATCTCCAGTATTCCAGGAATCACGGGTATCGCCTGATGCAAGGTCATATGTGTGCGAATGACCCACTCGATGCCCTGATCTAACAAGTAAATCACTACTGCAACCCAGTAAACCACACCCCACGCTCCCTTCCAATCAACCATTCTCTGCTCAGTCTATCACAAGCCACTCGTGGTCCACAGGAATTACAGGAAGTCATAAGTTTTAATCCAATAATCGTTATTTGCGGTTATCTGAAACGCACGTTTTCATTCGTCGATTCCTTGTCGTTGGTTATACCGATCCACCGCCTGCCAAGCGTCTTCTCTATCAAATTCCACCGATTCTTTTTCCTCGGGCAAGGTCCTGGAAAATGGCGGATCTAAAAATTCCTCTTCCACCGGACGAGGCAAATCTATGTGAGTTCGCTCACTCTCTTGTTTACATTGCACACATTGAGTGGCTAATGGATTTGCTTTTAGCCTGGATACTGGAATTGGAGTTTTACAGACCTCGCACGTCCCATAGGTTCCTGCATCCAGTGCTCGCAGAGCATGTTGCGTCGCTTTCAATTGTAGTTCGTCCATCTGCCGAAGTCCCAAGTCTTTTTCACGTTCGAACAGTTCATCCCCAATATCCGCTGGGTGATTATCTGCCAAGGACAGCTCCCCAAGAGAATCCCGCATTGAATCGTTTAATCCATAACCATCCGTATCCTCTAACCGCCGCACAATCTCCGCCTGTATCCGCAACACTTCTTTACGGAACATGTCCTGCATCACCACAGAAATCTCTCCTCATTGTCATCTTACACTACAGCTAGTGTCACCCATCTGTGCTGAGCAATCCCTGTGGTTCAGGAATGAATCGTACATCTGAGTTTTTGGATAACACTTCGGGTCTGCAACGGACCAAGTTCAAAACTTTGTCAAGGATTTCTTGCAGCAACCAGTGTATGATGAAAAACAAACGAGGATTGGAGAAAAAATCTGTGCGTAGACAGCAGCTTGTGGCCTTGTCGTGGATACTCATGTGGATTGGCGCCATTGAGATGATTGCCAGCTTTCTGGCCAGCTTTTGGTTTCAAATGGAGTTGCAATACACGTCTGTATTTTTTCTCCTTTTACTGATTGGATTAACTCTCTTCTTGATTACACGGATTATTTGACATCCACATAGGACCGGAGTGCAGGTCTACAACCACGCTCCGGTCCTATCTGTCACAAAATCGATGGCCCTTGGAACTGATTCGTTTCAGGAGCCACTTGTCCCTTCACTCTTTGTCGCCTCCCCGAAGGTGCTGTCCGCACCACTCCTTTTTCCCATGTCCTGATCAAAATCCTGCCAATCACCAGACTCCAACATTTCCAGTTGTGCATGAATTAAAGAACGAAAACGAGCACGATAAATCGCCGCATGTTTATGCACTTCCTCAACTTCCATGGCAATTTTCCGCGACTTATTCAACGCCTCACTGACAATTCGGTCGGCATTTTTCTCAGACTCTTTGAGAATCAACTGTGCTTCTTTGCGAGCGTTGTTCTTCACTTCTGACGCTGTCTCTTGTGCCACGATAATCGACTTGCTTAAACTCTCTTCAATATTTGTGAAATGTTTTAGTTTCTCATTAAGATTTTCAATTTTTTCTTCTAACTCCTTGTTTTGACGAATCAAAGCCTCATAGTCTTGAATGACTTGCTCCAGAAAATCATCTACCTGATCTTCATCATAGCCCCGAAAGGAACGTCCGAATTCCTTATTGTGAATATCTAAAGGGGACAACGGCATCACAAACGCCTCCTATGTTCGACACATCCTTGCACATATTTCAGATAATCGACAAAAATTTCGTACTCTACTTTCGACACTGTGCCTGCCATCTCCTGCACACCGCACAGCTGGGTTAGTCGTCGCTTGACTCTAAACGGGAAAGCAGAATCCCCACATTAATCCATTCTCTACCCTTGCGAGATGTCCCGACCACCTCACGCACAAAAATTCTGCCAAATCCCCGAACTGAAATGATGTCTTTCATCTGCACGAGTTCGTCCGGCTTTACCCACTCCACAAAATTCAATTTCACCTTACCCTGTTTAATCAACGTTTGCGCCTGTTCTCGAGAGTAATGACATACTTGTGCAAGGACCGCATCCAACCGAAAAGAAGCCACATTTACCTGCTTCCATTCATACGCTTGCGGTGCAAAGACAACACTCGTACACAAACTTACGGAACACCCATGGCGACCAATTTGTCGCCACTGTGTCCACAAAAAGTCGGTCAGTTCTTTGCACACCGCCACCAAAGCCACAGAATCAGACAATTGGATATCCCCAGTTTTGCGTCGGTCTACCCCCGTCCCCAAAAGAGAGCCCAGCACCGCACCGTGACTTAATGCTCCCCCGTCTAACCGTTGCACTTGCAGAACATCGACTTCAAAGTCAGTGGCTTGCGGTTTCCAGTCGTCTGGCATGAGGAGTGCCCGCTGCCTTTCTGCCCCTAGACCCCCACCAAACCAAGCCACCGCTAAGCCATCGCGACGAACGACGGCCTGGACCAGCGACTGTTCTCGCAAGTCGAGAAAGTCCGTTCTGTACCATCGGTGTCCACTGACCACCGTATCGGTCCAGTCTGCAACTCGTCGGATAAACCCAAGTTCTTCTCGACGCGCCCAGCTTAAATCCCTGTGTTCGTTTGTCATGAGGTTATTTTCACCACAAGACTCACCAATACGGCAAGAACCCCTTGACGAATAAAGAAATACACAATAAGCGCTACAATATAAGACAAATCCAACATCATACCGCCCAGTTGTAAGGGTGGAATGATGCGACGGAAGATCAACAAATAGGGTTCAGTCAAGCGATGCAACCAATGGCCAACCTGCGTAGCATCCAGGTCTGGAATCCAGGTAATGATTGCGGCCGCAATCAGTATGTACCCATAGAGAGCCAGAATAACCTCGATAATATTCAGTAAGACTGTGTACACGCCTGCATCCGCCTTCGCAAAAAAATGAATTATTTTTCTACGTAAATTTTTTAATCGTATGACTCAACGACTCTCATTACTCTCAGTCCCCGCCATAAGGCGCCGCCCTATCCGAATCATGGTAGCCCCTTCTTCCACGGCCACAGGGAAGTCATCGGACATCCCCATTGACAATTCTGTAAGTTGCGGGTCTCCAAGCGACTGTTGCAGACGTCGCAACCAATCCGCCAGTTCCCGAAACACAGGTCTCACCTCGTTGACATCTGAGCTTTTAGGAGCAATGGTCATCAACCCTCGTAAAGTCACCCCTGGCAATTCATGCACCCGCTGTGCGACTTCTATCAATTTTTCGGGGGATAGGCCAAACTTTTGCGTCTCTCCGGCAATATTCACTTGCAGTAATAATTGCACCCACTTGTCTTGCTGAATACAACGTCGACTCATTTCCGTCGCCAAGGCCACTGAATCTACTGAGTGAATCCAAGAAAATCGGCCTATTACATCCTTAACCTTGTTAGCTTGTAAATGTCCAATAAAATGCCAAGTAAAATTTGCGGCAGCAAGTGTGGAGAGCATGTCTCGGGCATGCTGCCAGCGGTTTTCACCCAGATCCACAATTCCTGCAGTAGCTAGATCTGGAAGAGCTTCTGGCCCCACCGTCTTTGACACCCCAATGAGATGCACTTCACGAGGATCTCGTCCCACCCGATGGCATGCTTCTACCACCTCGTTTTGAACCGATTGAACCCGTTCTCGATATCCAACCATTCTTGCAACGACTCCCCATGTACAAACCTAATAGCCCTTTCACAAAATTACTATTAGAGGTGGTTCAGAAAGAGGTTAGAACTCCCCAGCGCATTGCTTGGGTCTGACCTAACCCCTTTTTGGACATGCACTATTATAGAGAATTCCATAATCGTGGTGAAACTCCTGCTTATCATCTCTTTGCTGGCAAACGCACAACACTTAGGAGACGACCCGTTTTCCCCAACGATTCACGATGAGAGAATAAATAGTCGGAATGGCAGACCGTGCATTCACCAAAATCCTCAATCTTTTCCTGTGGAATCCCACAGCCCATCAGGTCCGAGCGAATACAATTTTGAAGACTGAGCATAAAGTGATCGGGTCGTTTTGGTTCATGTGGACTCGCAACCAAAAAAGAGGAACCAAACTCTGTGTTCACATGTCTGGCGACATCTGCGCCCACCTCGTAACAACACTCACGAATAGACGGCCCTAGGCAAACGTTTAAATCGCTCGGATCTGTCCCAAAGGACTGCTTCATGACAGAAACCACCTCACGGACAAGGTGCCCAACAGTTCCCTTCCAACCAGAATGCGCTATACCAACAGCCCCACGACGAGGGTCATAGAAAAGCACAGGTACGCAGTCCGCAGCAAGAATTCCCAGGGTCACTCCGGGGCTGTCACACACCAGTCCGTCCACACCCGACACAGCATTTTCTGCAGTATAAGCACCCTTTCCGCGGTCCTGTGAAGTAACACGTGCAACCTTGTGCCCATGCACTTGTTGAGCCATCACCCAGTCCTCCAAGCGGCCCCCAATCACTTCCACACAACGTTGACGATTAACAGTGACGTTTTGTGGGTCATCCTCCACATGAAAACCCACATTAAGAGAATCCCAGGGTTTCTCACTCACGCCTCCCTTGCGGCCAAAACAGACAGCCCGTACCTGCCCCAGATGTGACCAGCTCGGGAACCACATTTCCATTCCTGCTGCTGTTCGCCCCCACGCTTCTGTCATTTCATCCCCTGCCCATCTTATATCTATCTTACCCCATCCATATCTTTTCACCAATCAAAAAAGAAAATCCCGCTATTTCGCGGGATGGAGAAACATGCCTGTTGTCAGTAGCCTCCTGTTCCTGATTTTCCTGTATGTGGGGGTAAATAATAACCCGTTTCACGATTAGAACGGAGATCCACCAAAATTACATCAGATCCAATTTTTATAATTTGATTCCATCCAATAACCCAATCCTGCCCCCCACCTACCATGCCAAAAAAACGATTTTGACTTGGAATGATAATTGCACGAATCAGACCGCTATCTGTGTCAATCTCCAAATCTCCAATGGAACCCAAGCGTTTACCATCGCCAACATTAACCACATCCTTTGCCTGCAGATCAGATATCCGCATTGCCAGGTTCCCGCCTTTCACATCACGACTGGACGCATCTACTTCATGATATGTTGAAAACACGGGAACTTGCTGTCAAACTAGGGTTAACTCTGCACGTGCTTTTGCATGCGATGAATAGCGGCCTTTTCCAAACGGGAGACTTGGGCTTGTGAAATTCCAATTTCCTCCGCAACCTCCATCTGCGTTTTTCCCTCATAAAATCTCATCGAAAGAATTTTACGTTCCCTTTCTGTGAGCTTACGCATTGCTTCCCTTATGGCAATTTCCTCTATCCAAGACTTGTCCATATTTTTGTCATCATGGATCTGGTCCATTACATAAATTGGATCTCCGCCATCGTGATAAATAGGCTCAAACAAAGACACCGGATCTTGAATAGCGTCTAGGGCAAACACCACTTCTTCTTTCGGTAAAGACAATTCCTCTGAAATTTCTTGTACCGTCGGTTCGCGCAAATTTCGGTTTGTCAACTGATCCCGGACCTGCAGTGCCTTATAAGCGATGTCCCGCAGTGAACGGCTCACGCGAATCGGGTTATTATCCCGCAAATAGCGGCGAATTTCACCAATAATCATGGGTACAGCGTAAGTTGAAAAACGAACGTTTTGTCCTAAATCAAAATTGTCAATGGCCTTCATGAGCCCAATACACCCAACTTGAAATAAATCATCCACAAATTCCCCACGATTGTTAAACCGTTGGATAACAGACAACACCAGACGCAAATTTCCATTGACCAGCTTTTCCCGGGCTGTCGCATTCCCTGACTGTAATTGTGCAAACAATTGACGCATCTCCACATTGTTCAAGACGGGAAGCTGCGAGGTATTTACACCACAAATCTCCACCTTGTTGCGTTTCACGGCCGTTCCCCCTCGTGCTGACTGACGACGCAGCAAGCTGACCAAAATACAACAACTGGCAGCCGAATGTTGTCCTCAGTATGTCCGAGGGGTATCAAGTTATACGCTAAGATTCCCGCTTGTTGCCTTCATTACAAGTAACAGGGAAGTGACTCTGATGAAGTCGTACGATTCAGTCTAAATCTCTGTTCCCTCAAGTGAAGCGATTAAATTCCTTCCGCAGGCGCTTGATAATTCTCTTTTCTAAACGAGAAATATAAGACTGAGATATTCCTAATAAATCTGCAACATCTTTCTGCGTCATTTCCTCTGTGCGACCTAATCCAAATCGAAGTTCCATAATTTTACGTTCCCGCTCTGACAGTCTTTCCAAAGCATCATAGAGCATTTCCTTGTCTACCTCGTCCTCCAAGTCCCTATAAATGGTGTCTGGCGCTGTTCCTAAAACATCTGACAATAAGAGTTCATTACCGTCCCAGTCCACATTAAGCGGTTCATCGAAAGACACCTCAGATTTGAGTTTATTACTTCGTCGCAAAAACATTAAAATTTCATTTTCAATACATCGCGAGGCGTAAGTCGCCAATTTAATTTTTTTGCTAGGGTCAAAAGTGTTGACAGCCTTAATCAGACCAATGTTTCCAATTGAAACTAAATCTTCAATGTGGAGCCCCGTATTTTCAAATTTCCTTGCAATATAAACCACTAGGCGCAGATTGCGTTCAATTAACATGGCCCTCACAGAATCCTCGCCCCGAGGCAATAGACCGAGTAAATACTCTTCTTCTTCTTTAGATAACGGCGGCGGTAAAGCCTCATTCCCGCCTATGTAATAAATTTCATCGGCACCGCCTGCCACTTTCATGCGAACTTGAATCCAAAGTAGGCGCAGCCGTATGCGCAACCGAGTGCTGATTCCCGGGTGGGTTACTGTGATTTTCAAGGCTGTCATCTCCCATAAGTAAATCCGTGTGTAAAATGGCTTTAAACTCGCCCTCCACAGACAAAGGATTTTGCTGGATGGCTAATAAACAAGGTGGGGCCTGTTGCCAGTGGTCCCCCTGTTCAATAGTCACTGCGTCAGGGCGCAGTGCAACGGTCCACTGCTCCCTCCCTCCCGCAGACCGGTAGGGAATCACCGTCATCCTCCGACTATAGTTGTCCTCCAATCCAAGCAGCCAGTTGGATAGAGAGGGGGCACTCACCAGACCTTGACCCATGTCCTCGGGGAGAAGTTGGGCTATGACTCGTGCCTCCACCAGGCAAACTGGCCGTCGAGAAACGGGATCACGTAGTCGGTTGCCTGTATCTGCCAGCCCAATAAATTCCACACTTTTTTCAAAAAAGTTTACTCGAACACGGTATAACACGCCCGCCTCGTTTTGTTTGCGGCGGCTCCAGCCAATGGCGCTGTAAATGACCACCACACCCACTGGCACAGCAATCATCAGTGCAAAAACACCTAATTGACCCACAAAGTTGACCCCGTTAGCGAGTGCCATTGTTCCACCCGCCAAGGTAGCGCCAGGAATCGCAAAATGTAAAGCTAAAGCAGCCCCCGCTAGAACAAATGCGGCAAAGTAGAACAGACTACAGACCCGAAGGTATTCGAGTAGAGTTCGTACTGGAATAGCTACTAGAACCATAAGCATGGACATCACCACTTTCCCCGGCCAAGTGGTGAGTGGGGAGAGAACAGGAACGAACAGAATCATGGAATAACAAGCACCCATCGCCCCACCGCTAATGATTCGACGCCAACGAACAGGCCGTTTGGCCATCCATCCAGCAATGACCAGCAAAACACAGTCCATAGCTAGGTTAATGAACCACACCACGTCTGCGTATATTACATGCATGGCAACCCCCAAGGTGGTGTTTGGCACAGTATAGTACATCTCTATTACGAAGCCTGTCGGAACTTGCCTAAAAAATCATAGGGGTGATACAAAACTGAGAGAAAAACTCGAGGTAGTGAGTCACATCCGGTGGCCAACCGTATGTAACCCAGGAGGAAACGACAGGGGTCCGGAGAAACTGAAACTCAGGATATTTCAGCTCGCCAAAACCCATATGTCGGTAAAAGCCAAAACATTCATATCCATGCGATTGGCCATTGAATTCATCATACTTCACAAGCATTTGTTCGATAGTATCTAAACAGAAACCAGATTATCGTTCACGAGAAGGCTTGCCATCTCGTTGCTTACGCATGAAGGCCGGGACGTCCCACGAATTTCCTGACACGTTCGGAAGTTCCTCCAATAAACCCCCTCGTCGATTGTTGCCCTGAACAACTTGGTTTACAGCTGAATGTGACTCCACCTTCGGCTGACTCTCAAACCCAGTGGCAATTACTGTGACCACAATCTCATCCCCAAGTTCAGGGTTAATATGCGCCCCAAAAATCATGTTTACCTCAGGATCTGCGGCTGTAGACACCATATCGGCTGCCTCATTGACCTCCCATAAGCTCAGATTAGACCCCCCGGCAATATGCATCAATACTCCTAGAGCCCCATCAATGGAAGTCTCTAAAAGTGGACTACTAATGGCGTTCTTGGCTGCTTCCGAAGCACGATTTTCCCCAGTCGCCACACCAATTCCCATCAACGCGGACCCTCGTTCTGCCATAATTGCCTTGACATCAGCAAAATCCACATTAATCAACCCTGGCACCGCAATCAAATCGGAAATGCCCGACACCCCTTGCCGTAAGACATTGTCGGCCTCTCGAAAGGCTTCCAACATAGGAGTATTTCTGTCCACAATTTCTAACAAGCGGTCATTCGGAATCACAATCAGAGTATCTACCTTTTCCTTTAGGTTTGCGACCCCCACTTCCGCCTGTGACATACGCCGCTTTTGCTCGAAGCGGAAGGGTTTGGTCACCACGCCCACAGTTAAGGATCCTAACTCTTTGGCAATTTCCGCAATAACCGGTGCTGCGCCTGTTCCCGTGCCCCCCCCCATACCCGCCGTCACAAAGACCAAATCCGCTCCCTGCAGTGCGGTCACCAGTGTTTCTCGACTTTCCTCTGCAGCCTTTTTACCGATTTCAGGATTTGCACCTGCTCCCAGCCCACGCGTTAGCTTTTCACCAATTTGCAGTTTTACAGGTGCCTTAGACTGATGCAACGCCTGGGCATCCGTGTTCACTACAATAAATTCGACCCCTTCAATGCCAGACTCAATCATCCGGTTGACAGCGTTGCAACCCCCGCCACCGACTCCGATGACTTTGATCTTTGCCAACGGTTCATACTCGACATCAAACTCCAGCATTGCCGTTCCTCCTCGCGCACACAGTCTATCCACAAGTCTGTAATTCGTCAGTTTGAGAACGAGTAATCCGACATTGGGATGGTCGACAACCTCAAATAAAATCGCGCAACCAATCGCGAATCCTGGCCCACATGCCACTCCCTGTTTTGCCAGACCGCGACGTGGCCGCAACTTCCAAGTGACCATTGCGCAATTGAGAGCGCAGTGCGTAGCCAATGATGCCGACTCCATTCACAAAAGACGGATCACGTACCCCCAAAAATTCAGGAACTGCTACCCGGACAGGGGCCTCCAGCTCTTGCTCCGCCACCTCAGCCGCCGCCGGTGTAGACATGACCCCACCATGTAAGACATAGCCACTAGGCAAATCCTGTTCATATCCCATTTTTTCGATTTCTCGCCGTACGAGAGAAAAGATTTCTTGCATACGGGGTTCAATGATGGTCGCCAGGTCATACTGATTGAACTCCACCTCTTGCTGATTCCCAATGCGTGGAATCTTAAAGTGTTCGTTTTCTGAAGCGGACGCAATGGAGGCACAGCCGTGGCGTAATTTAACTTGTTCTGCCGCCGCAGTCTGCGCTCGTAACCCAATCGCAATGTCGTGTGTAACGTAATCGCCACCCATGGGAACAATGCTATTGGCCATCAAAACCCCGTTTTGAAAAACAGAAACCGCTGTGGCTCCAGCGCCTACATCCACTAAGGCAACACCCAGTTTTCTTTCATCCCCCGACAAAGCTACCATGCTGGCCGCCATTGGCAACAGCACCAAATTAGCCACTTCAATTCCCGCCCGCTCTACGCACCGTACAACATTATGAATCGCAGTCCGACTACCGGTAATCAGGTAGGCCTCCACTTCCAGGCGAACTCCCAGCATCCCCCGCGGATCCATAATGCCATGCAACCCATCGACCACAAACTCCTTTGCCACCACATCGATAATTTCACGTTCTGGTGGCAACGCCATGACCCGGGCTTGTTGTAATACCCGTTCAATATCTTCGCCGCCAATCTCCCTGTCTGGGGAAGATACGGCCACAACCCCGTGACTGCCTTCTAACTGAATGTGGTTACCAGAAATGCCCACATAAGCAGACGTGATATGTATTCCTACCATTCGTTCAGCGTGATCCACTGCTTCTCGAATAGACTGTACTGTTTGATCTATATCCACAATGGACCCGTGGCGAATTCCCTCTCCAACCGCGGAACCCACCCCAATCACGCTGATGCTAGTCCCTGACTGTTCACCGATGATGGCCCGCACCTTTGAAGTGCCGATATCTAAACTAACGATGTAATCTCCCTTGGCCAACCCATTGGCACCTCCCCGCCCGGCAGTAAACCATAGCTCACAATGCTACTTCCACAAGCCGGGCAACAATCCTCTTTTTTCACAAAACTTTTTTTGACCTCATTCTCTAAATTGCTTCCCTGTTTATCAAGATGCGCTGCAGTCCATCAAAAATTAAGCCAGACTTGCCCCTATTCATGCTATATTAAGAAGGCGTCCCATCCTTTGGTGCAGCTTCTTCTCGGATTAAATTTCGTTCATTGTGACGGTTCAACCAAATCCGGCGAATCACCGCAATGTTATTAAAAACACGCACTCCAAATGCAACCACTGCGGCAAGGTATAGATCTACTCCCAATTGGGCCCCAATGTAAGCCAGTAATGCCGCCATCGCTGTGTTGAAAAAAAATCCAGACACAAAAACCTTACTATCAAATTTGCGTTCCAGGCTTGCTCGAACGCCCCCAAACACTGTGTCAAATGCAGCTAAAATAGCAATTGATAGATAGCTGGAGTAAGCTAGTGGGATTGTCACATTAGTTATAAAACCAAGGGCGGCACCCAACACCAAACCTAATACAGGTAACCAAATCATTGACCTTGCACCTCTTTCGCCCAAGTCCCCGGCAACGGTCCGTTATAACCCGGTACCGTCACACTGCGGCTACCACCAGTATAGGAAGTCACAGTACATTGCTCTTGCATCAAGGCAAACTGGGCTACCACTTCATTAATTGTGAGCACCGCTTGCATCCGGTTCACATCGCCAACCGCCGTAATGACATATGGCATGGTGATGGGTACTGTGTTGACCTGTAAAGCCGTAATGTTGTTAAGAGTCGTCACCAGACGAATGGAAGATGTAGTGACAAGCCGTTGACCGTTGATGCTAATCGCTTTCGCTCCATTTGCAAATAAATCATTGACCAATAGACCCAGTTGTTGGTCCGCCGTCGTTTCAAATAGCCCGGCATATTGCTGTATGTATGGTAAGTTCGGGTTGTACTGTATTGTGATGCTTAGCCCCACGCCCGTCACAGGGGTCAATCCCGCTTGCGTCGCCACGGTGCGTGCATCTTGTTGTAAAGCGGCCATCAGCTGTCCGCCATGTCCCTTGGCCGCCTGGTACATCGCCAACTGTGCCCGGTCTTTAGAAACCTCATTCATCAACAACTGATTTTCCTGCAGTTGTTCCTGCACCTGGGTTCGCAAATCCAGATAAGTCGACAGCGGTGTGAATTGTGTTCTCAAGCGTGAAGACACCTGTACAGAAAACATAAAGCCCAGAATTCCCATGACCCCCGTCAGACCCCACAGGACAGACTTGCGGTTCAATACGGTCTCTTCCCTTCTTTATAGGCGCCTGTTCCATCAACTGCCAGTAATGCTCGCTGCCATTAGGGGACCGATGTAAGCTGGCATATGGACAACTTGCTGAATCTGCGGCTGTGATACAGAAATGCCACGGGAACGCAGTGCATCCAAAATACCTCCCTGGGTTTGCAAGGCAGAGTTTAACGTTTGCGGGTCCCCGATGGCTGCAATCGTAAAAGGGGCACCAATCCTATGGTCGTTAATTTTAACCACAGGTCCCGTACAATAAATTCCCGATGTGGCTACCACCCGATAGCCGTTGATGGAGATAGCCTCAGCTCCAGCCGTAAACAATTCGTTGATGACACTACGCACATCCCAGTCATGTGTGAGATATTTTTCAACATTGGGCCCTGTTGCTATCCCATCCATTAATGTGACAGTCACACCAGGACCCTCAACAGGAGTCATCCCAGCAAGAATTCGTTCATCCTGAAGGGCTTGTTGCAGGTGCTGTAAAGAAGCGTTATTTCCCGCCGTTCGTTGTTCGTAATCCGACAATTCGGTGGTGATTTTAGCTAGATCAGCTTGTGCATTTCCATTTGCCTGTTTCAATGCACTAAACTGATTTTCCAATTTAGTTTGTTCTTGTTGATCCACCGAACTGAGTGCTGTACCGCTTAAATGACTGGAAAGTTGTTGCTTGTACTGCAGACTCACCATAAAACCGAGCACCATGGCCACCACTGTCAATGACCCCATCAATTTCGTTTTCGTGCTCGTCATGGCGCACCCCCTGACAGATTTTGCGCAGAAAACGGAGTGTAGCGATAAGGTGGACCACTGCCCATATCCACGCTGCCAGGTTGGTAACCCTGTTTTAAGAAATAGGAAATTGCATCTAATCCCTGTGGTAACAAGGACCCCAGCTTGTCCGCTGGGCAGCGTACCACAAACTGGTCATTCAAATACACAGTTGCTGTGTCATACGAGTTTACCGAGATTTGAGATATGCGAGACAGCAGATTGTCCGGCACAATTTGCAGTTGCTGACATAGGCCAGGCAACAGAAAATTGGGAACCTGCCCTGTGCGCACGGCAGTTTGTGCCTGCAAGCTAACGATGGGCTTATCAAATCCGTCTGTCGTCCGAATTTCGCCATAGATTTGCCCATCGCTCAACAAATTATAGTAGTGCCCACCGTCCGCATAGATGGCCACCACCGCTTTTTCCATCACATTCAAAGTGACACTTCCTGCTAATACATCTGTTTTTACTGTCACCGATTGAACCAAGGGCTGGGCTGTTTCAATATTTTTCGCCACCCGGGAGTTTTTCACCTGCCATAAACTCATGCCGGTCTTTAACCCACTTGCCAAAATAAGTGTCTGTGCAGGAATGGAATGATTCCCTGTAACCTTTACCGAACGCACTCGCGTGATTGGAGATTCTAAAAAAGCTACCGCTGCCACAAATAGAAAGAAAGCAATGACAATGCTGGTTCCCCAAGAACGGCTCCTTGTCCTCGTTTCACCCTCTATCTTTACTCCCCCAGTCCACACTTAGCTTAACCGAAAAACTACGGAAGACGGCAACGGCCGCCTTCCGTCCTCCAGTTCATCCATTCACAATCGGCCTTTTCACCCCATATTAGACAGCATCAGGAGACAGCACCACGCGGCGAACATCGGCACCCAAATCGCGCAGGTAAACGTCCAACTCCTGGTATCCCCGGTCAATATGTTGCAGCCCTTCTACTCTTGAATCCCCTACCGCCGCCAGCGCCGCAACCACGAGCGCGGCACCTCCGCGCAGATCTGTGGCCTCCACTACAGCGGAAGACAAGCCCGCAACCCCACGGATGATAGCCGTCCGCATATCTACCGTGATGTCAGCACCCATCCGACGCAACTCGTCGACGTGTTTATATCGAGCCTCAAACACATTTTCATGTATGATACTTGTGCCCTGTGCTAAAGTCTGTAGCGTCATAAAGGGCGCCTGAAGGTCCGTCGGAAATCCTGGATAAGGCTCTGTTCGTAGGTTTACCCCGCGAAACGGACGCAACCCTTCAATCCGAATTATATCACGCTCTCGGGCAACAGGGATACCCACTTCTTGCAACTTTCCCAATAGCGAACCGAGATGTTCCGGACGGACCCCGGTAAGCGTTAGGGACCCCCCAGTTGCTGCTGCTGCAATCAACATTGTCCCCGCCACAATGCGGTCTGGGATGACCTGGTGTGTGGTCCCATGCAGGTGATGAACACCTTGAACCACAAGCGTACCCTCCCCAGCGCCGCGAATATGTGCCCCACAACCCCTTAAAAAGTCAGCCAAATCTACAATTTCAGGCTCTCGCGCAGCATTGTCAATCACCGTTTCTCCATCTGCCAATACCGCCGCCATCATCAAATTTTCTGTAGCTCCCACACTGGGAAAATCTAATGTCACACGGGTACCAAACAGTCTATTGGCCGTTGCTCGCACATACCCGTTACGTTCCTCAATACGTGCCCCAAGTGCACGTATCCCGCGCAGATGGTAGTCAATTGGCCGTTGCCCAATTACACATCCGCCCGGACGCGAAAGCTGTACCTCCCCGAAGCGAGCCAACAAGGGGCCCATTAAAAATATTGAAGAACGCATGCGACGCATCAAATATGTGGGGACATTGGTACTGCGAATGGTCTGCGGAAAAACTGTGACTGCATCCCCTTCTCGCATCACTCGTGCCCCAAGTGCAACAAGTATCTCAATCATCACCCGCACATCTTCCAAATCTGGAACACCCTGAATCAAGCACTCTTGTTCAGCCATGACACTGGCAGCAAGAATTGGCAAAGCGGCATTCTTAGCGCCGTACATCCGCATTTCTCCCTGCAGCGGCCAACCTCCACGAATCTCGAAGGCGTCCACTAACGTCACCTCCCCAACGCCAATTCGGATTCACCAATAATTCTAACTTCCGTCTCTAATTGGATGTCAAACCGGTCATGAACGGTTTTCTGGGCGTAACGCATCAGCCATAACACGTCTTTAGCCGTGGCTGTTCCAAGATTTACAATAAAGTTGCTGTGTTTTTCACTGATTTGGGCACCCCCGTAAATCAAGCCTTTAAGCCCTGCTTGTTCAATCAAGGCTGCCGCATGGGCTCCTGGCGGATTGCGAAAAACGGAGCCACAGTTGGGTTGGGACAAAGGCTGTGTGGCCGAACGTCGCTGTGCCCACTGTCTGACTCTCGCCGTCATTTCCTGCGAATTCCCCGGGTGTAAAGCGAAGGCCACAGATGCGACAACAGCGGGATGGTCCTTAAGAACGCTGGAACGGTAATCAAATTGCAACTCCTCTGGGGTCATCCTGTGCAATGTTCCGTCAAATTCAAGCACATCCGCCCACAGTAGGACATCTTTGACTTCACCCCCATGTGCCCCCGCATTCATCATTACGGCACCCCCAACAGAACCCGGGATGCCTGTTGCAAATTCCAGACCTGCCATCCCTTCACGAATCGCAATGTTGGCAACGGAAACCAAGCTACGCCCGGACTGTGTAATTAAGCATCCCTCTGTTAAGGTCCATTGGGCGAATGTGTCGTGCAGTTGAATAACTAGGCCACGTATGCCTCCATCCAAAACCAGCAGATTTGATCCCCGGCCCATTACAATTACTGGTATTTCTAAGCGCATTGCGGCCCGTAAAACATTTTGCAATTCAATTACACTCGTCGGACGGAAAAACAGGTCGGACGGACCGCCAATCCGCCACGTCGTGTGGCGTGCCATAGGTTCATTTGCTTGTACTCCCTGCACCCCATACTCAGCAAGCACAGCAAGCGTGATTTGCGTGTCCATACCATCCCTCCAAGGTCATCCATTCGCGGCGAGCGACGCGCCCACGCCCAGGTCCGCATGGCATCATATGGTCCAACCCATTATTGTGTGCCCGTTTCACAGTCACAAATCTCCATCACCAATTGATATAATGTGTGGACTGCATCTGGAACAGCCAGCCTGCGGGCATTATCCGCCAATACAGATCCCTGACTAGTTTCCAAAATTAATTGTAATTCACGCAGTAGCCTTGGGGCAGACAAGTCTGCTTCCAAGATTAATTTAGCCGCACCCCGTTCCACCAACCTGCGTGCATTTTCCTCTTGATGATTGGCCGTCACATAGGGGGATGGAATCAAAATGGAAGGTAAAGCAAAGGAACATATTTCAGCCAATGTTGCCCCCCCCGCCCGCGTGACAAGTACATCCGCTAAACTCATCAAAGCAGGCATATTGTGAATAAAGGGTGTCAGTCGCACATTTTTGGGACAGTCCTTGGATTCAGCCTGAATCTGTTGAAAGTGATCTTCACCCGTTGCATGCACCACATACCAATTTGTTCGCCTTGCCAGTTCCGTCCACATTTGTTTCACCACCTGATTGATAGTTGCCGCACCTCTACTCCCGGCAAATATCACCACCAAGCGGCTTCCTTGGGGAATCCCATAATCCTTGCGCACCTGCTCCACCGCATCAGGATTTACTCCCCGCACCTCACTGCCCCTCGGATGGCCGGTAAAAGTCACCTTTCGAGCGTGTGAAAATAAACTTTGCGTATCAATGAAAGAAACAGCCACAGCTTTGGCGCGGTAGCTTAACAACTGATTCGTTAATCCAGGCCGTGCATTCGCCTCCCACACCACTGTGGGAATTCCCATCCTGGACGCCGCCCAAATGACTGGTAGCGCTACATACCCCCCTGTCCCTACGGCCACGTCGGGTCGAAAGTTATTAATTAGCCGTCGCGCAGCGCGGTACCCACGCCAGACTGTCCACAAAGTTCGAAATGCATCCAAACTGATCTGCCGCTTCAAACCAGTCGCTGGCACTGTTACAAAAGGCAGGCCTGCGTGGGCCACAATCTCCCGCTCCAGGCCTTTATTCGAACCTATGTATAGCACCTCTGCCTCCGGGTGCATCTGTAAAATATAACGCCACAACGTCAACCCGGGGTAAACGTGTCCCCCAGTTCCGCCTCCAGTCAACAACACCCGCAATTTTATTCACACCCCACCGATTTGACAGTAAAGTTTCCTATTTAACAGGGAATGTTGATTTTGTAGAAATATTCAACAATATCCCCATGGCCGTCAACATCAACGTTAAAGAAGAACCTCCAAAACTAATGAACGGCAATGTAATCCCCGTAGCCGGAATAGACCCTGTGACCACCCCAACATTAATCAGTACCTGAACCGCTATCATTCCAGTGATTCCCGCAGCAAGCAAAGCTCCGTATGCATCGGGAGCATACAAAGCCGTACGATAGCCACGCCACACCATGCTGGCAAATAGCGCCAATACAGTGGCCGCACCTAAAAATCCTAATTCTTCTCCAAGAATGGAAAATACAAAGTCTGTTTGCGGCTCAGGTAAATAAAAGTATTTTTGATGGCTATTGCCGATTCCCAACCCCAACAAGCCACCTGATCCTAGTGCATATAGGGATTGGATAATTTGATATCCTTTTCCTAACGGGTCTTTCCATGGATCTAGGAAGGCGACAATACGCATCATCCGATATGGAGCCATGGCCACCAGCCCAACAAATCCTAAGCCACCTACCCCAGCCAACACACCCAAATGACTCAATTTAGCCCCAGCAGCAAACAGCAAAATCACAGTAGTTCCAACAATGACCACACTTTGCCCTAAATCAGGTTCTAACATAATGAGCCCCACAGCCACCAGGGCCATTGTCAAGGGCGGAACAAAGCCGCGCCAGAAAGACTGCAATTTATGTTTATTGTGCTCTAAATCGTGAGCTAAAAACAAGATCAAAGCTAACTTCGCAAATTCTGAGGGTTGAATGCCAAACGACCCAATCCCCAGCCAAGCCTGTGAGCCCCCTCTATTTTGCCCAACCCCTGGGATCAAAACCACTGCGAGAAATACAAAGCTTAGCAAAATTAATTGCGGCGCAAAACGCCGCCATTGGTGATAATCCACCCTTGCTGTCCAAGTCATGGCAACCAGCCCTAACAGGGCCCACAACAGTTGACGTTTAGCGTAAAAATAGGCATCTCCAAAGCGTTGTGCGGAAATCACTGAACTGGCACTGTGAACCATCAGCAACCCAATCATTAAAAGAATTAAAGTGATGCCAACGAGTAGCCAATCCAGCCTATCGTTGGAGTGACTCATGTGCAATCCCTCCCGTGACTGCGAGCCGCAAAGTCGGTCTCGCAAAGGTTTCCCTTGTCATGGGACAACCGCTACAATGTATGCACCAAATTTTTAAACATGCGTCCTCGCTCTTCAAAGGAAGTAAACATGTCCCAACTTGCGCAACCAGGGGAAAGCAATACCACATCCCCCGAATTCGCTAAATCACGGGCGAGTGCAACCGCTTCTGCCAAACTGGTCACCAAATTCACCACAGGGACCCCGGCCCGCTGACACACTTCAGCCAGTAACTGCGCAGATTGGCCCAGCAATACTGCCGCCTTAACCCTTTGTGCCAAAAGTCCTTCAAGAATTGTGAAATCATCTCCACGGTCTAGTCCCCCGGCAATCCAGACAATCGGACCCGGAAAGGAATTCAAAGCCTGTCGCGCAGATGTGGGATTGGTGGCCTTAGAATCATTGTAAAAAACAATCCCCTCCTGTTTCCCTACATATTCCAAACGGTGCTCAATTCCGGCAAACGTTTGGAGCACTGTTGCAATACCTGCAACTGTACCCCCCATAACCCAGGCCGCCGTCACTGCAGCCAAGGCATTTTCTAGGTTGTGTTCGCCAGGTAAGGCCACATCCTGGACACGGAGGACAGGCAAACTTTTGCCATCCAAGCGCAACACAATCCAGCCATCCTCGACAGCAGATCCATTGGAAACTAACTGCAGTCGGCTAAACCAAACCACCCGTGCCCGCAATTGCTCAGCCCGTTGACGCAGCAAAGGTTGGTCGTAATTGAGTACCACCACATCTTCGCTTGTTTGATTCTCTGTGATTTTCCATTTAGCAGCTGTGTAATTCTCAAAAGAACCGTGATAATCCAAATGGGCCGGATAAAAATTCAATAGTACCGCTACGTGGGGATGAAAACTCGCTGTGCCTTGCAATTGAAAACTGGATACCTCTAGAACCAACGGCACACCTGCCTGCGCGTGGCCCACAACCTCTGACACGGCAGTGCCAATATTGCCCGCTACCAATGGCTGTTGCCCAGAGTGAAATAACATCTCTCCAATGAGAGTGGTGGTGGTAGTTTTTCCGTTGCTACCAGTTACCGCCACAATTGGTGTGGTAATAAACCAAGCCGCCACTTCCACCTCGCTGTACACAGGTAGTTGTCGCTCCAAAGCCGCTTGAATCAGCGGAATGTTGTATGGAATACCAGGGTTTTTCACAATAAAGTCCAGGTTTGGTTTGAGCAACGAAAGGTCATGGTTCCCACATACGACAGTTGCCCCCAGTGCTTCCAAGCGGGCAACCGACGCCTCCATTTCGCTTCGTGAACGGCGGTCATTGACAACCACCTGGTACCCCCTGGAAAGTAACAGTTTTGCCACACCCACCCCGCTTTTCGCCATACCTACCACCAAAACGTGCCCTTTACAAACGGGCTCCATTGCCCTCATCCTCCATATTCTCTACGATTTTTGCCTGTTTCACCACACCCATTTTTCAAATATGGGGAGAGAACAGAAACAGTGTTCCAAAGGAAGTTAAGAAAGCAAACAACCAAAAAGCCAACACAACTTCCCACTCGGACCACCCGGACATCTCAAAATGGTGATGTAACGGGCTCATACGGAAAACCCGGCGGCCAAAAACTTGAAATGAAAACACCTGAATAATGACCGACAGCGCCTCGATAACGAAAACCATTCCAAACAAAATGAGTCCCAATTCACTATGGGTTAACACCGCTACTAGAGCGAGAGCCCCCCCAATGGCTAATGAACCTGTGTCCCCCATAAATACCTTTGCAGGATGCCGATTAAACACCAAAAAGCCCAGCAGCGCCCCTACCATCGCTGCACAAAACAAGGAAACATCATAAGCTGTGTGCCAATAAGCATAAATCCCATATGCCGCAAACACGACAGCAGCCGTTCCGGAAGCCAATCCGTCCAATCCGTCTGTTAAATTCACCGCATTGGTGCTGGCAATCAGCACCAATAGCAAAAACAAAATATACAATATTCCTATGTTCAGGCTCCAAGGAGTAAAAGGCACATTCACCACAAAAGGTTGATTTTCTTGGGCCCACCGCCAACGCAGCAAAAAAAATAGGACCACGGTGACCACGGCTTGCAAGAGTAATTTCTGACGAGCCGTTAACCCTAAGTTTCTCCGTTTTACCACCTTAATAAAATCATCGGTAAAACCAATGATTCCAAACCCTAGGGTGGCCATTAACAAAATGACCATTTCCGGGCTGGAAATGGCAAAGCGCAGTGTCGCTAACAGGACGGCCAACACAATCATGATGCCTCCCATTGTGGGGGTGCCTGACTTACTCTGATGATGCGCCGGTCCTTCTTCTCTAATTCGCTGCCCCATTTTCAACTTGCGCAAACTTGGAATCACAACAGGTCCTAGTAAAACTGAAATTACAAATGCCGCTGCCGCCGTCAGGGCAAGGGCTTGTACGTCCATCGTTACTCTCCCCCTGCTGTACCGTAGAAACGGAACACAGCCGTCTTGGCCACTTCTCGGTCATCAAAATAGTGTTTCTCACGACCAATGATTTGATAAGATTCGTGCCCTTTTCCCGCTATCAACAACACATCGTCCGGAGCGGCATGCTGGATGGCCCACTCAATCGCCTGTTGTCGATCCGTCAGTCGCCGATAGTTCTCATAACGCCCCTGTACACCTGCTTCCATGTCATCCAGAATGCTTTCCGGCGCTTCGGTACGCGGGTTGTCACTTGTCAAAATCACAGTGTCACACAGCTCGCAAGCAATTTTTGCCATCTGAGGGCGTTTCCCTTTGTCCCGATCCCCACCGCACCCAACGACGCAAACTACACGATTACGGCTGAACTCGCGCACCGTATGCAAGGCGTTGTCAAGGCTATCAGGGGTATGAGAATAATCCACCAGAATTGTGAATGGCTGCCCCGCATTCACTCGCTCCAAGCGGCCTGGAATGCCTGCGACTTGTTGCAATGCGGCAATCACCTGTGGCATGGGAATTTCCTCTAACCATCCTACTGCAAGGGCAGCTAAGGCATTGTAAACATTGAAGCGTCCCGTCAATGCCAGCTGTATCGGCCACAATCCAGCAGGGGTGGCCACAGTAAAACGAGTCCCCTCCGCCTGCACCAAAATATTTGAAGCGCGAAAATCACTGTCCGCATGGACCCCATAGGTGATACACTCCATCACGCTCTGTTCCTGAAGATACGGGTAGGCCGGGTCATCCCGATTTAAAACTGCGTAACACATGGACCCCCGATTGTCCCCATAGGTGTTGCCAAGCCTGCTGAACAATTTTCCTTTCGCAGCCAAATAGGCATCCATCGTTTTGTGGAAATCCAGATGATCTTGGGTGAAATTTGTGAATACAGCAATATGGTAGCGAGTTCCTGCCACCCGACGTAGTTCCAAAGCGTGTGAGGAAACCTCCATGACACCATAAGTACACCCTTGTTCTACCATTTCGTGAATAATCCCTTGCAAGTCCACCGCTTCGGGAGTGGTGTTTAAAACCTCCTCAGTCACATCCCCAATACGTTTCCCAATGGTTCCGTACAGCCCCACATGGTGGCCTGCATTGGTCAAAACCCGTTCAATTAGATGTGTCACTGTAGTTTTACCATTGGTACCCGTGACCCCAATCATGCGTAACTGGTTTGAAGGATGTCCGTAAAACACATCCGCCAAAATTGCAGACGCTAAACGACAGTCTGGTACAACCAACTGCGGCACCGTCAATCCCACTATCGGCCGCTCCACCATTACAGCCACAGCACCCGCGGCAACAGCCGCGTCCACAAAGTCGTGTCCATCCACCGTATAGCCGCGAATCGCCGTAAACAATGCACCCGGACAAGCCCTTCGGGAATCACTCGTAATTTTTGTAATTTCAACATCTACAAAACCACTTGTTTTAACTTTCAATAGCGCCCGCCTGAGTACCGTTAACCGCACAATGACTTCCCCCCACCGGGTCCAACAATTTTTTCTCTATACAGTCCAACCAAACCGATGTACCTGCACATCTCGACACAGGCAAACACACAGTCAATCTATTGGTTTTTCATGCTAAAGTCAATTTAATGCACGGGCGGAGGCACCGCTGGGCGCTGCGGCATCTGTCCACCCAAATACAGCCGGATGGTTTGCCCATAAGCAACTTTAGTCCCAGGCGCAGGTGCTTGGGCGATGACGTACTTGCCTTGCCCCACCACCTCCGTATGAATTTGAGCGCTGCTCTCAATCGCCGTCCGCTGCGCATCGCCCACAGTCAATCCCACAAAACTCGGCATGGTGTACAAGGGAATATCACCGTACCGGAATTTTTTTGAAAGCCCTTGGGTACTTTTTGGAACCTGCAAATACTGCAGACTGTCGCCGAGAATACGGCCCACAATAGGCGCCACAATCACACCGCCAAACACCACACCATTTTGCGGGCGAGGATAGTCGATGGCAAGATAGGCCACCAGACGTGGATCACTGGCAGGAGCCATTCCCATGAAGGATACAATATAGTGTCCACTGGTATAGTGCCCATTTTCCGCCACCTGTGCGGTCCCCGTTTTCCCCGCCACACGATACCCATCCACGTAAGCTGAGCGGCCACTGCCATTGGCCACAACACTCTCCAGCGTCTGTCGCACCAAGGCCGAAGTTTGCGTAGAAATCACTCTTCGCACCACAGTGGGCTGGGTTTGTCGCACCACCTGTCCAGTCACTGGATTTGTTTCCTTATCCATAAGATAGGGCTTCATCAGCAACCCACCGTTTGCAATGGCCGACATGGCCATTACCTGTTGGATGGGTGTTACCGAAACACCCTGACCAAAGGAGGTGGTTGCCAGTTCCAAAGGCCCCACTTGACTTAGCTTGAATAAAATTCCGTTTCCTTCCCCTGGTAAATCAACGCCTGTCTTAGTACCAAAACCAAATTTTTTAATATATCCAAAAAGAGTTTGTTTCCCCAGTCTTTCACCTAAAGCAACAAATCCAGGGTTACAAGAGTTTTCTACTACGTTTAGAAATGATTCAGATCCATGCCCCCCTGCCTTCCAACAACGAATTCTGTGTCCCGCCACCTCATAGTAACCCGGGTCAAAAAACTTATCGGCTAAGTTCACCTTGTTCTCCTGCAAAGCAGCTGATAAAGTGACCACCTTAAAAGTAGATCCAGGCTCAAAGGTTTGCCATATAGCGAGATTTTGATTGTATGTGTTAGGCGGATAGTCCCGCCAGTGGGCCGGATTGAAGGTAGGATAATTAGCCATCGCTAAAATGGCCCCTGTTTTTGGATTCGCAACAATTGCAGTCACGCTGTTAGGGTGATACTCCGCCACGGATTGTTCAATTTCCCGTTCCACAAACTGCTGTATTTGTGTGTTGATTGTTAATTGAATGTTGTCTCCATTGACAGGTGGTATATACTGCTCCCCCGTTCCCGGCATGCGCTGGCCCTTGGCATTGGCATAAAACTCAATATACCCAGGTTGGCCAGAGAGAACAGAATTGTACTGTTTTTCAATGCCTGTAATGCCTTGATTGTCTGCCCCTGTGATGCCCAAGACCTGGGACGCCAGAGACCCCTCTGGATAAGTTCGTTTTCCCTCCTCGGTAATATAGATACCCGGCAGATGTAAAGCCCGCACCGCCTCCGCCTGGGTGTCCGTGATGCGCCTTCCACCCGGTGAAATCCACACCATAGCTTTATGTTGTTGTAAGGTCTGCAAAATTTTTTCTGCCGACATGTGCAGCACATTTGACAATTTCGTTGCCGTGCTGGACTTATTCGTCACTTGCGCCGGCACAGATAAAACAGAAGGTGCCGTCGCAGTGTACACCAGGGGCAGGCCGTGGTCATCAGAAATCGTTCCACGCACCCCTTGTACTGGGATGCTCCTGCTCCATAAATTGTGGGCCCGTCCACTCAACCACTGCGTTTGCCCCACCTGAATATAGGCTAAGCGGCCAATTAACCCGCCTACGGCGGCCAGCAGCAACAAAAACAGAGTCATGATGCGACGCCGGATGACTCGCGATGTTACCTGCACACACCTCGCCTCCACACCCTTGTCTCGCTAATCTCTATGCGGACAATCTCTGGTGTAGACCGACCTAGTTAGTGATATAACTAAGGTGCTTTGAATTGTACCTTTACCAGCATTCCAGGACGAACTTGTTGTCCGGCTGGAATGGATTGGCTAGTGGCATAACCCTCACCACTGCCTGAAAACTGCAGCCCCAAGGTGGCCAACATATTAGCCACATCACGCATGGCGACACCCGTCAAGTTGGGCATTAAAAGTGATTTTCCTGAACCACCAGGGGCCCAAAAAAACATTTTGGAACCTACGGGCACTTGCACTCCCGGCGATGGCCACTGGCGCTGAACCGTTCCTTGAGCTTGTGCAATGTCGACCCCCGTCAATCCCAACTGTTTTAGGCTTCCCTTGACCTGAGCCACAGACAGTCCCCGCAAACTAGGTGTATCCACGTACTTCACCCCTGCAGGCCGTGACGTAGACTGTGTTGAAGAAACAGAGGTTTGGTCGGGAGGGATGTGAGCATACTCCAAACATTCCCGCAGGATATTGCTGGCCGCAGGAGCCGACACCGTACTGCCCCACTGCTGTCCAGCAGCTGTTTTAGGCCAATACACTGTAACGTACACCTCAAATTGCGGGTTTTGAACGGGTGCATAGCCAATAAAGGAGACAATATAGCGGTGCGCATAATACTGTCCAGTTTGTGGATTTACCACTTGTGCTGTGCCTGTCTTTCCTGCGACTGTATAACCAGGTACAGCTCCTGCCGTATCAATCCCCTTACTTACATCGAGGGCCATAGTATTGCTGACCTCACTCGCCACTTCCGGGGGCACAACCTGTGGATTGATGATTTTTGGTGGAAATGATTCTACAACCTTCCCCGTTGTCGGGTTAATCAAGGCCCGCACAATTCGCGGTTGAATCAGTTTGCCTCCATTAGCAATCGCCGCAGTAGCTTGCATTTGTTGCAACGGGGTCACAGCAATCCCTTGGCCAAACCCAGAAGTCGCCAACTGTACAGGTCCCTGTAAACTAGGCGGGAAAATAAGAGAATTGGCCTCACCCGGTAAGCCAATCCCCGTGGGTTGCAAGAATCCAAAAATATTCATGTAATGGAGCAAAGTCGGCCAGCCCAATTTTTCTGCCATAATTGCAAAACCCACATTACTGGAATACTCCATCGCCCGTCGGAAACTGATTTGGCCCCAACCCACATAGTTCCAGTTTAAAATGGTCTGCCCATCAATTTGAAATTTGCTCGAATCAAAGGTTTGGCTGAGAGAAATTTTTTGCGACGCAAGTGCCGCCGCTAAGGTTAAAACTTTAAAAGTCGATCCCGGTTCAAAACGTGCATTCACAGCCCAATTTGTGGATAACGCAGTCTCCGAAGCCAGCCAATACTGATTGGGATTGAAATTGGGATAGCTGGACATTCCCAGCACGGCCCCGGTCTGTGGATTGGTTACGATGATAGCCGCATGGACGGGTTGATACTTTTGCGCCAATTGATTCATCTGGTTCTCTACAAAGCCTTGAATTGTTCGGTCTAAGGTTGTCTGTACATTCAATCCAGGCTGTGCGGCCACCAAGGTATGCAAAGTATCCTGGATAGGAAATCCCCACACATCCTGCGTGTAAGTGATTTTACCATTGTGTCCGGCCAACTGAGTGTTGTATTGTTCCTCCAGTCCAGCTTGTCCGACACTCCCATGGTCCACATATCCAATCGTGTTGGAAGCCAAGTTGCCATCTGGATAAATACGCTCTTCTGTAGGCGTGAAGGTAATATCCTGTGCATGGGTGGTCCCCGCTAACTGAACAATTTTATCCTTTTGAGTCGCTAATATGGGCATCGGCCACTGTACCCAGTGATTGCTGCGCCGCAACACGGCCAGTACCTGACTCTCTGAGGACTGTAAAATAGGGGCTAGATGCCCAGACAGTGAAACAATATTAGAAAAGGATCCAGTTCTTATATCAAACATGTAGGCCGGTACATCATAGGCCAAAGGGTGACCATTGCGATCTAAAATTTCGCCCCGTGGTGCAAGAACGTTCTGTGTTACCTGCTGAACTTTAGCGGCATCAGATTCTAACATGGGACCAAAAACACTCTGTATGTAACGGATGCGAACAATTACGCCTAACAAAACCAGCACCACGACACCTTGGAGCAAGATTATCCGGCCACGATGTCTGCTTTGCCGCAGCCGATTCAATCTCACACAGTATCACTCCCTCGTGTAAAAAATATCCCATTCGTAAAATATCTTTTTTGCGTCCAGTTTTCCCTAAGGTTGTTGAGAGGAAATGGGGACTTGCACGGGCGTGGTGTACTTCATATGAAGTTTCCCTAGTGCAATGGCCAGGATACGCGATGGTTGCTTTAACTCGTCCACCGTCGTAGACAACGATGCATTTTCTGCTACCTGATGTCGAACTTGCGACTGTAAACGATCAATTTGATAATTTGTTGCGTCGATGCGGGCGTTTTGCATGGCCAGAAACCACAGGACCGCAGCACTACCCATAATACAGCCAGCCATCGACAAACGGTTGGGCCATGACCAGTAGTGACTCGACACATGTTTGCGAACTGGATTATGTTCTGGCAACTGGGGCTGAGAAAGTTCGTTATGATTCACTTGCGCGTTGTTGATGGCCAACATACAACAACCACCTCCAAAGTAAAATTTATAATCATGATAACTTCAATTAGAGTAACGATTCCTCTAGACTAACGATTCTTCCAAACGTTCAATCACCCGTAGTTTGGCCGAACGAGAACGCGAATTGTGTTCCAATTCAACGCTGCTTGGCTGCACAGGTCTGTGCGTCACCCCCACACCTAAGGGCTTTTTCCCACACACGCAGATGGGGAACTCCGGCGGGCAAACGCATCCTCTAGCCCACTGGGCCATCGCTTGCTTGACAATCCGGTCTTCCAAAGATTGAAAGCTAATAACCGCTAAGCGTCCACCGGGTCGAAGCAATTCAAAAGCACCCGCTAGTCCCGCCTTGAGGGACCCTAGTTCATCATTCACTGCGATACGCAGGGCCTGGAAAATTCGCCTTGCGGGATGGGGTCCGCTACGCCGAGCCGCAGCCGGAATTGCTGATTTCACTAAGTCGGCCAGTTCAACCGTCCCCTGGATGGGATGCACAGTCCGAGTCCGCACAATAACTCTGGCAATGGCCCTTGCAAAACGTTCTTCACCGTATTCAAAAAAAATTCGTATTAGTTCTTGTTCAGTCGCTGTATTAATAAGGTCAGCCGCCGTGAGAGATTGCTGCGGATCCATTCGCATGTCCAACGGGCCGGCAAGTCGGTAGCTAAATCCCCGCTGGGCCAGGTCAAACTGCGGTGAAGAAACTCCCAAGTCAAATACCACGCCATCCACACCCGCAAAACCGTGAGCTTGAGCAATCTCGCGGACGTTGCGAAAGTTTCCCTGCACCAGCACCAAGCGTTCTGGAAACTCCACCAGTTGCTCACGCACAAACGCCAAGGCCATTGGGTCCTGGTCTATGGCCAAAACAGTCCCATCCGGCCCGGATTTATGTAATAAACCCGCCGTATGGCCCCCCCCTCCTAAGGTGCAATCCACATATCTTCCCCCTGGCCGGGCTTGCAACATCATAAGGGTTTCCGTAAAGAGTACAGTCTCGTGAGCAAATTCCTGCAACCATTTACGCCTGCCTTTGCGGGATGCCTTAAAACTCAAGGTCCACCAATTTTTCCGCGATTGCCGCAAATGAATTCGCGGCCCCCGAGGCATATTGCTGCCACTCTTTTTCATCCCAAATTTCGATTCGATTTGAGACGCCTAGAACAATGACATCGCGTTGAAGTTGCCCATACTCTCGCAGGGTTGTCGGTACAAGCACACGGCCTTGCTTATCTAATTCGCACTCTGCCGCACCGGAAAAGAAAAATCTTACAAACGATCGTGCATCGGCTCGAGTCATGGGCAGGGCTTTTAACTTGGCCGCTAGACTGTCCCACTCTCCCCTTGAATATACAAACACGCAGTGGTCTAAGCCCCGAGTCATAATGAATGAGCCGCCAAGTCCATCACGAAATTTAACCGGCATAATCATTCGACCCTTTTCGTCTAGGGTGTGTTGAAACTCACCCATGAACAAATGCCCCACCGCCTGTACTCCAAGTCATTCCACTTTGCTCCACTATTCCCCACTTATTTATGAGTTCTCTCCCCTGCGCAGAGATTCCTGCATTAAAATGAAATTTTTCTGCTTTCTATCCTGAATTTATGGCAAAAAAAAGAGGTCTCGCACAGACCTCTTGTCTTTTACAAATTGTCCTTAATAAGGGGCTCAATTCAGCCCCTACAAGTCCACCTGATACACGCCCAGGGGGGATTGCATATCCCCCCAAAATGGAAGCTGCTGCAGCCACTCCATACCAAACCGGGTCCACAGGTTTAGCGGCGACAAACGCCGTTCTTGGGCGTGTCCATCCATCCACAGCCAGTGCTCAATGTGCCGTAACTGTCGTACTTGAGTTACATTATTGGTTTCTAAAATGTGATAAGTTTTTTGCCGGAGCCTGCGAATCCCTGCTAACTCACGGGAAATTTGTGCCTCTGCTAGGTCATGGATTTGGGGACCCAAACTTTCAAACTGCTCGGCCCAATGACGCCACTGCGACGACAGGTTCATCATATACTCTGAAAACCGTTGGTCCAACTCTTGGCCCCCTGAGTTTTGCAAAGTCTTGTGCAAAGCCTCATGTACGGCCGAAAGGTTGCCTTCCACACCCCACTTTTCCATATGTCTGCGCACCGAAGGAGGAATAACCACCACGCGATCCCGTAACACCACTGGCGGCAATCTACGCTCCAGCGCATGAAAAACCCCGGCGGAAAGGGGGTAATAGGCGACTTCCGAGGGACCTCCCACATAGGCCACCGTGGGCAACAAGTAGTCTTGCACCAGAGGCCGCAACAGCACGTTTGCGCTGAAGGACTGGGGTCGACGCTCCGCTAATTTCACCCACTCGGCCGTCGTTAGCTGCGTTCCCAGCACCCTCGCCTGCAAGCTTGCTTCATCCTTGTATTCCAACACATAGCGCCGGCCCTCTTGCACGTAAAACAGGGTTGAATGCTGTCTGTCCCGCACCACTTCAGGGTGAATACCCACACTTTGCACCTGTCCATAGGCTTCATCTAACTGCACCTGTATCTCCGAACGGCGCAGTAAAACTTGCTCCCATACCGGCAAAGTCAGCTCCCGTAGCTCTGGCAGACAGGGATCAAACAAAATAATTCCCTGTTCTCCGAGGATGCTAAGGAGAATTTTTGCAAACCAGTCTGCCATCGACATCCCAGATACAAAAGCATCCCGCAGCGTTTGCAAGGTATCTTGTTTCCCCGATGCTTCTGGGAGAATCTCATAAACTTGCCGCAAAACCTGCTCTACAGCGCTAGACTCTAAGACAGTGTGATAAATCATCTGATGGGGCTGCGCTTCCACTGGTAACACAATGCGACGAACCTCATCCTCTGTGCTCAGCACATAGGCATGGTTGACCTCAGCCCAATCGTGGTCTTCTGAGGCCACCCAAAAAACGGGCACCACAGGTCGCTGTAATTCTTGTTCTAATCGACGAGCCAACCCCATAGCCGACATGGCCTTGTACAGGGCAAACAAGGGACCTGTAAACAGGCCCGCCTGTTGCCCAGTCACCACAGCAACCGTTCGAGGGTCACGCAGTTTATTCAGTAGTCCCATCGATGCCGCGGGAGCCCCAAGTCGACGCATATGGACAGACAGTGCTTGGCACACCCGGGTGCGGACGATAGGCGACATCAGCCCGTCCAGTTCGTGAGCCCGCTTTTTGTAAGTAGAAATTTCACGAGGGTTTTGATGGTCATATAAGCTAGATACCCGAGCAAAATCCATTTCGTGCCAATCCGTCAACGGATTGCCACTGTTCTCAGCCTGCAAACTCCACTTCATTCACAATACCCTCGCTTTTATCCGGTCACGCACACCCCACCCCGTGCAACGAATGTGTTTTGCAGTACCATTACACGGGATACACGGCGTGCCTTCTACGTGCAAAGTCCATTTTTTTACTCTTATACTGAAGTAACCTTTGCAACAACTCCGGTCGTAAGGAATCCGGATCAATGATATCATCCACAATCAACTCTGACGCCAGTCGATAAACATCAATGTCCTGTTGGTACTCCTCACGCTTTTCTTGAATAAATGCCGCGCGTTCTACTTGTGGCATTTCCGCAATCTTTCCTCCGTACACTGCGTTGACTGCAGCCTCCGGTCCCATCACAGCAATTTGCGCCCCGGGGAATGCCAAGCAGCAATCGGGTGCAAAGGCAGGTCCAGCCATGGCATACAAGCCAGCTCCATACGCTTTGCGGACAATCACACTGATTTTTGGAACTGTAGCTTCTGACATAGCGGCAATAAATTTCGCCCCATGACGAATGATACCTGCCCGCTCCACCTTCGTCCCAATCATAAAACCGGGTACATCTGCTAAAAAGATTAGAGGTATTGAAAAGGCGTCACACAGTGTGATAAAACGTGCCGCCTTGTCTGCTGAATCGACAAATAAGACTCCCCCCTTGACCCTTGGTTGGTTAGCCACAATCCCTACAGCACGTCCTGCCATGCGAGCCAATCCAACGATTATTTCTGGTGCAAATAAGGGCTTAATCTCAAACCATGTATCCTCATCCACTATTTTGTGAATAAGGTCCAACATATTAAAAGGCGCATTTTGATTTGCTGGTACAATTTCAGAAATGCGCCTTTCCGAAACGCTTGGTTCCTTTGCCGTAAATTCCGGTGGCAACTGCTCCCAATGACTGGGGAAATAGCTCAGGTATTGCTTGGCCATGGCAATGGCTGCTGGTTCATCGGGTGCCAACAAGTCTCCACACCCGCTCACCGTGCAGTGCATGCGAGCCCCTCCCATTTCCTCCAAGGTTACCTTTTCACCAATGACCATTTCAGCCATGCGTGGGGAACCTAAGTACATGCTAGCATTTTTGTCTACCATAATAACAATGTCACAAAACGCTGGAATGTACGCTCCACCTGCAGCAGAGGGGCCAAATAACAAGCAAATTTGTGGGATTTGTCCAGATAATCGAACCTCGTTGTAAAAAATGCGGCCTGCACCCCGCCGTCCCGGAAACATTTGTACCTGGTCTGTAATCCGAGCTCCTGCAGAATCTACAAGATACAACATAGGAATTTGCATCTTTTCTGCCACTTCTTGAATACGTAAAATTTTCTCTACGGTACGGGTTCCCCAACTGCCTGCTTTGACCGTACTGTCGTTTGCCATGATGGCCACTGGCCGCCCCTGGATATGACCTACGCCCGTGACAACACCGTCTGCCGGCAACCCCTCCACCGTGCAATTTGCAAACAATCCATCCTCAACTTCCAGGTCCTCATCTAAGAGCAACGCCAACCGCTCCCGGACAAACAACTTACCATTTTTTTCATTCTGAGCGTGGTACTTCCCCGCTCCCCCTGCCATAATGTTTTCCGCCCTTTGTTGGCGAGTTCCCTCTTCCATACCGCACACTCCCTGCAAAATCCACGTTTAATCCACACAACCTATCCCTTGAAACCCAATAAACAAACAGTGCCTGTGAGAACAAGATTATGGCTGTGCTACGGTTAATGCCCCTGAAAATGGGGAACCCGTTTCGCCGCAAAAGCCTCCAACGCCTCTTGACGATCCGCTGTAGGAATCACCCGTTCATATGCAGCCCGCTCTACGGAAAGTCCAGACGCGAGATCCATGCTCAACCCAGTATCCACGGCAAACTTTGCCTGCCGAACCGCAATTGGACCATTTTTACTGATTTCCTCCGCCAATAACACGGCCGTTGGCAAAACTTGTGCTGATTCCACCACGCGATTAACAATTCCCAACTGAAGCGCGGTGGGTGCATCGATTCGACGCGCCGTGTAAATTAGTTCCTTGGCTCTTGCCGGGCCAATAAGCCGGGGTAATCGTTGCGTCCCCCCCGCACCCGGTATGATGGCTAGGCTTGTTTCAGTCAACCCTAATTCAGCCGTGGCTGAAATAATTCGTAAGTCTGCCGCCAAGGCCAGCTCAGTTCCTCCACCAAAAGCCACCCCATTGATGGCTGCAATCACAGGCATTGGCAATCTAGCCACACTCTCAACTACCGTGCGAATTAAATCCACCGCCTGGCGCACTTGACTGTCATCCATCCCCCGCCGCTCTTTCAGATCCGCTCCCGCGCAGAAGGCCCGTTCCCCAGCACCTGTCAAGAGGACGACACGCACCTCATCACGGTATTTTAAATCCTCTAAAGCCTGCTGCAAAGAACGCAGAAGTGACAGAGACAAAGCGTTCGCCTGATGGGGGCGGTTCAAAGTCAAGTAAGCAAGACCAGCGGTTACCTGATACGCTAACACCGAATCGTTCATTTTTTCCTACTCCTCTACGTCCAGTAGTGGGTCCCCCTCATTGACAAACTGCCCCTCGGTCACCCATACCCTTTTTACTCTTCCACCAAAGTCAGACAGAATTGGGATCTCCATTTTCATCGATTCTAAAACCGCCACATCTTGTCCGGCAGCAATTTGTGCCCCCTCGACAACCGTAAGACTCAATACCGTACCTGCCATTGTTGCTGTAATTGTGGCCACTGACATTTCACCCTTTCCGGTTAAAGATCCAGCGATCTAAGAAGTCTGTGCTGAGGTTGCCTGTGGCGAATGCCTCCGAGGCAACGATGGACTGAAGCAATGACAGGTTGCTACGAATGCCAGATATCTCATATCCAGCCAGCGCGTGCTGCATCTTCTTCAAAGATTCAGCACGCGTGTGCCCGTGGACAATTAATTTCCCAATCATTGGGTCATAAAAAGGGGTCACTTTAAAACCAACCTCAACCCCCACGTCATTGCGAATTCCCGGGCCCTCCGGCAGCACCAAACCCGTAATGGTGCCCGGAGATGGCAACATACGCTCCGGATCTTCCGCATAGATTCGGCATTCCAAAGCGTGCCCTTGCAAGTGCACATCCGCTTGCCGCCAGGGCAAGTGCTCCCCATCTGCGAGTCGCAACTGCCACTCCACCAAGTCTAAGCCAGTAATCAATTCTGTGACAGGGTGTTCCACCTGCAAACGAGTATTCATTTCCAGAAAATAAAATTCCTGATTTTCATCCACCAAGAACTCAACCGTTCCCGCATTGCTGTACCCTACCGCCCGCGCTGCACGTAAGGCCGTTTCCCCCATCAATTGTCGCAATGTCTCATCCACAAAAGGGGAAGGAGCTTCTTCGATAATTTTTTGATGTCGGCGTTGAATGGAGCACTCGCGCTCCCACAGATAGACACCCTCCCCATATCCATCAAACAGCACTTGTACCTCAATATGACGGGGTGTAGCGAGTTGTTTTTCAATTAACATTTCGCCGTTTCCAAAATAGGCTTGGGCGCGGTTCTGATTGCTCGCAAACGCTTTCGTAAGTTCGTCCTCATTGTGCATGACCTGCATGCCAATGCCCCCACCCCCGTAGGAGGCTTTCAGAAGGACAGGATAGGTTAAAGATTTGGCCACCGCTGCAGCCTCAAGCACGTCCGACACTGCCCCCAGGCTACCAGGAATCACAGGGACACCCGCCTGAGCCATCAACTGACGAGCCTCCACTTTACTCCCCATGGCAGCCATTGCAGCCGCCCGTGGACCCACAAAGGTCAACCCTGCCTGTGTGCAAAGTTCAGCAAAATTCGCGTTTTCGCTGAGTAACCCATATCCTGGATGCACTCCATCCGCACCCGTCTGCAAAGCTGCCTGCACAACAACATCCATTTTCAGGTAGCTTTGCGCTACGGGTGAGGGCCCAATGAAAACCGCTTCATCCGCCTCGCGCACGTGTGGTGCCCCAGCGTCTGCCTCAGAATATACCGCTACCGTAGCAATTCCCATTTTTCTACAGGTACGTTCAATACGCCGCGCAATTTCCCCGCGATTGGCAATCAGAAGCTTGCGAACCATAGCCCATACCAGTCCCTTCCGAATCCCTGCACACATTCTAAGGGTATCAGTTCTTGACACATCATGCAAAAGAATCCCATCAAAATGAATGGACAAGCAGGTCCAAAAAGACTACTATCGGGCCATGAATAAACCCAGTGAAATGCCATTGACTTCAACTAGTTTGTTTATGTCAGCCAATCCTCGGCCCTTGCAGGGAAAAGTTGCCGTGGTCACAGGAGCAGCGCGGGGCATCGGCCGCGCCATCTGCTTCGCATTGTCCCACCAAGGCTGCTCAGTGGTTGTCAACTACCAGCACAGTAAGGTGGAGGCTGAGGAGACAGTTTGCGTCATTCAAGAATCGGGAGGTCGCGCTATCTCTGTGGCCGCCGATGTCACTTCACCACAAGAAGTGCAGGCATTGTGGGTAGCTGCCACACAGTTAGGATTACCAGAAATTTTGGTGAATAATGCCGGAGTCTCGTGTTATCAGTTGTGTCTTGATACTTCCCTTGAAGAATGGGAAAAAGTGTTGCGGGTCAATTTAACCTCCGCCTTTTTGTGCACACAACAGGCCCTTCCCTATTTATTGCGCGGCCGCTCGGGTCGTATTATCAACGTAGCCTCACTGTGGGGTGTCACTGGTGCTGCTGGAGAGTCCGCATACGCAGCCGCCAAGGGTGGACTTATTGCATTCACTAAATCCTTAGCACAGGAACTGGGACACACGGGCATCACCGTCAATGCTGTGGCCCCCGGAGCCATTGCCACCGCCATGTTAGACGCTTTAAGTGAACCAGACCTCGCTTCCTTGAAAATGGAGATCCCAGCTGAGCGAGTCGGCACCCCGGCAGATGTCGCACAGGCTGTTGCCTTTTTTGCCTCCCCCCAGTCTTCTTACCTCACAGGCCAAGTCTTGCAGGTAAGCGGAGGTTGGCATCTCTAAAGTTACAAGCACTCAAACTACAAGCAATCTGAGCCAGCACCTGCCGAGATAGTCGCCCTGCCATCTTGGCAATCCTGTGCATTCCATAGCACAGAGAACTGCGACAAATCATCGCTTTGAATTGGCTGTGCCACAACCACCGAATATCTGCTGGACATGGCTGTGTCCGCAAAAGTACTTTTCTCAAGGAGGGCCATCAGATGTCTTTGCAGGTGCATCCAAAGAATAATTCTAGTCGTTCCCCACGCCCTAATGGCAAACTCAGGTATTCACGACACCCGGTCAAGAAGCCGCGTCGAGGCACTTCGGGTATCCGGACATCCTTGAGCATAAGTCCACAACTCGGCCGAAAAATTTGCAAAGAAGCAACTTTGCTGGGCATTCAGCCAGAGGCTTATCTGCGAATACTTTTGTCCATCTCGTCCGCATTGACCCACTCTTTTCCGGAACAATCCAAATTGGACATAACCGCTTTTGGCCGCTTGGTGGAACACCCGCTGTTTCCAATTCTAATGCAGTGGATGATGAACACCACCCTCTCTACTATTACAGACGCAGGTGAAAACCCTGAACAAAGCAGTCCACCTGTTAACAAACCCGTTCATAGTGAAACTGCCTTTTCGCAATCTATTTCTCCCCCTTTATCCAAGCAATTCCCCCCCCCACATCATCCCTACGAGGGGCACTTTTTGAGCCCTATGAATTAAATGCGCGTGTGTGCAGACGCCAACTCCAACCCATAGCGACGTATGGCTAAGCTCACATGAACCTGAATGTGCGCGTTGGTTAACCGCTCTTCCCAAGGATAAGATGTAAAATCCCCATCTGTCCAAAATCTCCGTCGCACTGTGGCCGAAATAGGAATTACATCCGCTTGTTGACGATTCAGCACCTTTGTGAGCAATTCCTCCATTTCTCGTGATAGCTGTTGACTCAACACATTTTCAAGTCGAAGGCGGTACTGTGGCAAACTGTAATTCGTGTCCCCGCTGACTTGTGTCAGGTCAGCCTCCAATGGCACTTCGACAGAGATTTGCAACGGGTTGGATAAACGCACTGTATAGCGGGGTTGGCGTTCCCGGTGTAATGTGAGTCCCAAATATTCTCCCGGTGAAACAGGATCTGCAGTTTCCCACTGAGCCATTTTCAGACGTCCCCGCATTAGCATCAAATTGCGCACTTCCTTACCGCTCAATTCGCACGTGGCCTTACTGTCCTTTAGAACAACCCCTCCCACCCACTCCACCGGATTGCCACCAGTCCTGTTCACACGGCCACTTTTGTAGAATACCTTGTCTTTCTTTGGCGCCCCACCCCCCTGTGGATTTTGCTTGACATCCGCATTAACGGCAAACAGCGGCACCACACTCCCCACATGACTGGTCTGAGCGTCGCGCAACAAGTCCTGCAGATAGGTGACTGGAATTATCCCAGTTTGCTCCCCCACATGTGCAATACTGTCAATCATTCGCGCCGATGATTTGTCCAAAAAGGGTTGGTTAGCCGCCATCAGCGCTCGACTGCCTCCCTTAGCAGTAATGGCTAAAACTGTGCCACGAAATTCCCGGTTGCGTGCGATAACGCGCAGCATTTGGGAAATGCCAGTCTGAGTCAGTGTCTCCCCAAAAACCACCAAATCTAAGTGTGTGAGGCTAAGCGATCGTTCAATGCTGGAATTGGCCAACAACAGGGCTTCACTCAAGCCGTGCGCCCGGTAAGTCAGAATGCCTTTTGCAGCTAAGGGTTGATCTCCAGTTTGCCCTCCACCTAAACCAGAAGAATTCTGTGGCAAAGCAATGGTGAAACTGAAGTCATACAACTCTGGAGTTGCTTTGTCAATGCCTAGGGCCGTAACGAAAGCTTGTTGCTCCAGTTCCTGTCTGTCATAGCACCCTGTCAACAAGAAGGGGATTAATAGTATCAAACTCGCCACAGTAAAAGTTCGTCGTCCCAGGTTGCCATAAAATTGCACGCTACTCATCCTTCGGAATCCCGTCATAGTCCGCAAAGTTCTGCAACCTATTTTGGCATGGCAGCACGCGAACCATACGAAACCCGCGCATAATTGATGAATTTTTAAAGAATCGATTAAAAAAATTATGTAGAATTGTAGTTTCAGAGAAGATGCTGCATCCGCTTGATTGAGGCGGATGCAGCCCATAAGTAGTGTGGCCAACGCTGTCATGGCTATCGTAAGTCAGGCCCATCATTCAGCCTGCTTCATGTCCGAATCTTGAAGACGTTCCAAATTTCCATATTCGTCAATCCGATACATAAATCCTTGGCTTAAGTCTTCCCCATCGAGAAATGCTGCCTTGCGCGCCCGCTCGACAATATCCATCAGAGATTGATAGTCGTGGGACACAAGCTGAAAGTCCTGTAATAACTGCCGATGTTCATCCTGCACCTTGCGGTAGCTGACCTCAAGTTCTTGGAATTTGGACCGCCAATCATTGCGTTCACGCTCTGCAGACCGCCAGCGGGAAGCCCACTGTTGTGCTGTATTTTTCTCCTGTCGCAAAAACCGCAGCACCTGCGCCCAACTCATTAGAGTTGCCGTAGGATGGTCGTAGTCTCCACCCTCCATCTGTGCTTGGATTCGCTGGGATTTGCGTTCTTTACGGTCTTCTTTAGCCAATTCGATTTGACCGCGATACTGTTTGCGAACGCAGGCGTTCCACCGAAAGCCACAGGCTGCCGCTGTTCTTCCCAACTGAATACTGGATTCGTTGAAACCAGCAAGTTGTGTACTACCATCGCGAATGTGTTTTAAAACAATTTCTGCAAGAGCCGCGTCATCATCCGTAGTCCAAGCATCCTGACGCATCGTCCGTAAGGTTTGTCGCATGCAAAAGCCTCCTGCCAGTCGTCACACATGGGTTATCGACTCGTTGTTGTTTAGAAACCTATCATAGTCATTCCCATAAAAGAAAGGTTTTAAACCCATAACATAACAGGGCTTGGCTTCGCCAAGCCCTGCTGCGACTGTGGTGTTTCCATTGTGATTCCCTTACGGGACACCCGAAGTGAACCCAAACCTGCTAACTAGGACGACTGTGAGTGGCCCCTGAGTATACCTTCCGCCAACCTCGCCGCCGATAGACTGCGGGATTCCCCCCATTTACAAAAGTCAACGTTGCTGCACGTTGCGAATCCCGTAGCTTGCGACGGGTTACAAGACTCCACAGCAACCAACCAGCGCCCACCCAACGGCGTCGTTTAAATCCTTGCCACACAGAGTACAAGATAAACACCCAGCTAATTATTCTGGAGAGTCTACGCAATCCCCCCATGGACATCACTCCCTGAGCATAGCCTGTGCAAACCAGTACATCTTCAATCTTCGGGGTGTGCTAAAAATGTTTTTACTGTCGTGCGCTCCACCGCTTCTGCCACCAAGCGAGAGATATCCAATTCGGACTCGGCTCGTTCCGTTTCAGCCAGGGTTGGGCGGGTACGAGGATTTTTAGGTGTAAAAACAGTACAGCAGTCTTCATAAGGTAAGATAGATGTCTCATAACTGCCAATCATCCGGGCTTTAGCCATAATGTCCACTTTGTCCTCAGCAATCAAGGGACGTAAAACAGGTAAACTCGTCACAGCATTGATGGCATAGAGGCTCTCCAAAGTTTGACTTGCCACTTGCCCCAAACTGTCGCCAGTAACGAGGGCTAACCAATTACTTCGTCGTGCAATTTCTTGTGCAATTCGTAGCATCATGCGGCGCATTACAGTAATTTCCAAAGCGTCTGGACAATATTTGTGAATATCAATTTGAACTTCAGTAAAGTACACCGTGTGTAGGCGGACCCGCCCTCCCCAGTTTGCAAGCAACTGTGAAAGTGATTCCACTTTCTGCAGCGCTCGTTCACTGGTAAAAGGGTAACTTTGGAAGTGAATGCATTCCAGGGTCACCCCACGCTTCAAACTCATCCAGCCAGCCACAGGACTGTCAATCCCACCGGACAACAGTAGCCCCACCGTTCCGGCGCTACCCACAGGCAATCCGCCCACCGCTCGCACTTTCTCACCATAGACAAAAGCCTCGCGATGTCTCACTTCCACGTACACAATCACCTGTGGAGTATGGACGTTCACCTGTAGCCCAGGCACGGATTCCAGCAGGGACCCTCCAATAGTAGCCGCTATTTCTGGTGAAGTCATGGGAAAGTTTTTGTTAGGCCGCCTCACCTCAATTTTAAAAGACAGTAGCGGCAAAGTTTGCAAACCTTCAGTAGTAAGGCTTTTCCCCTGCTCACGTAAAAGAACCTCTGCCGCTGCCGCTGTTATACCTTGCAAAGACAGTGGGGCCACCTCAATTGGGCTTAAGGAGACCACTCCAAAAACTCGGGCCAATCGCTCGGCCACGGCACGCCATGGGGCTCCATGAAGCGTCACCATCACGCGCCCGCCGCTGCGCTCCAGCTTAACCTGGGGCCAAGATCCCAACACAGCCCGCATATTATGAAGTAAAATTCGTTCAAACTCGCTGCGGTTCTTGCCTTTCAAACTAATTTCTCCGTAACGAGCTAAAACATGTTCAATCATTTTTCAACCTCCCACCTGATGTACCCACTGGACCTGTTCTGCCACCCTCTGTAAAGCAGTTTGGATATCCTCAGGAGTTTGCCAGCGAGCCAGCGAAAAACGAACAGCTCCAGTTGCTTCGCCTAGTGATATCCCCATGGCTTGCAAAACATGGCTGGTTTGCACCCGTCCCTTGTGTGTCGAACAGGCAGATCCGGTGGAAACATAAACACCTTGAGCCTCCAAAGCGTGCAAGAAAACTTCGGCCCGGATGCCAGGAAACGAGGCATTTACAATATAAGGGGAAAACGGAAAAGGGGAAATCACGTGAGCACCTAATTCTTTCAAACCATCACACAGGATGCCATACAAATTGCGGACATGATTCCAACTGTCAGGCAGATCCTGCGCTGCCTGTGCTGCAGCTATACCAAACCCAGCAATCCCGGCGACGTTCTCTGTGCCTGACCGTAAACCAAACTCCTGGCCTCCCCCCCACAACAGGGGGTCGATATTCAAAGCTTGTCTCAAATATAAAGCTCCAACACCCTTGGGCCCACCCAGTTTGTGTGCAGACACGGTATATAAGTCTGCTTGTGCATGGACAAGACAGTCAGGAACCTTTCCAAAAGATTGAATACCATCCACATGAAACAAAGTTTTTGATTGAGTTTTTAAGGCCACACCCACCTGCTGTACTGGCAATAGGGCCCCAGTTTCGTTGTTGACATGCATCATGCTCACCAAGAGGGTGTCCGGTCTCAGGGCGGACAGAATATCCTGCACCTGCACCTGCCCGGTAGCGTCTGGATTTACAAATGTGACATCCCAGCCGCGGCGTTCCAGATATCGATATACCTCAAGAACGGATGAGTGCTCAATAGACGTGGTCACAATGTGCCGACCGCGATTCGCATACCTGCGGATCACACCAATAATCGCTAGGTTGTTAGCTTCCGTACCACTCCCTGTAAAAACCAATTTCCCCTGATTCACTCCTAATGCATGCAATACCTGTTGCCTTGCGCGCCTTACTACATCCTCGGCCTGTACCCCTTTGCGATGAAGGGAAGACGGATTCCCAAACTGCTGAAAGGCAGCCATCATCACCGCTTCAACCTCTGGGAGTAGTGGCGTGGTGGCTGCATTATCCAAATAAATCTCCAATGTGACTCTCCTCTTCAAAGACCCGAACCGCTGCGGCGGCGCGGTACCCTAAAAGCGAGCCAATGCGGTCTGCTCGTCCTCAGCGTATAGGGGGGTACTGCCCATCAATCGGACCAAGTCCACAATCCGGCAGGAGTAACCCCACTCATTATCATACCACGCCAATACCTTGACCGTCCTATCACCAACCATCATGGTGGAAGTGCCGTCGACCACTGCAGACCGCTCTTCACCGTTGAAATCCATGGAGACCAAGGGTTCGTCCGTGTATCCGAGAATGCCCGCCATAGACATCACTGCTGCTTCTGCTAAGGCTTCATTCACCTCTGCAACACTGGTCTGCCGTTCTAAAGTCGCCACCAAGTCCACCAAAGAAACATTCGGCGTCGGTACTCTTAAAGACACCCCGTTTAGTTTCCCAGCCAATTCTGGTAGAACCAGTCCAACGGCGCGCGCGGCGCCCGTTGTTGTGGGAATGATTGATTGTCCACAGGCACGTGCTCGACGCCAGTCTGCGTGAGGGTTATCTAAAATCTGCTGGTCATTGGTATAGGAATGGACGGTTGTCATCAGTCCGTGTGCCAACCCAAACTTTTCGTGCAACAATTTTACAACCGGGGCCAAAGCGTTTGTAGTACAAGACGCTCCAGAGATAATGCGATGTAAAGCAGGGTTAAATTCCCTGTCGTTCACCCCTTTTACCAAGGTGATATCCACATCTGCAGGAGTTTTTGCGGGTGCTGTAATCAACACACGTTTTGCACCTTGTGCCAAATGAACGCCTGCTGTGTCACGCGTTCTGAACTTACCCGTGGCCTCCACAACCACGTCAATATCCAAGTCCCTCCATGGTAGCACAGACGGATCCCGTGTGGCAAAAGTGCGGGTCAGGGTTTCCCCCATCCGCCAGCCTTCCGGTTCAGACTGTAAAGCCGTTTTCCAAGTTCCGTGCAAAGAGTCATAGCGGAGTAAATGCAACAGTGTCTCCTTGTCAGCCGTTCCATTCACTGCCACCACTTTAATGTCTGGAATACCAGCCGCACGCCGATACACCATCCGGCCAATCCGGCCAAATCCGTTTATGGCAACACGAATCGTCATGATGATTGCCCCCTCATTGTGTAAACGGACTTGCAGGCAAGCAGCAAATCTCGTGCTCTTCCTGCCGTCAATCATATATTACACAAACGGGAGGCAATGTTCCATACTAATTCGCTCATTTTCCTCAATCAGTATGGAACAATATCTCCATAACAGAAAATTCACAGCCTCAAAAACAAGTTATTAAACTAATCTCGCCAACATTCGAGTACTTTGAATCGTTCTCCCATCCCCCCCGGCAGAACCAATTGGCGTACCTGGCCAGCCAGTTCATGTGAAAGTCCCGTTACTTGTAAGCCTGATTTTTTAATACTTTCTGCCAAGGCAACCCCTAATAAGCCGGCATTGCGTAAAAATGTCCCCTGCAGTACTAAGCTCCTCGTGGTGTAGCCTACCTGCCTTGCCGCATCCGCAGCCCCATCCCAAAAGACATCTGCAGTAATGTCTGCCTCCCCAGGTGTAGACAGCGGGTCTACCAATTGATGATGAGAGAATCCGCGCACCGTTCCTTGCGGCCTTAATCCCGAAGCCAACTCCTCGCGAGTAATGCCGTAGTCCATCCAAAGAGAGTGGATGCGACGACCGTAACACACAGAACTCCGAAATAATTTTTCATACCCCCAACACCACTCAGCTTCTGTATCCACAGGGATGGGTAACCAATGAGTGGCAGCGACAGACAATTTTGCAGGGGCTGGCCGCCATTGCAGGCTTAATTGTGACCTGTTCCACGTCACCCAAGCCCATTGCCATCCCCCTGCAGTTTTACGTACCCTTTCAACAGGCAGTGCGTCTAACACCTCATTTGCGAGCACAACCGTATCCAGACTCGCATCAGGGGACTGCCAGGATATTCGTACCCCATCTTTTTCACCCTGCAATCTCTGCCCCTGAAGTTGGCGCAAACGTAAAGATGGTTCCACCAATACATAAGAAAGGTTTACAGTCTGTGGTAAAAGCTGCCGTAACCGTGCAAGCAAACTTGCCGCTAGTTCCCCTTGGCCCGGTCCAAGTTCCACCACTTGGAAATTTTGCGGTTCCCCAAAGGACAACCAGGCATCCCACGCATAGTGTGCCAGTGTGGCACCAAACAAGGAGAATTGTGCCGCTGTAAAAAAGTCTCCCTGTTTACCTAAAGAAACTCGTTTTTGGTAATAACCCTGTTCACTGTACAACGCCCATTCCATGTAACGGCCAAAACTAACCCCATCATGACCTAGCAACACAGTTAACTCCGGTGAAATCCCCGTCTGTCTCCCCACCATCCAAAGTTAACCCTCTGTTCGACGTATAACCCCGTCGATAATTCCATAAGCATTCGCATCGTCTGCGGACATGAAGAAGTCCCTGTCCGTGTCTTCTTGAATTTTCTCTATGGGTTGTCCGGAACGTTCGCTCAAAATATCGTTCAAACGTTGCCTCGTTTGCAGAATATGCTCCGCGTGAATTTGAATATCTGATGCTTGCCCACGAGCTCCCCCAAGGGGTTGGTGAATCATGATTTCCGCATTAGGTAAGGCAAAACGTTTCCCTTTTGCCCCTGCAGTCAACAACACCGCCCCCATGCTCGCCGCCAAGCCGACACAAATGGTAGAAACATCCGGTTTCACATGTTGCATGGTGTCATATATAGCCAGTCCCGCCGATACAGAACCACCAGGACTGTTAATGTACATTTGAATATCCTTTTCCGGGTCATCGGCCGCCAAAAACAACAATTGGGCTACCACAGCGTTCGACACATCATCATCAATCTCCGTGCCGAGAAAAATGATACGGTCCTTTAGCAAACGGGAGTAAATGTCATAGCTACGCTCGCCTCGACTTGTTTGTTCAATAACAATTGGAACCAGACTCACAACACTTCATCTCCTTTAAAAGTACGTTTTCAATCAGACAGGTGTGGATGAAACACCCTTCCGCAGTATACATTACCTTATATTCGCCAATACAAACACCAATTTTACTATAAAGTCAACTATAGTCAAAGTCAAACATCGACGTTGTTTTTCACATAGCAAGAGGACCTACTGTAAATACTGAATTAGAACACCCAAACATCAAAGGAGGAATCCCAGTGAACTCGGATTCACACTCACACTCGCAGTCACAGACCCAGTTTACACAACATCCGGGTCCTCAGCCCAACATCAATAGGGTGGATCGATACATTCGCTTGACTTCTGGTATTGTATTACTCGCCGTTGGGCTACAACAACGCAGACGTCTAATAGGAAAAACTGTTCTTTTATCTTTCGGGGCCAGCAAGGTAGCCGAAGGGGTTACAGGGTGGTGCCCGTTAACCTATCTGATGAATACGCTGTCCACTTCTATCCATGAAAATCGCAATCATGAACTGGTGTCCCCTGACACAAACAAAACCGATACCTCGTCTTTTTTAAAAGATGAGAAGTCGGCAACATCACAAAACGCTAGTATAGCGGACGACGTCAACACCGCCTATCATTAAAATCCTGGAATTACTAAAATTTTTATAATTAACTAGCTTTTAGTGGTGGGGGGTGAGAAGCACCCCCCACCAGCCTTGACATCCTACAGTTCCCCGGCTTTTCTAAAACGTACGCCATATTTGCCTGTTCGACTTTGATACACCTGCACCTCATTGCGCGGAATCGCACTTCGTATCCTTTCGTCTGCTTCAATCCACATTACCGCACAATAAGCCTCAAATTTTGACGGGTACAATCCAGCAAAATACACCCAATCCTCCATGGCACACCCCTCCGAGCTTAGTATGCGCCAAGTTCGAAGCAACCTGTCGGGTAATCCTTGTATTTGCTTCCTGAACAAATTCTACGCCAATCCAATCGGATCCAGAGATCCCCCTTCTATGGATAGAAGAATTTTGATAAAATAGTCGTAAGCAATCTGTACCAATTCACCGCTTCATAAAGTGTAAAAGACAGGCTCGAAATTTTGAAAATTTACGTAGAATATAACTATAACGAAAATCTACTTCGCCCTTGGACAGGGGTCTTCAAGTAAGGAGGGATCTACCATGGTCGCAAAGGAAGACTTATTATTACTGAAAACAAAAATCTTACCCGTTGGAGCAGGGTCTGTGCTCGATTTTCTAGCCGTGCGTCATCATCAAGTTGAGATTACACATATTGTGCTAGAAAATGTACCCCTGCTAATTATGGGTCGCCATGGGATGATCGCGCGCATCCCTAACAACGGGTCCATGCAAAAAATCAGTCAACCGGCAGATATATTGAAGGGATTAAGGGAATTCTTTACACGGCAAGACTTATTGTACCTGTTCATCAATTTACCTGACTTGCCTGTTCCCACTGAAGTCGTTCAGGTTTTGGAAGAGATACAACAACGGCACGCAAAGCGACAGATGCTCTTAGACACCATCGACAGAGCCCTAGATCAACATGATAAAAACGCCTTTTTGCAAGCCTCTGCTGAACTGAAAAAATTGATGTATGAGACATGGCCATCCATGAAGGGAAGGCGCTTATTTTAAATGGATTTACAAGACCGGAGGAATACAAACATGGATGAAGCTCTGCTATTGTATGATGATACCGAACACACAACGAGTCGCTTTGTGGGATTTGCAGGCAATCACGCTCGTTATGATGTGGTCATCACCACTACCGACCATTTTTACGGAAAACACTTAGTTTATGTCATACAAAACGGCCGCACCGCCATTATGGATGACAATGATGCGATCGACATTCCTTTGCTGATGGATGCTTTTCAAATTCACAGTGAGGCTGAGGCAGATGAGTTTTCTCAGTTTCTTATTGCCAATTTATAATCTGTCTGGAGTTGTGAGGGCCAATAGCCCTCACAACTCCTTGGCTTTGGCATGATTCAGCGACCCGTCATACCCCCAATCTCCAGTAAGTCTTCATGTTGTTCTAAAAACACACTAGAAATTTTTTCAAACTCTTCTCCTTCCAAGGCGATGAGCTTTTGTGTGGGCGGATCTCCCTCAAAACGAAATAGTAAGACTTCAGGCTGTAGAATGTCTTTTTGATAATAGGCGCCGTAGGGCTGTTCGGCCACTGTGAAGTAACTCCCTAAAATGTATTGCTGGCTTGTTTCCGAATCCTCTGCTTCCTCATTTACTTGAATTTTGAATATGTTCAATATTCTATCCAGTACTTGTGTAGTAAAGACTTCCCCCGGATAGTCAAGTTCCAATCCTCCATCCCCCTGGTCGTTGAGCAAAAAAAGAAACTTGGTATCATCGCGCGGAAAAGACAGTAAAACCAAGTGAGTATTTTCGAATAAAAAGGCATATTGTTCGGCCTTTGGAAAAAAAAATTTGGGGTTGTCCTGAACCATTTTTTAGCCTCCCCTCTTTGATACCTACAGAGTATCCATACGAGAATGGCAGGTCAAGGAATCTCCCCAGGCAATCGCTGACCCACATGACACCCCCCTGTAACCGCAACACTTTTAAATGGCTATTCCATAAGGGACACACTTTCTACTTTCCTTCCCCACGCTGCTTCCTTTATAATAACCACAAGAACATGATGCATGCGCTCACAGTAAAGGAGAGGGAAACCATGAACAAAACCTTGAAGGTGCGCTATGGGCTGTTCACTCTTACTTTCGCATTGATCGCTGTAGGACTTGTGTCACACTCCTACCTATGGTTAGCCACCCTGGCAGTGGTAGCGATTGGATTGGCGGTCATTGGCGAACAAATTGAAACCGCTCCAACGGTTCCTTATCGTCAGTACAACGAGTTACACCACCGCAAGGGTCATTAAAAGTGAGCGATTGGAACGATGTCCACTTTGTAAGTGTCGTTCCGCTTTTTGCACATTAATGAAAGGATGCTGAAGTGGATGGACCCTAATGAATTGTGGGCAGAAACTGCGGAATTGGCTGACTTGATTGCCAAATCCGCAGAGGTCGTATCCTTTCAGGCTGCGGAATTAGAAATGAAGGCACATCCAGAGGCCGCCCGTCTGATTCAGGAATTGCGAGAAACACAGGAACAAATTACCGACTTTCAGGTACGCCGTGTGCCACCGAAACATTATGTTCATTTATTGGAACAAAGCGAATCTCTTTTGGAGCAGTTGGGGAATATATCCGCAGTGGTTCAGTTTCAAAACGCTCAAATGGCAGTCAATGACCTCTTACAACAAGTCAGTACACATTTGGCCGAAGCAGTGTTTAAGGACATCAATAATGGATTGAATGAGTAACCTGCCATCACTTTGCATGCTATTGTACACTGCTTGTACACTGCGTTACAGAATTGACACCTCCGTGTGCTCATGCTATATTTGTCCAGTTATTTCGCCCTGCTTTGAGAAAGGAGTTTTCCAGTGACAGAGCATTCTCATGACCATGACGGTCACAACCATGACCATAGCCACGACCATGACCAAGAAGAGGAAGATGAGGTCATCGTACTGGAGGACGAGGATGGCGACGAACACCGCTTTATCCTCGGCGATGTACTCACGGTAGAAAAACAAGACTATGCAATTTTACTACCGGTCGACGACGATTTAGAAGAGGGAGTCATTTTCCGTATTGAAGGCGAGGAAGGAGAAGACATGGTTCTCGCCGACATTGAAGGCGACGAAGAGTGGCAAAAAGTCGTGGATGCCTACAACAAGTATATGGATGAATTAGACGACGAAGATGAAGATGAAGACGAGGACGAGGACGAGGACGAGGACGAAGATAAGTGAACAGGCACCCCGGCTATGTACCCACATAGGGTGTGCTGAAAAGAAATACCCCGATCAATAGATCGGGGTATTTCTTTTCTTTGGTAGCGGCGAGTGGATTCGAACCACCGACAGCACGGGTATGAACCGTGTGCTCTGACCAGCTGAGCTACGCCGCCACACTTGGCGGAGAGAGAGGGATTCGAACCCTCGAGGCGGGTTTAAACCACCTACACGATTTCCAATCGTGCTCCTTCGACCAACTCGGACATCTCTCCATAAGTTCCGCAGGAGAACAACAAGCGGCATTGCCTATATTAACATGAATGAACCCTTAGATTCAAGGGGTTGAAACTTCAGTAAGCGTGTTTTGCCACAGATGACGTTGTCTGCGTAAAACTCTCCCCAAGGTTTTCTGTCAGAAAGGCTCCATGTAATTGTTGTACAGCCCTATCTAACTCCTGCGATTCGACGATGCACGACACCTTTATCTCAGAAGTGGACACCATTTTGATGGAAATTTCCCCATCCGCAAGCACGGAAAACATGCGAGCTGCAACCCCAGGATTGCTAATCATCCCTGCACCCACAATAGAGACCTTTGCCAGTCCTTGTTCTGCGACAATTTCTCGATAGGACAGTTGACCACGCAACTCCTCAAGCACCCGTAGGGTGCGCTGTGTGTCGTCTTCTTTTACAGTGAAAGACACATCGACTGTCTCCGCCTGCACGAGACTCTGCACAATCACATCCACGTTCACACCCCGTTGTGCCAGGTAACCGAACACCGTGGCCAGTCCATGTTGTGCACGAGGTATGCCAAGCACAGCAATTCTAGCCACCTCCCGTTCAAAAGCAATCCCTGTGACGACTTCATGCTGTTCATAACCGGCGGACTCCGCCACCAAGGTACCCTCCTCGTTAGAAAAGCTAGAACGCACAACCAAGTTGACCCCAAACTGCTTCGCATTCTCCACTGCGCGTGGATGTAACACCTGTGCCCCCAGATTGGCCATTTCCAGCATCTCATCATAAGAAATTTGTTCTAACTTGCGGGCATTTGCCACCACCCGTGGGTCCGTTGTATACACCCCGTCCACGTCCGTGTAGATCTCACACAAGTCTGCATGCAACGCTGCCGCCACAGCCACTGCGGTCGTATCAGAGCCACCGCGTCCCAAAGTGGTCACCGTTTCTCCTGAAATACCTTGAAATCCCGTGACCACTGGAATTTCTCCAGCATCCAAGGACTTGCGCAAAGCCTCTGTTTTAACATCTTCAATACGGGCGGACCCATGCACCTGTTCCGTGACAATCCCTGCTTGCCAACCGGTAAAAGACCTACCCGGCCAGCCTCGCTTATGCAGAGCCATTGCCAACAAGGCCGCAGAAACCTGTTCGCCCGTAGACAACAAGGCATCCATTTCACGCGGTTCCGGTACAGGGTCAATACCCCGGGCTAGCTGTACCAATTCATCGGTCGCATGTCCCATCGCAGAAACCACAACCACACACTGATGGCCCGCAGAGCAGGTTTTTGCTACCCTGTCTGCAACCGCTTCAATTCGCTCAATGCTCCCCACAGAGGTTCCACCATACTTCTGGACAATCCGCACCCGTCTCCACTCCTTTGTTACCAAAAAGTCCAGCAGTATGCTACCCACAGCCACCAGACTGTCCTCTGGCCAACCATCGGACAATTTTCACTGTACCATAAGTAAACGATCTTTCGCTAAATTCAGTTGCTGTTTTACTGCTTCTGGAGCAGTGCCCCCCCTTACTCCGCGTGCAGCCACCACTTGAGAAATACCGAGAACGTCATAAATGTCTTTTGCAAAGGCTGCAGAAGCTTCTTGATAAATAGAAAACTCTAATCCAGCAAGGTTGGAGCCCTGTGCAATGGCCCGCAACACCAGTTTCCCAACCAACTCATGGGCCTCCCGAAAGGGGACTCCTTTTACAGCCAGATAATCTGCTAAATCCGTCGCATTTGAAAAATCATGTGTAAAGGCAGAGGCCACACGGTTTGCGCGCACCTGCAGGGTATTCACCAGTCCAGTAAACAGTTCGAGTGCAGGTAGAAGCGTATCAAAAGTATCAAACACGCCCTCCTTGTCTTCTTGCAAATCCTTGTTATACGCTAAAGGCAATCCCTTGAGCACCGTCAGTAAAGCGATAAGGTGCCCATACACCCGGCCAGTTTTGCCGCGGACAAGTTCCGGTACGTCCGGGTTTTTCTTCTGTGGCATCATGCTCGATCCGGTACAATATGCGTCCGCCAACTCTATCCAGCCAAACTCCTCACTGCTCCACAGTACCAGTTCCTCGGAAAAGCGGGATAGGTGCATCATCAGAATACTGGCCGCCGCCAAAATTTCAATCAAGTAGTCTCGATCAGATACCGCATCCATAGAATTCTCGTAGAGTTGGGAAAAATCCAGTTCTTCTTGAACCGCCTGTCGCGAAATTGGGAAGCTAGTCCCTGCCAATGCCCCAGCACCCAGCGGCATCATGTCCGCCCTTTTCCCGGCATCTTGCAATCTCCCAACATCTCGTTCCAGCATCCAAAAATAAGCTAGCAAGTGATGGCTTAGTAACACGGGTTGTGCCCTCTGCAAGTGAGTATATCCAGGAATAATGACATCCAGATTGCTTTCCGCCTGCTGCACCAATGCCCCTTGCAATTTTCGCAGACCAGCGATGGCCTGAACAACCGCTTCCCGTGCATACAAGTGCATATCCAAGGCCACTTGATCATTGCGGCTACGTCCGGTATGCAATTTCCCCGACACCGCGCCAATTCGTTCATGCAGAAGGCGTTCCACGTTCATGTGAATGTCTTCATCATCGACGCGGAATTCTAATTTCCCAGCTCGATAGTCTGATAGCAAGGCTGACAGACCGTTAACAATTTGTTCACTTTCCTGTTCTGTGATAATCCCACACTGACCCAACATTCGAGCATGGGCTAAGCTTCCTTGAATATCCATTTCGGCAAGTCGAACATCAAATTCAATGGAAGCAGTATAGTTTTCTACCAACACGTTTGTGTCTTCGGTAAAGCGTCCTCCCCACAGCTTCATACGACAGGTTCCTGAACCAACACTGTCATACCCGCAACATGCTGGGACGTATGGTCATGAATACCGGTGTGCACATCGGCATATACAGTGGTAGGAAGTCCCCACAAAGAGATGAATCCCACTGCGTCTTCGTGATGGAAACTGTCTCCCTTAGAATAAGTAGCCAAATCATGTCGATACAGTGAGTTGGGAGATTTGCGGCCCACTGCCTGGAAACTTCCTTTGTACAACTTTACTCGCACTTCTCCTGTGACATTTTTCTGAGTATCCTCAATAAAAGCATCAAGGGCGGATTTGAGCGGAGAAAACCACAAACCGTTATAAATCAACTTACTGTATTCCAACTCAATTCCTGCCTTATACTGGGCCACTTCACGGGTGAGGGTTAAAGCTTCCAACTCCTTGTGGGCTTGCACCAACACCATCCCCGCAGGAGATTCATACAATTCTCGAGATTTAATACCCACCAAGCGATTTTCCACATGATCAATCCGCCCCACTCCGTGGGCCCCCGCTTTATGATTGAGGTTGGCAATCAACTCGTGCAACTGCATTACTTGCCCGTTAAGAGCCACTGGCACCCCATTGTCAAAAGCAATCTCCACATACTCCGGTTCATCAGGGGCCGCCTCGGGACTCTTCGTCCACAAGTAAGCATCCTCTGGTGCTTCCACCCATGGATCCTCTAATACCCCTGCCTCAATGGCTCGTCCCCACAAATTAGCATCAATACTGTATGGGCTATCCAGCGTGATGGGAATCGGAATGTTCTTTTCCTTTGCATAAGCAATTTCTTCATCTCGCGTCCACCCCCAAGAACGTACGGGCGCTACTACCTCAATTTGTGGATTCAAGGCACGTACAGATACATCAAATCTCACTTGGTCATTTCCTTTACCGGTACAGCCGTGTGCCACAGAAAGCGCAGACTCTTGGTGTGCGACTTCCACCAGAAGTTGCGAAATCAGGGGCCGAGACAAGGCAGAAGCCAATGGATATTTACCCTCATACAAAGCGTTGGCTTTAAGTGCAGGCAGAATAAATTCATAGGCAAATCGTTGGACTGCATCCACGCGATACGATTTCACTGCGCCCACAGAAATGGCTTTTTTTTGTACGAAATCTAAGTCTTGGCCTTCTCCAACATCTACACACATGGCCACCACGTCATAACCGTGTTTTTCTTTTAACCAAGCAATGGCCACTGAAGTATCTAATCCTCCAGAATATGCTAGTACTAGTTTCTTTGTCATTATTACAGTTCCTCCCCAAATGCGCCCGCATCCGCCATGACCGCAGCCAAAACAGCCTTTTGCGCATGCAAGCGGTTTTCAGCTTCATCGAATACCACAGAGTGTGTCCCATCAATAATTTCTGCTGCAACTTCCTCACCCCGATGTGCTGGCAAACAGTGCATGAAGATATAATCAGGGTGTGCCTCTTGACACAGTTTGGTATTTACCTGATACCGTTCAAAATGTTGTTTTTTCTGCTCTGCGTGGCTTTCTTCACCCATGCTGGCCCAGACATCCGTATACACCACATCTGCACCCTCGATGGCCCGCATTGGATCTGTGGTCACCAACACCTGGGTGCCATTCGCTACAGCATAGCCTTTCGCCTCTTCAATAACACCAGACAGGGGCTGAAAGCCAGTAGGAGTGGCAATACGTATATTCATCCCCAATTTTGGTGCCAGCTGTAACCACGAGTGTGCCATGTTATTTCCATCCCCAAGGTAGGCTACCGTGATGCCCTCAAGTTGACCCTTGTGCTCTTGAATTGTCAAGGCATCCGCCAATACTTGGCATGGATGATGCTCATCCGTCAGACCATTGATAACCGGCATACTGGCATAACGGGCAAACTCTTGAACAATTTCGTGTCCAAATGTGCGAATCATCACCCCATCCAAATAGCGAGACATGACTTGAGCTGTATCTGCAATGGGTTCACCCCTACCCGTTTGTAAAGCGTTTCCCGGTAAAAACAGGGCATGCCCGCCCAGTTGCAGCATCCCCACCTCGAAAGAAATTCTAGTTCTAGTTGAGGATTTATCAAATATCATGCCAAGAGTTTTCCCCGCTAAAAGCGTATGGGCAAACCCTACTTTTTGCGCTTCTTTTAAAACTGCAGCGAGCCTCAGTAAGGCCTGCAACTCTTCAGTCGTATAATCGGAGAAATCGAGCAGATCTCGCCCCCGCAACAGCTGGTGGGCATTCATCAATGCGGTTTGTAAACGCACCGATAGGTATCCATCTCCCAAAGATACAACCTTTCCGCTACCACGGCCAACCACACTGAACATATTTTGTACGCTCACTGCTCTGCCTCCCTTTCAGGCCCCCGAAGAATCAGCTTCACAATCACCGCCGTTCTTCTCTCTCTGGATTATTATACACTAATTCGTATGTTTATCAACATCGGGGAGAAAATTTATTCTTACTTGTTCCCTTCACTTCAGACATCTTACCAGTTCACCAGAGACGTTCGTCTGGTGGGAATGGGACAACAAATAAGAACAGGAGACTGACTACATCTCCTGTCCAAATAGATTTGATAAAATTATACTTACTGCATTCTTTGCTTAGGATTTATCTTTAGTTGAACGAGTTTACTCTGTCGCAATACTTTGATCTGTCAAATCTTTGCCGGGCCGAATCACACGGAAATTTTCCGCGGGTTTGGCCATCAATTCTAGTACCTCCCTGGCCGCACCATCCTGCCCACTGCGCCGCAATTCCTTGTGATAATTCTGCAGTAACTCCAATACATCTGCCACACCTTGTGTGTCTAAGTGCGTTAAGGTAACCTTAGCTCCTTTGGCAATTCGACGACGCAACGCCTGTTCCGTAAGTCCGACAGATGGGTTGTAACGTAAATAGACCGCCCCCCCAGTCATGCCAGAACATATCCACGGGCCGGGGTCCCCGAGAACCAAAGCGCGCCCATTGGTCATATATTCAAACGCGAATCCTTTCAGATTCGAACGGGCCCCGATGAAGGGTTCCTCATCTTGGAGTGTATGTCGGACCTCGCCAGCAATCACCAAATCAGCCCCAGATAAACGAATTCCGGCCCGGGCATCTGCATCCCCCTGAATAATGATAAGACCTTGTTGTGCTCCATACGCAGCACACTTACCCACTGAACCCCCCCGCCAAACACCATCGGCACCCCGTGTCTTGAGAATGACAATCCTTCCCCCGAAGGCCGTCTTGGCGACGCCGTCTTGGGCTCCACCCTGTGCCACAGAATACATGTTGGTAGAGTGATAGGCAGCAAATCCGTTCCCTGCAACCGCAGGATGCACCGTCAAAATGCGACCATGGCTACGTTTCCCCTGACGTACCACAGACCCGCTCTCCCGGGTCCCCACTACGCGTCGTACGGGTCGCACCCACGGGCCCTCTGCCCGCCCCCGTGTTACTCCCGCCGTATAAACCACCGCCTCATAGGAAACTGAAACGGCTTCAGAACCCACGGCTTGGGCAACGACATCCGTCTCACTCTCTTCCAATTTCCAAGTGCGGTAAGAAATCCGTGTGCCCAGTCCGGTATAGGCTGCCGTTATTTGAGTCAATCCTGTCAGATCCACTCGGTCATGCCCAGACATTTGAACCAGCAAATCGCTTCTCCCCACCAGGTCTTGCGTCCGCGTAGCCCCCAAAAGTCGAGTGAGTGTGGCAAGTTGTTCACCCAACGACCTAAAAAAATGAACCAACTGTCCTACAGCAGTTTCGAATTCCCGCGGTTCAAAACCACGCACACCTTTTTCTACGGCTTCCTCAACACTGCTCATTTGCGTGGCAATTCCCACGTGACAAGTATCTTTATGACAAGACCGACAAGCGGTACAACCCACAGCCACCATGGCCATCGTACCAAAACCCACGCGATTCGCTCCAAGTAAAACAGCCTTCATCACATCAATAGCTGATTTCATTCCTCCATCCGCCCAAATCTCCGCCTTGTCCCGTAGACCTGCGCGACATAGGGCATCATGAACTCGCTTTATGCCAATCTCAGCGGGCAAACCTACCCGCCGCAGAGCATGGGCCCGAGCGGCCCCAGTCCCCCCATCAAAACCGCTCAAAGTCACAATGTCCGCACCCGCCTTGACAATCCCCACCGCAATGGTTCCAATATTGGGTACAACAGGGACCTTTACAGAAATTTTTGCTTCTGGATTTACTGCTCTCAATTCGTGAATTACCTGGGCCAAGTCTTCAATTGAGTAGATATCATGATTATTAGATGGAGAAATCAAGTCAATCCCAGGACTTGCATTACGGGCATTGGCCACCTGTACGGTCACTTTAGACCCTGGGAGATGTCCCCCTTCTCCCGGCTTGGCCCCCTGACCAATCTTAATTTCCAGCACATAGGCCCCATTGCATAGCTCAGCATTGACCCCAAACCGACCAGAAGCAATCTGCCGACCCCGGTTGCGTGGATACCGGGCTAACAAATCTTTAATTTCGCCCCCCTCGCCATTAAGCGCAACAATGTTCAAGCGGTACGCAGCTTCAGCGTAAGCCCGAAAGGCCGTTTCACTTTGCGATCCGAAGGACATGGAACTGATGACCAGGGGATAGGCGTGGCCATCAATGGATGTATCCACAGCATCCACTGCGTCTGTCACTGCGTCTGTTAAACCGCGAATTCCCAACAGGTGTTTGAGGTTGACTGGATGGTCTTTTTCAAAGGCCGCCAAACGACTTTCGTAAGCTGCAAAGCTGTCAACCCCAAGAGCCACCCCTCCAGCAGCCTTCCAAATCCGTGAATAAAGTTGAAATACCCGTTGTTTCGACACTTCTTTATCATCGGCCGACGCGTAAAGTTGCTGCCGTGTTTCCGCCTCACGTTCCATGTCCGCTAAGCTGTAACCCGCCGTTTGGGTACCAAAAAAGTTGGACACTGTCAGAAGATCAGCCATCTCTGCAGACAAGCCAATGCCAGAAAAAAGCCGTTCGTATCCGCGAACTTCATAGATACCAATTGTAGACATAACCTTCTCCACACCTTTGCACAGTGCGGTATACAGATTTTCCAACCCCGGAATTTGACCCCGTTCTACGGCAATCTCCCACATCAAATAAGGGTTCACAGCATCTGCTCCAAGACCCACGGCCACCATCACATCGTGAAGATTGCGCAAGCTACCACTGCGCAAAACAATACTGGTCCGTCGACGTAAGAACTCCGCACTATTCGCTTTTGTTGGAGCACGCAACAACGCCTGATGCACCGTTGCCACTGCAAGAAACGGGTCCAGATGCAAACCCCGCACAAAAGTCAGGCGGTCGTCCAATACAATCACGTGTGCCCCTGCTTGAACCACCTCCACCGCTGCTTGGCGTAGCCGTTCCAATACTTTAGGCAAGGTTTCTCCCACCTCGCGGTGTAAGAGAATTTCCACAGTGCCATAAGGGTGTGTGTGCAATGCAGCCAAGGCATCCTCATAGCAAAGCGTGCCATGCCGATGGGCCAATGCCTGTACATCCCCAGTTTCAATGCCAAATCGGTCTGGCAACTGCTCCAATAGCAGGGGAGCTTGCACCTCAATTCTCGCGGCGTCATGGTAGCTACCTGAAAAAGAAGGTCGCTTCCCCAACAAAACGCGGGTACTAAAATGTTCAATTTCACGTTCGCGATCAATTGCTGGATTGGTCACTACTGCCACAGTTTCTTGTAAAAAATCTGACACTAAGCGCAACCCCGGGTCTAGCGCAGCAATTGGCCCGTCATATCCAAGAGAGTGAATGGGTTCAGTTCCCGTTTGTAGTTCGTGCTCTAACAAACGCATGTCGTCATCCCGCCATCCGAAAGCAACCGCTCGAATCAGCGCGGACTTATTGTCCCTGTATGGATGACGCACATCCCCAGTCTGGTAAGGTCCCGCAAAGTGAATGGTTCGGCCCTCGCCTCGAAATGGGTATCGAGTCCCTGCTCTTTGCAGTACCTGGCGTTGCAATTCTGGATAAAAATAGACGCGAGCCTTGGGAGCACACAACTTGACGCCCACCTTTTCTCCTGGCGCGAGCGGCTTTGGCTCCGCTATCCACTGTGCTGCAGGGACAATCCCTTGCTCCGAACTGAAGCAATAGGCATCCCGCGTTTCCAACATCCACAATGGACGTAGGCCCAAAGCATCTACCGAAAACACCGCCTCATCGCCAGCGCGCATCATTACCGCCGCTGGACCTTGGGCAAAAGGACCCCAAAGAGCACGGAAAAACATATACATATCGGCCAACTCAGCAGACATATGCTTAATCTCGTGAATGATGGGTGGAAACAGCAACTCCGCCGTTTCAAACAATGACCATTGCCACTCTGCCACCAAGAATTCCACCATCTCATTGACCATTTGTGAGTCACTAAATTGGGGGTCAATCTTCGCTCCAATCATACCCGCCTCAGCCAGAAACCTTGTGATGGTATTAATTTCCCCGTTATGACCCAAAGCAGAAAAAGGTTGCACGCGGGAAAATGTTGTAGAGGTATTGGTTGAATAGCGAGTATGGGCCAATCCGAAAGTTGTGGCAAAATCCGGATGGCGTAAATCATTATAGTATCCTTGCAATGTGTGTCCGTCCCCCACCACTTTGTAAACCACAGTGGTGTGGCTTAAAGACATCACGTGTACGCCGTATTGCCGCTCCAACACGCTGGACGCTCGAAATAAAGCCGACTCTCCAAGATCTTCAGTTAAGCCTATTACCTGTACAAACTCTGGTAATTCTCGGCTGGCTAATGGGCCGAGAGCCGCTTTGTCAACCACATCTCGACGAACCAGGAGCACCTTGCATCCCTGTTCTGTCAAAATCGTTTGCACTCTATCCAGTTTTCCTTCACTTTCACTACCTGGCCACAAAAAGTGGCCTACAAAAAAATGCGGATGTAACGCTAATTCCGGGTCAAGCCCTGCTGCAGCACACACGTTTTGCCACAGTTTCCGGGGAATATCCAACAACAGTCCGCAGCCGTCCCCCTCACCGGCGACGTAGCCTGCTCTGTGTTTTAACGCCTGCAACGCTTCCAACCCCATGGTCAAAGGTTTGCGGGTGGGGACTCCCGACTTGTCAACACTGGCAAATATACCGCAGGCATCATGTTCTTTCTCCAATTCTAGCATCTGTGTGTTCCCTTCCAACTACGTCACTTCCTTTCTAGGTGTGCCTTTCGACGACCGCGACAGTGGAGACTTCCCAGCACATTCACAATCTCCAAAAGCACAAAGAAAACATTGAACTATCAAGAAATATAAATGAACATACACACACCTTCTTGGTCCGTAAAGATGATAGCAGTTCAGGTGGTGTATGAATTTCACACTTAAACATTTACCCACAGATAAAATATACGACATATTGAATATAAATACAAAGGGTGTTATAAATAATCACGTACGATCGATTCCCTCAGGGAGGAATTCCCATGTTAATTCGAAAAGCATTGATTACAGATGTGGATCCAATACACGACCTCATTCAGGGATTTGCAGAACAGGGTCTCATGTTACCTCGCAACCACCGTTCTTTGTATGAGCACCTACAGGACTTCACTGTTGCGGTCATAGACAATAAAGTGGTGGGAACAGCAGGACTGCATGTCCTTTGGAAAGACTTATCTGAAGTGCGTTCACTGGCGGTGTCCACAGACCAGCAGGGCCTAGGCATTGGCCATCAGTTGGTTGTGGCAACCATCCAAGAAGCTCAACGCATGGGCATTGATCAGGTTTTGTCTTTGACTTATCAAACAAAATTTTTTCAAAAACTGGGTTTTATTCTGGTTAGAAGAGATTCGTTACCCCACAAGGTTTGGAAAGATTGCGTATATTGCAAAAAATTCTATCAATGTGATGAAACTGCTCTGGTATATTATACACGTTCCGGGGTTGCAGTGCAGCAAAAAATTGCAGATTAAGTGTGACAATTGTCTCGATAAAGGACTCAGGACCGTCCCTTTACCGCGACAATTGTCATAATGTAAAGTCCATAGGCCAGTAAACCCGCTCCCACTGCAAAATACCACGGTCCACGTGCCCAAAGTACGGCGAGCGTCGTCACGGCTGTCAATAACGTCCCTAGAACCCCTTGAATCCCACCTTTAGCAAAGTGTACGGCCCCAGGACGCCCCGCCGATAGCCGAACCCACACAATGGCCGTCAGAAACACCGCTGGAAACGCGGCCAGTACTCCAGATGCCTGTGGAGATAGTCCCGCCACCAAACTGACTGCAGCCACTGCGCTGCCGCCAATCACAAATCGTAAAATATAGGGAATCCATTGTTTGGGGATCCATTGTTTAAGGTTCAACGCCATCCACTCCTCATTTTAGATCTGCAAAACCACCGCAGTGAACCCGGACACGGCCAACCAAATTCCTACCATGGCAAACAGAGCCCGATCAAAGCGCAGTCGAACAATCGCCTTCGGTGCCACCCAGACCATCACCAAGTTTGCTCCAACAGCACCCAAACTCGCTGTCACCATGGCGGTGAGACGAGCATCCGGCGCGGCCCCCACACTGCCCCAAGCCTGCATCACTAAAGCGGTCATAAAAATAGCTGGAAACCCAGAAAGAATACCTCCGACTCTGCCCCCCAAACGATTCGCCAATACCGTCACACCCGTAATAACGAGGCCACCTATAATAAATTTTATCAATATAAGATCCATTTCAATCGCCTCCACAACCACGATGATATTCCCGTACACCGAGGGCGTCAAAGACGAGAACTTTATTATTGATCATAAGTATTTGTTATAATGGACGGGGAGGGAAAAGACATGGAAATTCGCGCTTTAGAGTATTTTCTGGCAGTGGCAGACCACGGCAACGTGACACGCGCGGCGCAATTTTTGCGCATCAGTCAGCCAGCCGTCAGTCAAGTCATAAAATCCCTGGAAATAGAAACCGGGCAAACGCTATTTCACCGTACTCCTGGTGGGGTTACTTTAACAGAGGCTGGAAAACTTTTGCGGCACCACGCCCTCAAAGTTATCCATGAGGTACAGGACGCCGAAGAAGCACTGCACACCGTCCGCAACCGTTCTCTACAGCTCCGGATAGGCGTTTTACCCACGCTCGCACATGACTATGTGCCTGCCATTTTGCGCACCTTTCTCCAATCTGAACAACTAAAACCAGGAAAAGATGAACTCCGTGCAGATATTGGCGTCGTACAGGCGAGCACGCGAGAACTCATTCGGCGCGTACAAACTGGGGACTTACATCTGGCAGTGTTGGATTTGCCCATCAGTGAACCTTCCTTGTCAGTGGCCCGGCTATGGCGGGAGCGTCTGGTAATTATTGCACCTGTTGATGCTCCCCCGCTGCCCAACCCGGTGACTCTATCACAACTTCAAGAACAGACATTCATTACCATGGAACCTGACTACGGTCTACGGGACGCTTTGTTCCGAGCCGCCTTAGACAGCGGTTTTCAACCGCGAGTGATGTTTGAACTCAAAAGTGTATTGGCTATTGTCGGATTTGTACAGGCGGGTTTTGGAATTTCTTTGGTGTCCGCCCGCACAGTGGCGTTAGAGACACAGCTGGACCGTTTGCAACTGGCCGACACCTCCCCAGCATTGGCTCGAGACATCGGCCTCATTTGGCGCGGTGACCGGCGTTTGCCAGCTTTCCCGCGAAAATTCCAGGAATATCTCATTGAACAGACACAAATGTGGCCTAAAGAGGATGAAGACTTGCTAATCTGAGAACCGTGTATTACTTCCGGACAAGCACTTTAACTAATAGGTGTAATTACTGGGCCAAAATTTGTGCCAGTTCATCCACGTGTTGAGACTGTACAATCAGAGGGGGCACAAAACGAACCCGCGTATTCCCCACCGCCGTGAGCAACACCCCATGTTCTGCCGCTTTTGCGACAAAAGACTTGGCATCGGGGACTGTCATTCCTTGCATTAATCCGATGCCACTTACCTCATCGCCGAGAGATTGCAGTTTTGTGGACAGATAATCTCCCACCTCTCGAACATGCTCAAGAAAAGTGGGCTGTGCCACAATATCAACGACTGTGTTGGCCACCGCCATGGCCAGGGGGTTGCCGCCAAAAGTGGAACCATGGCTACCTGGAGTAAATGCATCAGCCACCTCCTGGCGCGCCAGTACAGCCCCCACCGGTACTCCGTTAGCCAACCCCTTGGCCATTGTGACCACATCTGGGTGTAATCCCACACGCTCGAATGCAAAAAAGCTGCCTGTTCGACCCACGCCAGTTTGTACCTCATCCACCACCAACAGTGCACCCGCTTCGTGACAGCGATTTTCGATTGCCCGCAGAAAATCAACCTCCAGCGAATGTACGCCACCTTCACCTTGCACCACTTCTACAAAACAAGCCGCCGTATCCTTATCAATATGTTCTAAAGTTTCAGTAAGAGTAGAGGCCCAATCACATCCGGGTAACAGTGGTTGATAGCCCTCCTGATAGGCAGCTTTTGGCGTAATAGACAAAGAGCCAAGCGTGCGCCCATGAAATGCCCGGGGCAACGAAACTATCTTGGTTCTGTTTTGTTGACCCTTGAGATAGGCATACCGCCGGGCTAATTTGATGGCCGCCTCATTGGCTTCTGTCCCTGAATTACAAAAGAAGGCCTTGTCCAATCCGGACAACTCTGCCAAACGAGTGGCCAAACGGTTTTGTTGCGTATTTTCATACAAATTTGAGCAGTGAATCAGGGTCCCCGCCTGTTCCACTAGGGTTGCAGTGATCTGTGGATGTGCGTGACCCAAGACGCACACCGCAATTCCCGCCGTAAAATCCAAGTAACGACGACCCTGCACATCGTACAGATACACCCCTTCGCCCCGCTGCATACAAAGTCCACGCGTTCCATAGTTGCCCATCACAGAACGACTGCTTTGCAACATGTCCGCCGGCAGGCCGTTATATACATCCGATTTTGTTTCATGCATGCGACTGTTCCGCCTCCATTTTTTCAAATATCGCTGTCTGCTGCTGCTGACAAATGCGGGTTCCCCGTGCAGGTCCCCCCTGAAAATTATCTGCCAGGGCCCATGTTAGTGCCGCAAGGTCGCCACCGTGAACCACGAAACATTCTTTTACCCCAGCTTCTAAAGATGCTAGCACGGCCTGCACTTTTGGATACATACCTTGCGCAAATCGACCCTGCTGCAACAAGTCCCACAACTGGTCCGAATCAGTATCTGTAAGCATGTCGCCGTTGGGGTAATCCACGTAAATGCCGGGCACATCTGTGAGCAAGACCAATTTAGATGCTGGCAGGGCAGCCGCAATGGCGGCCGCCGCCGTATCGGCGTTTACGTTATACACATCCCCCACAGCATTTGTGGCTAATGGTGCAATCACCACTGCTTGTGGTGAATTTAAAAGAGGTCTGAGCACAGACAAGTCCACCCGGCCTACGCCTGCGGTACGTTCCATCCCAAGCAAAGGTTGTGCTTGCAAAAGACCCGCAGATCCGAAAAGTCCTTGTGCACTCACACCTCGATTCCTTAACCCAAAAACAATTTCACCGTTAATTTCCTGTTCCAAAACCTGCTGAATTACTGGGACGGCAGCGGCAGTCGTCAATCGTTGTCCTTGGACAAAGGGTAGTTCCAGATTTTTCTCCCGCAGGGCCCGAGAAATTCGAGGCCCCCCGCCATGCACCACCACGGGCAATTCCTTCCGGGCAAGAATTGCCCGCACAGCCTCTGCCAACACGTCTAAGGTTTGATTGCCTAGGCTGCCGCCAATTTTCAACACCACCAGTTGCGACATGAACAGGCTCCTCTCTTTAAGGAAACATTGACAGAACAGACAATCCTGTATCCTCCAGCCAGCCCATGCGCACATTCATGTTTTGCACGGCTTGCCCAGCAGCACCCTTTTGCAAATTGTCGAGAACACTGAATACCTGTAATACACGACTACGTGAATCGAAGTTCAGCCCCACGTGGCATGCATTGCTGCCTAGCACATGCTTCAATTGTGGGACCTGACCCGGTGGCAAGACTGTTATAAATTTTTCTCCTTCATAAGCCCTCGCATAAAGGGAATGGAAAACGGCTTCGTCTACCCCTTGTTCAAAAGGAACATAGGCACACACAAAAATACCTCGAGCAATGGGCAACAATTGTGTATTTAGTAACAGGGGACTGAGCCCAGACAATTCCGCCTCGATTTCTGGGGTGTGCTGATGTTGGCCTACTTTATAAGCGTAAAAGTTGTCACTTAATTCCGCTAATTGAAAAGCCTGTACAGGCTTACGCCCCGCACCAGAGACTCCTGATTTCGCGTCCACCACCACGGCCCCCCGTCGCAGTGGCAAATCGAGATCTAACAGTGGGCGCAATGCTAAAATTGCAGCCGTTGCATAGCAACCAGGATTAGCAATCAAGTTCGCCGATGATACTTCCCGGCGGTGCCACTCCGTCAAACCATACACCGCTTGTTTTTGTGCCTCTGCAGCGACCGCCGGAAGGTGATACCACTGCACATACTGGTCTTGGGGCAGACGGAGGTCTCCTGACAGATCAATCACCACACACCCTTTATTCCACAGGGCAACCGCGACTGCTCCAGCAGTGCCGGATGGAAGGGCAACGAAAACAACCTCACATCGCTTAGCTGCCACTTCAACATCAAAAGGCTCCAAATTCAGAGATGGCAGTGAGACGAATTGTGGCAATTTCTCTGCTAGAGAAACCACAGATTCCCCATGTCCCGCCACGTAGGTTAAATTCACTCGCGGGTGTGAAGACAACAAGCGCACCAATTCCATACCACTGTACCCTGTTGCACCCACCACACCCACAGCAACTTTGGTTTCCTTCATGAATAAACATCCCCGTTTTTGCATTTTAATTCGGTTTAACCATCCAAAGTATACTGGACTTCGCTGGATTTGTCATCCCAGTCAATACACCTGTTACAAATCATTATTTCTCCGCGAATGTCAGTGCCTGCGGACATTTGTCCTGGCATTGAATGGGGTATCTCAGGAGGAGGGATGAACCATGACAGGAGCTTTCGGAGGCTACACGCGCTGGGCAGTAGTATTTCTGATTATTTTTGTACTGTTTTTCCTGCTTGTTCCCGGTTACCCTATGGGTGCAGAGGTACCCATGGTCACTGCGGTCAAGTATAAGACACACCCTTACCACCCACACACCCTGCACTACCCCATGATGAATGTCGCCATGGGTGGCACAGGCATGATGGGCACCGTTCCCGGGACGACGACAATGCCAGGCACTATGGGTATGCCAGGGTCCATGAATATGCCAGGCACAATGGGCAGTTCCTACTACGAGAGTCCCAGCAGTTCCTGAGGTTCTATGAATAAGAATGCTTTCTAATAAAACACTGTTGTCACTTTGATTCGAAAGCCTCCCCGTCCGTTCTTGTGGGCAGGGGGCTTTCAATCTTTCAACAGTCACTTTGCACATCCGTCCGAATAGATTATGCTATAAAAGAAACCGTTCTCGCGGGGCTAAACAAAGTTCCGCAGAACTGCTTAAGAAAGCAGGTGTAGCGGATGTTTCAAAACCCCACACAAGAGGAAATGGCAAAAATATTGAGATCAGCCCACACCATTGCGGTGGTAGGCCTGTCACCAGACCCAGAACGCAGCAGCCACTCGGTTGCGGCCGAGATGCAACGTCGTGGATACCGTGTCATTCCGGTGAATCCCAAGGTTCCAGAAGTTTTGGGCGAAAAATCTTACCCCACATTGCTCGATATTCCTTATCCTGTAGACATTGTAGATGTATTTCGACAAAGTGATGCACTACTCGACGTAGTGAAACAAGCTGTGCAAATCTCAGCGCCCATCATTTGGGCCCAGGAAGGCGTGTACAATGAAGAAGCCGCTGAACTGGCAAAACGTCATGACAAAACTATTATTATGGACGCCTGTCTCATGGTGATGCACAGCGTTCTTGTGTACAATCGTCCATAGCCATGGCCTAACCAGGGTTGAACGGTTTCTAAATATTCTCCCCGTTTAGGGTAATTTGGTGATTTTCTGAATTACCCTGTTTAGGGTTGACTACAAACCATGCGGGTTTTGAACAATTATTTTTACCAAAGTTGTTGATAAAGACTTGGCAAAAACAAGTCGGTGTCAATCCCCTGTGGACAGAGACTTCCATTTTCTCCATACTGCCAGGCAACCACCGTCGAAGCACAGGATGGTTTGGCTGGATTCCACGCTGGAACCGTGGACCTGGACGAAATTCCAGGCTCCCTCTCATTGCTCCAAATCAGCAATTGACTTGCTAGTTCGGTGAATTGGGCGAGCGCCTGGCAGTACGCACTTGAGAAAGGCCCCGTGATGGGGTTGGCATATATTCCTGCATGGTAGTCCGCACCCATGATTGCTTTTACCCAAGCCAAAATCCATTCTCCATCCACGGCATAATTCACTTCGATATCTGCAAAAATGGGCGTTTTTGTGGGAATGCCAAGGTCTCTCGCCCGTTGTATTGCGGCAAAAGCTGCCTGCTGGCCACTTTGTGTCCCCACAGCCGATGCAAATCCATTATAAATGGGCAAAACCTTCACGCCGTGACTGTGCAATAAATTTCCCTCCGCGACAGTCAACCCGTCGCAGACCCCGGGAACCTGATTGATATACCTGCCCCAAACCTGTGGCACACCATAGTGCCGCACAATACAATCAAAAAATGTTGCCGTCACTGCAGCTGCACAATCCACTCCCCAATAGGGTGTGGATTGTGCAGCTACCTGTTTGGGACCCGTAGGAGATAGGATTGCAGGCTGCCCTGACATGCATGGGCAGGTCACCGATAAATTGCCCACACATCGCTCTGTGGGAGCAATAGGTGCAGGATATTGCAAAAGGTATGTTGACAATTGTCCATTAATAGCAGCATAAGTGAAAGCTACCGCCAGACGTAATGTGTCTATCGCAGACACGCCAGCGGCATTCACAAATAAATTTTGACCAGGTAAAGACATCACTGGACGAGACAACATAGAAAATGGTGTATGTCCGCCAACTTGATGGGATGGATTCTCCCACCCACAGGGATTGTAATACAGGGCGTTCAGTGCCGCCCCCCCCACCGCAATCACACACGCCTGGCCAGTGCTGACCACTGTCCACGCTTTGCTAAAGTTCCCTGTAACCTGATTCAAAGGCACCCCCATGGCCCCCGCCGCACCTAGGGCCATAGCGTAGTCATTCGATGTAGCCGCATATAACCACAGCTGATTCACGGCAATCGTCACCGTTCCTACCTCCCTCCTAAGACTTTTTACAACGGGTCCCCATAAGAGGAGAATTATTTGGTATGCAGAAAACCCTCAGAAACATTCTTTCTCAAAGAATATGTGGAGAGTGTTGGAGAAAGTTCTAGTCTATGTCTGCCAAAGAAATAAAGTCTTAGTCAGAGACAGACTCCACTCATATTTGCAGTACTACACCCAACAGGGTTACACCCCGGGGATTGCATGTAGAATATCGAAAACCGTGGGAAAAGTGGTAGGCGGAGGTCTAAATTTGGCCCAGAAGACACAAATACCCCGCTTCACACCCCGGAATCAGCATCCGGCATAGGAAGCGGGGTATATGATTGGCCTAAATTACATCATGGGAACCTGTGGGACTTGGCCAGCACTGTAAGCCTGGACCATTGTATTCATAACATGGTCGTCTAATTTTGGTACCTGATAATCCCCCTTCTGATTCATATGCATAAAGAGGTTATACGCCATACGGTCACACATCAACGTACCTTCCATCAGATAACTTCGCAAATCAGTACGGGTGCACTCCAAGGCGTACTGCAACCAAGCCACCGCATGAAACTTATGAAGGTTTAAAATAACTGCAGACATTGTTCGGTCTGACAAGTTCTGTGCATGAACATTCGGCGTGGGATAGCTTGGTTGCCGCAAACCGATTTTTGGTTGCATATTGCCCGTGTTTATTCCACCAAAGTTGTTAATCACTGAATTAACACCCTGTCCTTGCACATTCCAATTGTTTCCTGTAGGAACAGACACTCCTGACTGAGAAAGGGTGGACTGCATCAGTTGCAGGCCTTCCTGATAGTTCTGCCAAACCTGTTGGGCCTGCTGTTCAAACATAGCCCTCAAATTGGGGTCTGTGGCCTGCTGAGAAAATGCGGACAGTAGCTCAATCTTTGCGGATTTGGCAGCCATCGCTTCATTCATGCCGATGAATTCGTGTGCCCCCACCATCATCATGTTTCCCTGGTTCATACCCTGCGTGCTGTTCATCAATTTTGTTCCCTCCATTAAATTAAACTAATGAATCAAACTAAAGACATCTCTAATACCTGGCTATTATGTAATTTCGGATGAAGATCTATACATGCATATACATACAGGGAAACCTCTGCAGTGTATGACCGTACTTAAATTGAGGCAATTTAAAATTCACCAGGCTTTCGGGGGAAACAAGAGGAGTGTGGGAAATGATGTCGACAAATCAGAAAACAGTCATCCTTCGTAGCACCAGTTTCATCCTGGTATCCTTTGTTTGGAGTATGAGTTTTCTAGCCGGACACGCATTGGCTGCTGTGGATTTGAGAGACAACACATCTAGCCTCCATCGAGTTCCAACAGTTGAAAACAATTCCTCATTCGCCATAACGAAAATTGCCTTTATACGCGACAGAAACCTTTGGGTGCATTGGAGCGTTGACCCCAGTTTCAGTAACGAACGGCAGCTCACTTTTAGTCACCCCGTCAAAAGCCCCAAGTGGTCTGCAGACGGACGGTGGATTGCTTATGTGACAACAGGAGAAGACCCACAAGGACAAGTACAAACCGAGTTACGAGTTTATGATGTCTCGGCAGACCGAGACCTACCTGTTGTCCAATTTGCCAACACCTACACCCCCCTCCAATATGCATGGTCTCCAAAAGGAACATGCATTGCGGTGGGTGCAAACGAAAATCTGCGCCTCTATCAAGTCACAGATAAGCAAGCCCTGACACTAAGTCCACCTCTGGCTGGTGTGCATGGCTTCGTATGGAATCAAGACGGTAAAACCTTGACAGTCGCTACTTGGTCTACAAAACGCGGCCCGGAGGGACAGCCCAAAATGCAACTGAAAATATTATCCTTAGAAAACAACTTCAAGTCCTTGCCAAAAAAGCCCTGGATTAGCCTCCCCACCCCCTTACAGGTGGGCCCTTTGCGATTGTGGCCGCAAGAACTGGTTGAAGGACAGTGGTCCAACGACGGCCGATGGTTGGCTTTGTCACTGGCTCCCGGTCCCCAGTGGGCCACTCAGACAGGCTTGATTTGTGTTGTAGATTCCAAAATGAAGGCAATCCAATCACTGTCTGAGATATTACCCCAGGCAGGATGGATGACTTGGTCCCCAAACAGCCAGGCCCTAGCCTGGACCGCAGGCGGGGGAACCAATCTCAACCATAACAAATCCCTAACATGGGCGCAGTCCCCATACTTTCGTCCACAATCTACGCAATCCGGTGGAAGCGATGGGGGATTGACCTGGTTACACGTTCACTCTTTGGCCATTGCACGGCAAACTGACGTGACACTCCAAAGTTCTCCATATGCGACATCCGCATCTGTCCAACACACTCCAGCCCATCGGCCTATGCGTCATGCGAGTCTCTACGAACTTTCCATAGAATCCGAAAAAAGCACCCATGTATTAACCACACCTCCGCCCGGGTGCAGCGACGAGTGGCCTATGTGGTTGAGCGGTATTCAAAAATTGGCTTGGTTGCGAGAATCTCCAACAGAGGCCACCTTGTATTTAGAAGATCTTCAGTTTCAATCCACCCATCCCTGGGTTCAACATGTGGACCTTCCGCAGGATGAGCGGCATGGTAACACCTCTTTGTCCGTCTACTGCATTCAGTAAGTGGATGCACAAAAAAGGCAATTGTTATGTGACACGACAAACCTACCTTGATGTTAGAGCACGGTGCAACAACCGCTTAAACTCTATTCCCCCTGCTCTTAACCCTGAACCACTGTCGAGAGGGCCTGCAATACTTCCAGCACTGCACCCGCCTTGTGATTGCACTCTTGCCATTCTTGAACGGGCTGACTGTCCGCAACAATTCCCGCTCCCACCTGCACATAATACTCATGTTTCCACTCTAAAACCGTACGAATGACAATGGCTGTGTTCGCATTGGCCGCAAAATCCACCATACCAATCAACCCTCCGTAAGGTCCACGGCGTAAGGTTTCTAACTCATCAATAATTTCCATAGCCCGAATTTTCGGTGCACCTGACAGTGTCCCTGCGGGAAAAGTGGCCAGTAGTGCATCAAAAACGCTCACTTCCGGTCTCAACTGTCCCGATACTTCAGAAACCAAATGGAACAAGTGAGAGTAAGGTTCCACCTGCATCAAAGATTGTACCTGGACGCTGCCAATTTTACACACACGCCCCAGGTCGTTGCGACACAGGTCCACAAGCATGACGTGTTCAGCCCGTTCTTTCTCATCATGTAACAAGGCTGCCCGTAAAAGCTCGTCTTCAGCGAGCGTCCTGCCCCTCCCCTTAGAGGTGCCAGCAATCGGACGCATTTCCGCGATTCCGTTCACACTACGAAATTGAACTTCAGGACTAGCTCCAAACAGGCGCATGTCCGGATAGTCCGCCACAAACATGTATGGCGACGGGTTACGCCTACGCAAACGTTCGTAAGCCTCATACGCGTTACACACTTTGCGGACGCGAATCCGCTTTGACAGCACAACTTGAAAAATGTCTCCCGCATGAATGTAAGATACAGCTTTGTTTACAGCCAATTCATACTCCTGTTGCGTAACCTCATCAGTGAGTAAATCCTGTGTATCTGAGGACTCCATGCACTGCCGCACGTCTCCCGTAACCGCAGGGATTTGCTCTTCATAACGGGCCAGCAATGCTGTCGCTGTCATCGGACGCTGAATGAACCGCTTGACTGTATCTGCGACTTTATTCACTTGGTTTTTTACCGCAATCCACACATCTGGGTCAAGTAAAGACCCCAATTCTTCACTGCTGTCAAACAGACTCAGCTTCCCTTCCACCAATTGCAACACGGCCGCATGCCACTGCAATCGAATGTCTGGAAGTTGCCGATCGTCTTGTGTCGTTTTTGGGAGTCGCTCCAAATAGTGAACGCTATCGTACCCCACGTACCCCAACCAACCAGCAGAAAAGGGGGCCCACACTGGGTCTGTGAATAACTCCCGCACGCGAGTTCGCAAACCTTCCAAGAAATCCATAGGATTATTCTCAAACCGTTGCCCCTGGACGGGACCCACAACACTGGACGACGGCTCCGGAGCATTCCCTGCTGCGCAGTTTTCTTCAGAGTTTTTCAAAACAGCAACTCCAAGTTTTTCAAGCATCCCTGAAGGTGCAAACAGGGACACCCAGTGGTCTTTCACTTGCACCTCCACTACGGGAAGCACAGCCAGAAGACTCATGCAATAGTGTGACTCGCTATGATCTTCTGCGGCATCCAGCAAAAACACCTGACCTTCACCAAACTCCTCCACAAGACGCAAAAACAAGGCAAACGGATCTACCCCATTTTGAATCGTCCACGTCGTTTTTTTCATGAATTGACAGCCTCCTCATTCACCACGCTGATTTCACCCAATCCCCGTTTCATCCAACCAAAGTCAAAAAATTGCCTATAATTCGCTTGCCTTCCGGTGTAAGAATGGATTCAGGATGAAACTGGACTCCCAAGGCCCCCGTCGGTCGATGGCGCAATCCCATCACCAAGTCATCGCAATCAGCAATAACGGTGAACTCATCGGGAAGGGTGGTCCAATCCACCACCAGGGAGTGATAGCGCGTGGCTTGAAAAGGGTTGGATACCTCCTGAAACAAAGGATCCCCGTGGTGATGTATTAAGGAGGTCTTTCCGTGTTTCAATATTGGAGCCCGCACAACTTTCCCACCAAAAGCCTCCCCCAATGCTTGATGCCCTAAGCAAACCCCAAGTACCGGGATTCTTCCTGCAAAGTGCTGGATAGCACTGACTGAAATACCTGCTTCAGTAGGGCTACATGGTCCAGGGGACACTAACAGACCCTGCGGATGTAAATCCATCAGCACCGCTAAGGAAACGTCATTCCGCCGAACCTGAATCTCGGCTCCCAGTTCGCCACAGTACTGTACGAGATTAAAAGTGAACGAATCGTAATTATCAACCACCAGTAGCACACCAATCGACCCCTTCAGCTCGACGAGCTGGACCACAGGAGAGCACACAAAAAGCCACAGACGTCGCTGTGGCAAAATGGGCGTATGAGAAATGACCATCCGGTCCCTCAAGCTCCACTCAACTCGGCTCAATCTTGCTCAGCTCAACTATATCTAGCTTACCCTGGAGAACAGTCACTCGTCAATGGGTCCGACCCTGGTTCGCCCTAGGGAATGTAGAGAAATGAAGCATGCTAAAAAAAAAGACGCTCACTCATTGTGAGCCGTTCCACAAAAATTTACAGAAACATTGGTGCGCCTAGAGGGACTCGAACCCCCGCAACCGGTTCCGGAGACCGGTGCTCTATCCTCTGAGCTATAGGCGCAAGAGACAAGTAGTAATATACCACACCTGGCTTATCTGTACAAGTGAAGTTCCCTATCAAATAGCCTGAGTAGTGACAGCAATCCTCAGTAACCCCCCTCGTATAAGTATCTTCAATAATGCACAAAGTACCTTTATCCAGAATGCACAAAGTACCTTTATCCAGCGATGAAAGGAGGTATTTTATGACAATATGGAACCGGCTGTTCTCCAAATCAAATCCAGTAGCAGGACAACTTCACAGACATCAAAATCGCTTATATCCTCATGTTCCAACCCCATCCACAGCGCCCGATTTCACGGGCGATTTAGAGGCAATGCTGAACTACACTGCACAGTCATTGGGTACGAGTGATGACTATATCGTTCGGCACATTGACGTGAATGGATGTTCTGCTGCGTTGTTATTTATCATTACGGTTTGTGATCCAAAGATAATTGAAGAGACGCTTCGCACCCTACACGCGCACTCTTTTCCAAGAACGCGTGTCACAGAACTGCCCGAGTATCTGATGAGAAAGGTTCTGACCGGAGCAACCATGTCTCTCAAGATAAATCTTTTTGATGTCACTGAAGCCCTGTCTTCAGGATCTCTTATTTTAGTCATTCAAGGTGCCCCATCAGTGATTGTACTTGGGGCGAATTTAGTGGAACACAGATCTCCAGAACTTCCAAGTCTTGAAACCTCACCCCGTGGGTCTCAAATTAGCTTCGTAGAGAACGTGGACATCAACATTGGTTTGATTCGAAACGCGCTTCACACAAGGAGTTTTCAAGTAAAGAAAATCGAAGTAGGGTACCGCAGCCGCAGTTCAATAGCCGTTCTCTATATGAACGATGTGGCAGACAAAGAAGTTGTCCAGATTGCGATTTCGCGGATTGAAGCAATCCATGTCGATACGATTAACCAAACTGCCGAAATTGAACAACGCATTTGTGAACATCCATGGAGTTTTTTTCCGTTGACGCGCGTCACCCAGCGGATTGACAACGTGACTCGCGAATTGAATCAAGGAAAAGTCGCAATTATGGCTGATGGAGATCCATCTATATTGTTAATTCCTGCAACGATTCAAGATTTTTTCCAAACGGGAGAAGACTATACGCACTCGATATGGGAATCCAGTGCGATGCGCTGGTTGCGCGTCATTGCATTTATAATTGCGGTTTATTTGCCATCTCTTTATGTTGCATTCGTTGACTTCAATCCGGAACTGCTCCCGAAAGTGTTGGGACTGCAAATTGCCAAATCAAGAGAGGGCGTTCCATTTCCGGCAGTGATGGAAGTACTCATCATGTTCATTGCCATTGAAATTTTACGCGAAGCGACACTTCGAATTCCAAAGCAGATGGCTCAAACAGTCGGGGTTGTCGGAGGTCTTGTGCTCGGTGAATCGGCCGTGCAAGCTGGAATTGTCAGTAACATTCTACTCATCGTCATCGCTCTAAATTCCATTAGCACCTTTGTCTCACCAAGTTACGAATTTTCAAACTCGCTCCGGATTATGAGTATGATAATGCTTGGCGCCTCTGCAATCGTAGGAATTTTCGGAATCATTTTAGCCTCGATTTGGCTACTGTATGAAACGGCTCGGCTAAAACCTTTTGGCGTGTTTTATTTAACTCCATTCAATGGGTTTCATACTCGCGATCTTTTTATTGATGGAATCCTCCTATTGCCAGAGAACCTTGCAGCGAAACGGACGAGCCATTTACATCCACAGGACAAATTGGGAGCAATAAAACTTCTGCCGCTAAAAACAAAGTTATTAAATCAGCTTTTTTCTAAGGTTAAAAAATCATGAACGTCCTCAAACTCATGATGGCTTGCTTGTTGCTTCTGTTTTTACCGGGTTGTTGGGATTACCATAAAATCAATGAACGTGCCCCCATCGTCGGGCTTGGGATTGATCCGGTGGAGGGTAACTCCTCGCTGGTACATTATACGTTCCAAATTCCAGATATTACAAGTGAGCAAAAAGAAGGTGGAGGAGGAAATCCATCCAGTGGACAAGTGCTTAAATTCAAAAATTTTTCAATTGATGCCCAGGATATTCATTCTGCAATTTTTAGAATTCAGACACAATACACAAGGATGTTTTACCTCGGAAACTTTGGAATTCTAGTTCTCAATACGCATCTTACTTCAGCCCAAGTTACAGATGCAGTCATGGAGCTTGTGCGGGACCCAGCGGCAAATAAATTGTCATACATACTTTGTACAAATCATAGTGCAAAGGAGATTTTATCCAATCCAGTGGCAAGTATGTCCCCTTCAGACTCCTTAGAAAATGGATTATCAAAGTTTCCAACCCGCGGCGGATATGTTGTTCGAACACGGTTATGGCATTTTTGGAGAGATTCGTTTGGACTGGGAATTGAACCTAAGGTTGGAATAGTCAACGTGATAAACAAATTAACCGTTTTGGCTGGTGCAGAGGCATTTAAGGGTTATAAACCCAATCTCGAACTATCTCCAGAGGATACTTTCTATTTTAACTTTCTAAACGATAAGGTGTATCACGCCTCCCTCCTTATATCTGATGGGAAACACTATTTTTCGGTTCGTCAAATGAAAAGCACAAGTCGAATCTCTGTCACCATGAATCCAAAAAATCAATTCACACTTCATGGGAAGATTAAGGTGATCTCTGAACTGGCCACGGATGAATCGAAAGGACAGAAAAACTTAACAGACAATGAAATACATCGCTATGAAAAATTGATGTCTCGTTATATACAAATGAACGTTGAAAAAGTTCTTCAAAAACTTCAATCAAACAAAGAAGATATTTATGGTTTTGGAGAATATTGGGTTCGCAATCATCCAGATCAAAAGGAATTTGTACAACATCAGTGGTCCAATGCCTTTGCCCATGCAAAATTGGATATTAAAGTTGAAGTACATATTGATCACATAGGCACATTATTGTAACGGAGGGATGCGGTTGAAACGGGACAATATACTTACTGGATTTCAAACAATCATGATTATGTCCTCCAGTTACCTCCCATTGATTTTTTGGTCTTTTGCACAAATTGCTGTCGCTCACGCAGGATTTGATGCACAGTGGAGCGTTCTCGGCGTTCTGACACTCGGCGTCCTGATTGCGTGGATCCACGGATCTCTAAATGAGCGATTTCCAAACTTAGACGGTGTACAAATGCTGGAACGGCTATATGGCAAGTGGGTGGGTAAACTGTATGCAGGACTGTATGTTCCTATCTATCTTGGATTTATTTCTCTTAGTCTATATTTCTTTGCATCAATTTTAAAAATCTTTTTTACGGACACCCCGAGATCTGTCATTGTTTTATTAGTTTGCCTTGTCGCTTGGCGTGGTGCATGGTTCGGGATATCTGCCCTCGCACAAGTAGCCTCCATCATTCATTCCCTGACCTTGCTGGGAACCTTTATTTCCTTCTTTTATATATTGGTTCAGAGTCAGCATTGGTGGATACCCCATACAATCACTCATTGGAACAGTGTATGGAATGGAACCTATCACTTGCTCCCCTTATATCTTGGATTCAATTTTACGTTAATGATAAGTCCCAATTATCTACACCAAAAAAAAGAACAATCTGGTATCCCCTCTCAAGTGTTTTTCTCAGCGGAGTCCTCATCATTTTGGCTTTTGCCACGGTGATTTTAAATATTGGCTGGATGCCGACAGAGCATGTCTTGTACCCGTTTCAAGGCGTTTTGCAGTTAATTCGCATTCAAGGTGGACTGATTGAACAGACAGGAATTCTCGTAATTCTACTCTCCACAGCATTTACCATCGAGTTTGTGGGCAATCACATTTGGGGAATATCACTGTTGATTGGGAGAATATTTAATGTTCCAGAGAATACACACAAATGGTTAACCCACCTCGTGACCCCTGTTATTGCCATAGGAGCGATGCTTATCCAAAACAGTGTGCAAGCCCTCGACCTATTGAATAAATATATGGTGCCAGCAAGTTGGTTTCTTCTCTTAATCAGTCCAGGACTTTTATTAGGATTTGCTATGATACGGGGAATATCCACAAAAAAAGCTGAAGTATAAAAAATAGTTTTCTCTTGACGTTTCATCACACACTCTATTCGTTTCCAATGTGAAGACATTCATCAACGAAATTTACCCCGGGCGCACCAAACAAAAAAAGTTATACATTGAGATATTTTTGATATCCTCCCCACGGATAAATCTGGGGGATTCCAACTATCGCTAGTTGGCTTTCCTGCTTCGTTGAAGCTTGCCTAGACGCGAGGATTGCTTGCGCCCTGGTCTTACGGCCTCTCCACAGGCTAACACCGCTAATCCAGCGGCTAAGATG
>QXHL01000059.1 GCA_003584005.1 Alicyclobacillaceae bacterium I2511 | reverse complement strand
CCACTGGGGAGCAAACCCTGTGCGCATTTTGGGCTGGCCTCCTTGCACTGCTTGGGTCTGACCAGGCCTAATTTCGGACACATAGTTTATCGGATACTTACTTTAGATACAGTAAAGCGGCACATTTTAAACAGAGTGAACCTGTACAGAAATGTTTCCACAGGCGAGCTTCAAGACCCGCCTCAGGACGAACTGCTTTCTCCGACATCTGTCACCAGTTTGTCCAGAATGTCACTGTCCTCCAGACCAGTGATGTCCCCCCTCACGGCACCGTCTTGAATAATTTCTCGCAACATCCGACGAATGATTTTACCAGAACGGGTTTTTGGCATGGCTGTCACAAAGTGAATCCGTTCCGGGCGGGCAAATGACCCAATGTCCAGCGTGATTTTGGCTTTCAGCTCTGCGGCTAGCTCCGGGGATGCTACATAGGACTTGTCTACCGTCACAAAAGCCACCGGCACCATGCCTTTCAATTCATCGGGTCTCCCGACTACCGCCGCCTCCACCACCGCCCCATGATCTATCAACGAGCTCTCCATCTCCATGGTACTGATGCGGTGGCCAGACACGTTGATGACGTCATCCACCCGCCCCAACACCCAAAAGTGACCATCAGCATCCCGGACGGCGCTGTCTCCGGTGAAGTACGCCCCCGGCAACTGTGTGAAATAGGACCGAATATAGCGTTCCCTATCCCCGAAAATATCTCTCGCCAAAGTTGGAAACACATTACGAATGATTAAATAGCCAGGGTTGCCATCGGCCACCGCTTGCCCATCCGCGTCGACAATATCCAAACGATGTCCAAAAAACGGTACCCCACAAGAACCCGGCTTCATGGAAGTGGCCCCTGGAAAAGACGCCAAAGGTGTACCCCCAGTCTCCGTCTGCCCCCAAGTGTTGTTAATGACCACATCCCCCTTGCCCAGGCTGCGCCGCATCCACTGCCATGCCTCCGGATTAAGTGGCTCCCCCACCGAGATTAATAGCTGCAGGTGTGTGAGGTCATATTTTTGTGCCAGCTCGGTGCCGTGTTTCATCATCATGCGATAGGCCGTGGGCGCGGAAAACAACTTGTTCACCCGGTAACGTTCTAGCACCTCATAAGCCCTGCCAGGGTGGGGATAATCCAGTGCTCCCTCGTAAAGAATGGTGGTGGCGCCACAGGCCAACCCACCCACCAAAACGAAAATGTGGGAAGTCAACCAGCCAATATCAGCGGTATTCCAGTACACATCCTCTGGCGACAGGTCTAACTGATACTTGGTGAAGGCGTAGGTCCCCAGCAAGAACCCACCGCCGGCATGGACAATACCTTTCGGTTTCCCGCTGGTCCCACTGGTGAAAATGAGTAGCCCGGGGTCATTGGTGTCCAACGCCACGGCCGGGCACTCGGGACTGGCGTGACTCATCAAATCATGGTAGTCCAAGTCCCGCCCGGGTGTCATGGGCGTTCCCACATCTGGAAAGTGCCGCAATACCACCACATGTTCCACATCATGTGGTCCCACCAGGGCCTGGTCCACAGTTTCCTTGAGCGGCAAAATTTTTCCCCGGCGTACGCTGGCATTGGCACATAGCACTGCCTTGGCACCAGAGGAAACAATCCGTTCCCGCAGAGCCTCCGCAGAAAAGCCAGCAAACACTGTGTTGTACACAATACCTAAACGCAGGCAGGCCAGTAGTACGACATAGGTCTCAATCAAATTTTGCATGTAAACGCTTACCACATCGCCCTTTTTTAACCCCAGAGAAATGAGGACATTGGCAAACTTTTGTACTTCTTGGTGCAATTGCAGATAGGTCAGCGTCTCCCTGTGACCGTCCTCACTTTCAAAAAAAAGGGCAACCTTGTTTCTTGTCCATGGGTTTTCCACGTGCCTGTCCACACAATTCTCGCAGACATTGAGTTGACTACCAGGGAAAAACTGAAAGTCCGGCATCTGTCCAGTAATTACAGGTTCGCCCCGATGCTGCCATACCAGTTCATCTGCAATCTCCGACCAAAAAGCGGCCGGATCTGCGATAGACGCCTCGTACCGGGCCCTGTATTCCGCTTCATCGCGTAGATACGAGTCCTTGCGGTAAGACTCTGGAGGTGGAATAAGTGGGCTTTCGGCAATCATCTTGAGGGTCTCCTGCACGGCCATGAAAGTCACCTTCCTAAAATTCGGAATTCTATCTTAATAACCATCATATCCCCTCCATCACACAGGTGCAAGGTCGCATAGATACCAAAAAATAGAAAGTCAGCCCACGTGCACCAGGCCACCCACAAGGTACATTCCCGTGGGGAAGGCCCGAAGATTGGGCTGACTTGCTCGCACTGCTTGAGTCTTACACGTCCAACACAGTACTGTTCCCTGTGTGACTGGCGCTACCCTGTGAAATCGCCAACTGCCAGCGCAAATAGGCATCAATAAAAGGGGTCAGATTTCCATCCACCACACCTTGGGCGTTACCCACCTCATAACCTGTGCGGTGGTCTTTCACCAAGGAGTAAGGATGAAAGACATAAGAGCGAATCTGGCTACCCCAGGCAATATCTTTTTGCTCCCCGCGCAGTTCAGCCATGTGGGCCTCCTGCTCCAGACGTTTGCGCTCATGCAACCGCGCCTTCAACAGGTTCATGGCCACCTGACGATTTTGAATTTGACTGCGCTCGCTCTGGCAAGTAACCACAACACCGGTAGCCAGATGTGTGATGCGCACCGCCGAGTCGGTCGTATTGACATGCTGGCCTCCAGCACCGCTGGATCGGTAGACGTCAATGCGCAAGTCCTCAGGACGGATGTCCACTTCTACATCATCATCAACTTCCGGCAGGACATCCACTGACGCAAATGAAGTGTGACGCCGACCTGAAGCGTCAAAAGGTGAAATGCGCACCAAGCGGTGAACACCCTTTTCCGACTTCAAGTAACCGTAGGCGTTGTGCCCCTTAATTAGCAGTGTCACACTCTTCAGACCCGCCTCGTCCCCATCCAGGTAATCCACCACTTCCACCTTGTACCCCTGGTCCTCACCCCAGCGCTGGTACATTCGCAGCAAAATCGAAGCCCAGTCCTGTGACTCCGTTCCACCCGCACCTGGGTGCAACTCCAAAATGGCATTTTTTGCATCGTACAGATCGGACAGCATCATATCCAGTTCAAACTGTTCTATTTCTGGGTTAAGATGGGTTGCCTCCTGGTTGGCCTCGGCAAACAACTCCAAGTCATTCTCCTCTTGCGCCAGGTCCAAGGTCAGCTCAGTTTCCTCGTAGGCCTGGGTCAAAGACTGCATCCTGTCCACCACAGACTTTATTTGATTGACCTCGCCGATGACCTTTTGCGCTTTGGCCTGGTCCTCCCAAAACTCCGGGGCGGCCATCTGTGCCTCTAGTTCAGCAATTCGCTGTTGCTTCCCTGCGAGGTCAAAGAGACCTCCCAATGTCCGCTAATCGCTTAGCCATACTCTGTAATTCGTTGCGCAACTCCCCAAATGATTCTGCCATGATTACACCCATTCCCCCTTCAAAATTGCAAAAACGTCTCACACATCTTATGCACCAACGTGCGCCCCACGGGGTGCCATCAACCCCCCTGCACAGGGACGGAAGTTTGCAACGGAATGGGTTGGGGCTCCATGCTCACCGTGGATTTAAAAACATAGAGAACAACCTCTTCTTGGATTGAATGAATCATGGCCTCAAACATTTCGAAGCCCTCTTTTTGGTATATCACCAGTGGGTCCGCCTGCCCATAAGAACGCAGGTGAACCCCCTGACGAAACTGGTCCATGGCATCAATGTGGTCCATCCACTTGGCATCCACAGTGCGCAACAGCACCATACGCTCCAAATCACGCATGAAAGCCCCCAGTTCCGCTTCCCGGGCATCGTAGTTAGCCAGTTGCCGCTGTTCTAGCAGTACTCCCAGCTCTTCGCGGTCTAGTTTGCGCAACTCTGCCTCGGAAACCTCGCCTGGGTTGAGAAAATGGCGCTCCCCATAGTTGACGAGCCCTGCAACATCCCAATCCTCAGGAATCTGTTCCTCTGAGCAATAGACCTCCAACATGTGGTCAATCAAGTCTTTGCCCATCCCTTCAACAACGGGCCGCAAGTTCTCTTCCTGCAAAATTTGTCGACGTTGGCGATAGACCACTTCACGCTGCTTGTTCATCACATCGTCATAACGCAAAACGTGCTTGCGTATATCGTAGTTGTTGGACTCTACCTTTTTCTGCGCCCGTTCCATGGCTCCCGTAAGCATTTTCTGGTCAATCGGCTGGTCCTCTTCCAAACCCAGGCGGTCCATCAACCGCTTAATATTGTCCGATCCGAACAAACGCAACAGATCATCCTCGAGCGACAAGAAAAATTGCGAGGACCCCGGGTCCCCTTGACGTCCGGATCGACCGCGGAGCTGGTTGTCAATGCGGCGGGATTCGTGGCGTTCAGTGCCAATAATGTGGAGTCCGCCCATCTGTGCAACGCCCTCGCCAAGCAGAATGTCTGTGCCCCGGCCCGCCATGTTGGTGGCAATGGTGACTTGCCCCGGTTGCCCCGCCATGGCGACAATTTCCGCCTCTCGTTCATGTTGCTTGGCGTTCAACACCTGGTGTGTAATTCCCTGGTGCTGGAGTAGGTTAGACAAATACTCCGACTTGTCGATGGAGGTGGTGCCCACCAAAACCGGTTGCCCAGGGGCATGACGGCGGACAATTTCCTCTACCACAGCGTTAAACTTGGCACGCTCTGTCTTGTAAATGATGTCTTTCATCTCTTGCCGGACCATTGGCATATTGGTGGGAATAATAATCACGTCCATGCCATAAATTTCCGTCAGCTCTTTTTCTTCCGTCTTCGCCGTACCCGTCATGCCCGACAATTTCTCATACATGCGAAAGTAGTTCTGCAGGGTAATGGTGGCCAAAGTTTTGGTCTCGTCTTGGACCCGCACCCCTTCCTTGGCCTCAATGGCCTGGTGCAGGCCTTCACTGTAACGACGTCCCTGCATCAAGCGGCCAGTGAACTCATCGACAATGATGATTTCATCATCGTGGACCACGTAGTCTTTGTCTCGATGCATCAGACCATGCGCCTTTAAGCCCTGGGTAATGTGGTGTACCAGGGTGACATTATCTGGATTAAACAAATTTTCCACTCGGAAAAACCGCTCCGCTTTTCTGACGCCACTTTCTTCTGTTAAGTTGACCGTGCGCATTTTCTCATCCACCACGTAGTCGGTTTCTGAATTCAGGCTGCGCACAAACAGGTCCGCCCGAAAATACAGGTCTGCCGATTTTTCTGCAGGTCCGGAGATAATCAGCGGGGTCCTCGCCTCGTCAATAAGGATGCTATCCACCTCATCCACAATGGCATAGTGAAGCGGCCGCTGCACCATGTCCTGCATCGACATCACCATGTTATCGCGCAGGTAATCGAAACCAAATTCGTTGTTGGTGCCGTAGGTGACATCCGCAACATAGGCCATGTGCTTGGTGACCGGGTCCATGTTGGCAATGTTTAATCCCACGCTGAGTCCTAAAAATTGATGTATTCTGCCCATCTGTTCGGAGTCGCGCCGGGCCAAGTAGTCGTTCACCGTAACAATGTGGACGCCTTTGCCTGTGAGTGCGTTAAGATAAGTGGGGAGCGTCGCCACCAGAGTTTTTCCTTCGCCGGTTTTCATCTCAGCGACGCGACCCTCGTGCAACACAATTCCGCCCATCAACTGTACGTCAAAATGACGCATCCCGAGCACTCGCCGGGCGGCTTCCCGCACCACGGCAAAAGACTCAGGTAACAGGCTGTCCAATTTCTCGCCGTGTCCCAGACGTTCCTTAAACTCGTCGGTTTTCGCCCGCAACTGTTCATCGGACAACTCCGTCATGATTGGCTCCAAAGCATTGATTTTGCGGATCATACGCCGCAAACGAGCCACTTCCCGCTCGTTGCCATCCACCATTTGCTTCAGGAGTCCCATTCGAAGGTCACGCCCCTCCTGCCCGCCGGGCTGTCGCCCGTCAGGTCTCCTGTATATGTGTAGTGTGTGAAAGACACCCAGAGTTCTATGCCGCCACATCCTCTAAAATGTAATTGTACTCGATATGCTGTGAGGAGTGAAGTACATTTTACAATTCGACATTAACCGACGCGACCATCGAATCATTTAGTTACAAAGGGGCGCAACCAATGATTCCCCAAAACAGCGGCACCCGGATGAACCGGGTGCCGCCACCTGCACTGGATCTACTTTTTGAGGCTGATACCTATCCACGGGCCCACAGACGTTCGCAGCCGCACCCGTAAGTTCCAACAGCAAACCGCTGGCCGAAGTTACAGAAGCCACTCCGTTAGCTGGGTTCAATCAACCCGTAATACCCGCCCTTACGGCGATACACTACGTTAATTTCATCCGTATCCGCATTGGTAAAGACGAAAAAGTCATGGCCGAGTAAATCCATTTGTAACACGGCCTCTTGAACATCCATCGGTTTGAAGGAAATCTGCTTGTGACGTACCACTTGTGTCAAGTTCAGTTCCTCTGCTGTCGCGGTGGCTACACCTGCACTGGCTACCACCCCATTTTGAACGCGGGTCTTTACACCTTTTTCCCGGAAACGCTTGTTCAGCTTACTGCGGTACTTGGTCATTTGCTGTTCCAGCTTGTCCATCACGAGGTCAATGGAAGCATACATGTCGTCCGAGGCTTCCTCAGCTCGGAACAACACCCCATGTACCTGCAGCATCACCTCAACCCGGTGAATACCTCGTTCAATTTTCATGGTGACAGAAACCTGACGTTCAGGTGGAGCGTCGAAGTATTTCTCCAGGCGGGTAATCTTTTTTTCGACGTAATCCTGCAGCGCTGGCGTTACGTCTAGGTGATCGCCGCGGATTTGGATGTTCATGACCTTCACTCCTTCCCTGGTGAAACCATTATACCAATCCTCCGGAGTCGATGTGAAGCGAGTGTGAAAATTATCGTAAATTTCTACTATGGCTATGCAAAATAGATGGCCACCACTCCTCCTCCCACACCCTCAATGCGGGGACAACAGAACCCCTGGGTAAAAGGAAATCACACCGCCCACTTGAACCCATGGGGGAGGTATTTCTGTCCATAGAGATAGTCGAGTTTTTTTATGATTGCAGGTGAAATCTATAGGTTCATGAATTCGTCAATTTATCAAGCAGATTGAACAGTCAAGTGTTTAAACAAGGGAGATGGCCGCATGTCCGGAATTTTAACAGGCAAGAACGTCTTATTCATGGGGGCGGGTCCCAACATGGGGAGAGTCATGGCTCGCCTGTTGGCACAAGCGGGAGCACGCTTACACCTAGTGGCAAAAGACGGAAGTGCCGCCGCTGCCGTGGCACAAGAAATTGGCGAAAACGGGGGCCTCGCCACCTACGGAACTGCTGATATCGCTGATGGCGAGGCCGTTCATAAAGCCGTGCAAATAGCGGCCCAACAAATGGGTAAAATTGATATTCTGGTTAACAATGCTGGGACTTTTCACGACCCTGGTGTATTGTTGCATGAAACTTCGATGGAGCACGTACGCGAATTGTTGGGTGTTAACGTGGAGGGTGAAGTGTACACCATGCAGGCGGTGCTGCCCTACATGATTAAGTCTGGTGGAGGAAGTATCTTGAACATCGCCGCAGCCTCTGTCCCCTTGGAAATTGGCAACGTACTTTATGCAGGCGCCAGGACCGCCCTAATAACCGCCTCGCAACGGGTGGCCCGAGCATACCGGTCCCGCCAGATACGCGTCAACGTACTCTCCCCTGGAATGGTTTACACCGCCAATCAAACACCAACCCTGGGTCCGGTGCCCCACCCCGAACAGGGCCTGTACCGACCGGGTGCCGCAGAGGATATTGCCTGGACGGCCCTGTATCTGTTGTCCCCCGATGCCGCCTGGGTCAGCGGCGCCGTAGTAGACGTGGATGGTGCACAGTCCCGGGAGGAACTGGGCCGGTAAGGTGCAGACGCCGTTACAGCCAAAACAAGGTTGCCGTGTGCAAACGAGGCACCCTTAGAGATGCTGCCTGCGCGAGTAGTAGCCGTCGTTGTCTTTCCCCTTTATTTTGCGCGCCAATTCCTCCTGCGCCCCCGACAAGGCTGTGACCAGTTCCGCAGCACATTGGGGGCAGTAGTGCCCCGCATGTGTAGGCTGCCCACATCGCTCGCAAGGGTAAGTCAGGTTGGGGTTGTCGCGCAACAACAGCCGTCCATTGCGAATCATGGCCACCAGCAGTTCCACATCTACTTCAGTGGCGTCCGTGACCTCAGCCAATGTGGCATCCCGATGGTCTTTCAAGTACGCCTTCACAACCCGAAAAGCGGCGTCCTCCTCAGCAATGCACTGGGGACAGAGTTCCCGGCGCCCCTTATTAAAAATTCGGTTACACCGTTTGCAATTTGCGATTGGCACCGCCGTCGCCTCCTGTCCTATATTATAGCGAGCTACACGAATTTTGTCTGAAAAATACATAGAGTGGTGCCCAACAATGGGTCAGAACACCTTGGCACATTCCCATCCAAACAAACCCGTCTGCATTGTCGATGCCCAGTTTTAGCGCACGTTGGCAATGGTCAGGCCCACCACCGTCGCGGCCCCAGCCCCATACAACACCTCGGCACAAGCAGACAGAGTCGATCCGGTTGTCACCACGTCATCCACAAGCAACACCCTGGCCCCCGCCACCGAGTTCCCGCTGCCCGCTTGCAGAACAAACGCCGCTTGCAGCGCCTGGCGACGTTGGGCAGCGTTGCGGGCCGTCTGTGTGGCCGCCCCCTCTTTAACCGGGTCCGCACTGCAGGTGGGCCTTGCCAGCACCTCAAGGACTGGAGTCTGCAGCGGCGACTGTAGCGCACTGGCCAAAATGCCCACGTGGTGATACCCACGTTGGCGCAGTCGCTGGACGGACGGTGGCACGGCCACCAACAGGTTGAATCGCCAATCTGGCCACACCCGCGCACGATACGCGTTTATCATCAACCCTGTCAGCCAAGGAGTGAGTTCCAGCGCACCATCGTATTTCCACTGGCGAATGGCATTGCGCAAAAATCCTTGGTAATCCGCTCCGGCCAACACAATCAGTGGAACCGGACGACCGTCCGAGCAATCTACACTCAAGCGGCGGAATGTGGGCGTGTTGACGGTGGCTTGCGCGTCTTGGCGACAAAACATGCACACGTTTTCCGGTAGCGCAAACTCCCCCTTTGGCGACACACCAGAGTCAAGTAGCGGACGGTGACACAACAGACAAGCCGGACGTGACTCTGGGAAGCCAAAATCAAGCATACGCTGCCCCAGTCGGCGAGCCTGAAAACGCACAGTGTGATAAGAGCGTCGGTTGCTCAACACACCATCCCCCTAATTTTGCAACCTGTCTGTGACCGCCTGCCTACGGAGAACCGCCTGCAGGCAATAGGGGTTGTCCGAGTACTTTCCGCAGTTAACCCAAACGCGGGTCCAAAGGGTACAGGATGAGTGACAACACATTCGGCCCAGTGTGTGTGCCAATCACCGCACCCAAGTAAACCACTCGCGCCCGTAGCTGAGGGTACTTTGCAACCAACTGGTCTGCCAAGGCTCTTGCATCCTCCTCGCGCTGACTGTGAATAACCCCTAAGCGCAACGGTTGGCCTGCACTGGCCACTGCATCCAACTCCGCCAACATGCGCTCCAGCGCGCGGTGATGTGTGCGCACCTTCTCAAACAATTCAATTCTGCCGTCCACCAGCGTTAAGATGGGCTTTATTTGTAGTAACGTCCCGAACGCTGCGGCAGCACCCCCAATTCGGCCCCCTTTGTGTAAATACTCTAAGGTATCCACAATAAACCAAGCCTTCATGGCCGCTCGCGTTGCTTCCCAGTAGGACACAATCTCATCGGCGCTGGCCCCTTGTTTGGCCAGCTGAATTCCATCTAAAAGGGGGCCACCAATGCCGTAGGTGGCAATCTTTGAGTCAACCACCCGTACATCCCCCCCCACCATCTGTGCGGCGGTCAGGGCCGAGCGGTAGGTTCCACTGAGCTTGTCTGACAAGACCAGGGCCAAGACAGTATCATAGTCTTTGAGCAAGCGTTCAAACACCGTCACAAACTCCCCCGCTGATGGCTGTGAGGTCGTCGGGAGCGTGCTGGATTGTCTCAGCTTGTTGTAAAATTCGTCCCCACTCAAATCCAGGCCGTCTCGATAAGTCTGATTCCCGAAAATCACTTGCAAGGGAACCACGGAAATTCCGTACTCCTGTACTTCCACCTCGGTTAAATCTGCGGTACTGTCTGTGACAAATGCAATTTTCGCCATAAAATCCCTCCTTAACCTTGGATGTGATTCCAACCCATTAAGCGAGGTCCATCTGACTCCCCGAGGGCAGAATGCCCAGGGCCTGCACCGCCTCAATGAAAGGCTCTACTAAATCGGGATCAAACTGTTTCCCGGCGCACTGCCGCAGTTCCTGGATGGCCTCCTCCAGGTTACGCTTGCGCTGGTAGGGTCGACTAGTGGTCATGGCATCGAAACTATCCGCGATGGTAAGAATGCGGGCTTCCAAAGGAATATTTTGCGTCTTCAAGCCGTCCGGATACCCCGCCCCGTCATACCGTTCATGGTGGTGGCGAATAATTGGTAGACACAGTGCCAAACTTTGAATGGGGCGCACAATGGACACCCCCAGTTCCACGTGGTTGCGCATCACTACCCACTCGTCTTTGGACAAGGGACCGCGTTTGGTTAGAATTTCAGTGGGCACCTCCACCTTGCCAATATCGTGTAGGAAAGCCCCCAGCCGCAAGTAACGCAGCCGTTCCTCGGGAAGACCAATTTTTTTCGCCAGCGCAGTGGCATAGTTCACGTCCCGCTCCGTGTGGGCATAGGTGTAGCGGTCTTTCGAGTTGAGAATGGCCAAAAACACCCGTAAAGTGCGGACAATTTCCTGTTCCGGGTCATCGTTGACCAGGTCTTGTTGAACCTCGTCCAACACCGACTCGTACAAGAAAACCTGGTTATTGCCAGTGACTTTAGCCTTGTAAATTGCATCATCCACCCGCATCAGCAAATCTTTTTTATTGTCCGCCATCTCTGGATATACCGCAATGCCAATGCTCACGGTCAGGCGCGTGCGGGCGACACGCTCCACCCCAGGCAATTCCATCTGCTCCACAGCCTGTCGAATGGCCTCAGCCCGCACCTGTAGTTCATCCAAGTCACTCCCTGGCAGTGCGAGCACAAATTCATCCGCGCTGTAGCGAGCGCAGACCTCGCCTGTCTGGCTGTGTTCCTGCAACAAGGTGGCAATCTTACGCAACACCTCGTCCCCTTGCACATGTCCCCAAACATCGTTATACCGTTTGAAGTGGTCAATATCCAACATTAAAAAAGCAAAGGGAGTTTCTGCCGCAAACCACTTATCCAACACAAACTGGATGTGGCGGTGATTATAGACTCCCGTCAATTCGTCGCGAATGGCCAATTCCTTAAAATGGTTGGCCATCTTAAAATAATCGCCATAGGACCATGCGACCAGAATAATTAGTCCCGTAAACAAAATGGCGCCACCCAGTCCAGCGTTCTGAATGACGATGGCCATCAGCATACCAATCATCAGTGTGATGGTATAAACGAGAATTGCGCGAACAGAAAATATAGACCTGAGTAGAAATTTCGTATTCTCCCTGGTGGTTTGGAGGACCAAGTAAATGGCTACCACAACAATATTGACAAAAAAATATACGACAAAATAAGCCATCAGCAAAGGAATATTCATAATATTCAGTCCGGTTTGAAAGCCCGCCAGCTGATGTGCCGTCACAATGGATACGGAAGCCGCAGCCACATAAGCCAGCGCATTCATGGCCTGTGTGTACCAGTTTCCCTTGTACCGCAGACTGCTCACAATGGCGTACAAAAAACCTCCACAAACGACAGTTTTCAGAGGAAAGTTCCAAGAAAAGGCGACTAAATAAACCGTTTCTAGGCTGATGACCACTTCCCGAGCAGTCACCGGAATATGAAATCGTTCCACCAAGAGAAGTAGCCCTGCCAGGGTGTAGAGCACTACCCACTCTGGAATGGACAGGGCTCTGTGTGTCGTCACACTCCAAGTGAGCAGCGCGCCCCATCCCAGAACTGCATAAACGGCCGCAAAGCTATGGCGCAGTTTTTTGGATGGAACCACTGACAACGCCTCCTTTTGGATGGGTCATCAGGTACTGCAACAACACGGCCAACCCCACGGCAATCAGCACATCGCCGACACTGAAAAGACTTACAAACGACGCCACCTTGAACGTAAAGATATCTCCAAGAAAATTCAGCCGAGTATCTGGGGTCATGGCAATGCTCTTGCCCAGCCTGCCCGCAAGTAGTAAGGGGACAAGTTGGGGGCTGTAGTGCTGCACAACCGGCAGGTAGGCGGGCATGCCCATTCCATTCATAACCATGACTGTGAAATTCGCCACGGTGCCAGTGGCCATCCAGGGAATGCCCGCAGTATGCAAATTAAGTCCCGCAAACCCCATCATCCCCACATACCCTGCCGATAAAACGAGGATATACGCGGTGCCGTGAAGCGAGTGAATGGCCAGGCTTTGCAGAAAAAAAGCTAGGGCAACCAGCCACAGCCCGCGCATGGACAAATTCCCCAGGGCCCAAAAGCTCCCCTTCCGAATCCACCCCACAACAAGCCCCAATAACAGGCCAATTGTCACCACCACCATGAACCGTTCACCGCCTCACACCAACCGCTAGATATCAGACACAGCCTGCCCACCCTGTTTTAATACAGGGACGCATTATACCCCACCTGGCTGAATTCCAAATCCTAGCGGAAGAATAAACGCCGCCTGTGCCGCAACGGAGAGCAACAAAATCGCGCCAAACACCAGACTTGCCTTTACTTTCGTCGACATGTGTCACATTTCCTCCTTTCCGTGGAAGCATGAAGTATGTAGCACACGCGCCGTCCCCACAATGTGCGGGTTCCAGGCTTGTCCAGGAATTCGACAGGGCTCCCTGTACCCCTGTCGTGCTGTACCCCAAACGTGCGGAACTGCAAAAAATTTCCGCACGACGCCCCTCTAGCAACCCTCACTCAAAAGTTGAATCCGTGGATAGATTTGGTGCCACACCCTGTTCCTATTATAGCGAGTGGTCAAGGAGGGTTGCTAGAGGATTTTACAAAGTTAGGCCTTTTGTCCCGTGATTGCTCGTTTATCCTACAAATTGCGAGTGACTATGACCCCCGGCACAAACCAGCAATATCTCGGGACATTCCCGAGTGCAAGTCCTGGTTGCGCAGGTCATACACGCAACTAACGCGAGCCGTGTCGAGACAGCTTAGGGTTATATTCTGTATTAGGTCCTCATTCCCGTGCAGGTACACATAGTCGAGGTTACCACTGTGCTGCATCAGTGTCTGGACAATCTGTCCGGTACCATCTGTGGAGCCTACATCAAGCACCCGCACCCGGTAATCGCGCCAGGAACCCAGCGTTTGCAGAGTAAGCAAACGCAGCAGCCCCTCAATTTCTTCTTCCGCATTCTGCACGACCAATAAAATGGTCAGTGGAAATAGAGGTCCATGCACCCGTTGTTGTAGTCGAGAAACGCCCTGCCATACCGCCATCAGTGCTCCGTACAGCGCCAAGGCCCAGAAAAAAACGGCGAACCACAACTCCCACACCTCCCCTGCATCAATATATGAAACGAGGGAGGTGTTGGACCGTTTGTCCCCGAAAAAAGTGTGTGGGCAATGGGCACACTAGAGTGGTAGCCAGTGACGCCTCATGGCGCACACCACCGCCTGGGTGCGATCTCCGACGTCCAATTTTGTGAGGATGCTGGAAATGTGGTTTTTTACGGTTTTCGTAGTAATATTCAGAGACTGCGCAATTTCATCGTTGGCCTTGCCCATCCACAACTGCCGCAACACATCCATTTCGCGCTGTGTCAACAGCCCTCGCCAAGTGTCCTCCAGTTTTGCCTTATCACGAAACTGAGAAATGACGGTTCGCGTCACTTGGGGATGAACATACGCCCTACCCGCAGCCACTTCGCGGATGGCCCGCACCACCTCGGTGCCCGATCCATCCTTAATCAGGTAGCCCGCAGCCCCGGCTTTGAGGGTTTCCAGAACATACCCTTCATCGTCGTGCATCGACAGAATAATGACCTTGATGTGAGGAAATTTTTCCCGTGCCCGCTTGGTCAAATCCACTCCGTTCAGCATCGGCATATTAATGTCTACCAGGACCACATCCGGTTTTACGCGGCCCAACCCCACTAAAGCTTCAGCCCCGTGACGCCACAGACCCACCACTTGAAAGTCCGGTTCAAAAGCAAGGATCTCGCTGAGGGTTTCGCGAAACGGTTCATTATCGTCCGCAATGCCAATCCGAATCAACGTTTCGTCCTTACTTTCCACCCTTCACACACTCCTCGTTATGGGCAAAGTCAGCACCACCCGACTTCCCCCCATAGGTACTGGTTCAAACCATAAATCACCACCCAGCAAAGATAGACGCTGCCGGCACAAAGTCAGCCCCATTTTTCCTGCTTCCACCCACTCCATCCAACTGGTAAATGCAATTCCCAGTCCATCATCTTGGACTTCAAGTCGCAACAGCTCGGGTCCGTACAGTACGGTAATGATTGTCTTCTGGGCTTGGGCGTGCTCAGCAATGTTGTGCAACGTCTCCTGTACCGCCCGAAACAGGGTTAATTTCTCCGTGGGGGACAGGTGTGCTTCCAACCCCCGCAACTGAACTTCCACCTGCAAACGGTGACTTTGGCGCCACTGTTCCACATAGCGTCGCAGTGTGGGCACCAACCCAAGGTCATCCAAGAGGGGCGGTCGCAGGTCAAAAACTGTCTCTCGCAGCTGCAGTAGTACTGTTTGAAATCGCTGCTGAACGTCTTCCCACCAACCCTCCCCAGCAGCAATTC
>QXHL01000058.1 GCA_003584005.1 Alicyclobacillaceae bacterium I2511 | reverse complement strand
TCCCACCAGATGGAGGGGGGCCTCCAGATGGGGAGGGGGTTATTGCGTGACAACGTGGAGCATGGTATAGTAGGATTCGTCAATCTCTGGCGGAATGTAGCTCAGGTGGTAGAGCGCACGGTTCGGGACCGTGAGGTCGCAGGTTCGAGTCCTGTCATTCCGACCAAATGTGTAACGACGCGAAGTTTCGTGGCTTTTCGATACAAGTAACCACAATGTGACGCGTTTTCACCCTATGGCGACCATTTGTTCCTACTGTGAAATTGACAGCACGGAGGTGGTCATTTTGTTTTGAAATTTGCCGTTAAGGACTTTTGGGATGACCGTCAGTACAAAAATATGTCGAAGCACATAGTTGACGGATATCGATGTACACTTACTTACGGCAGATCCTGTTGTATTTTCACAACCTGAAAGCACGTTCTAAGCATATCAAGACTCAACAATTGTGATGGTTTTACTGGGGACAGGAATGAGTCGTGGGGAATTGGTCAGTCTGCGGTGAAAAGACGTAAGTTTTGACAATGACGCCAGGACAGTGTTTGGAAAAAAGCAAATGATGACGAAGTGTGACGCCGGTCCTATGGATGCATCACCTTGAAAGTGGGAACTGTGATATGTAAATTTGTGTAAACGCAACGCATCCGTTCACCAATTGGTCTTCCTCTTCGTAAGTCCACAACTCCAACACTAAAGCGATTCGGAATGCAACTTCCAAAGTGGGGAAGTGTTTCTCGTTCACCAACTGGCTCAACGTGGTTGGATGAACCTTTGACCGCTCTGCCAATCAGTCCTGGCGAAGCCCAAGTTCAGCAAGTATCGATTTCAAATGACACCTCGACATATCCTGTTAGCTTCGATGGTGACAAACGAAAACTTAATAAAATGTAAAATTTGGCGTATGACAGGCGCAGTTAAGTGTTTTAACGGTGAAAAGGGCTACGGGTTTATTCAAACCAGTAACGAAACCGACGTGTTTGTACATTACAATGCAATCCAAGCAAATGGTTTTCGCACTTTGGAAGAAGGTTAGAACGTGCAATTTGACATCGTTGATGGCCAGCGTGGGCCACAGGCAACAAACGTCGTCGTAACTCGAAAAACAGTACAAACAAACGCCCATGCAGACTGCTGCATGGGCGTTTGTTCGATCCAGCGTCACGGCAATAAATAAACCGTGTAAACGAGTTCTGTATCATATGCAACAAAAAGCAGTATGTTTGGAACTACGCCCATCGATTACCGGAGAACATTGCGACGTTGGTAAAACAATAAGACGATCGATTAAGAAAGTGTCGGCCAATATTTCGCCTCGTCGCTGTTTACCATTTATAGATAGTGTCCATACTGAAGTTATCTCGTAAAATACGGAGGGGATAACAGGTATGGAAGATAGAGAAAATGAACTGAGCATGTATCAAGAAGCTTTGCACATTGAATATCCGTGGTACATCATAGACAGACAGTTTAATGTGAAGGCTCAACGATTGGATATCTTTCTCGGTTTTCGTACAGGTGGCACTTTGACCTGTTCGGCTTGCAACACACCAAACCAACAATATTACGACATCGATATGGATGACCAATCATGGCGGCATCTTGATTTCTTCGAGTACAAAGCATTCATTCACGCTCCGCATCCACGAGTTAAGTGCACAGTTTGTGAGAAAGTGAAATATGCACTCGTTCCGTGGAGTCGATACAACTGTAGCTTTACCCAGAAGTTTGAGGAGTACGTCCTGTCCTTGGGTAAGGAAATGCCTGTAAAATCAACGGCAAGAATCGTCCGGGAGCACGATACACGACTGTGGCGCATGGTTCATTTTTATGTGGATAAGGTGTTGGCGAATCAAGACTTGTCAGCTGTGACACGAATTGCAGTGGATGAAACCTCATCTCGTCGCGGGCATAAGTATGTCACCATCGTCTTGGATAGCGACGAACGCAAAGTCATCTTTGCCACCGAAGGCAAGGGTGGCGAAACTATCCGGGCATTCAAGGAACACCTTGAGCAACATAAGGGTGATCCTGAGCGGATTGAGGAATACTGCTCAGACATGTCTCCTGCGTTTATTGGGGGCATGACGAAAGAGTTTCCAGGTGCCGAGCTGACGGTCGATAAATTTCACGTCATGAAATTGATGAATGATGCAGTAGACGAAGTCAGACGCGAGGAACAACGGGAGCAACCTGAGTTGAAGAAGTCTCGCTATCTGTGGCTGCGTAATCCTTGTGATTTAAAACAGGGGCAGCAGGAGCAACTGAAAACACTGAGCCAGATGAATCTCACGACTGGAAGAGCATACCGATTAAAGCTTGCCTTCCAAGACCTTTGGAGCGCTCCAGCACTGGTTGCGGACCTGCACTTGAAAAAGTGGGTTCAGTGGGCTTTGCACAGTCGCATCCCACAGATTATCCGGATAACTGAAACCATACGCATACACGAGCAGGCAATACTTCACTGGTTTAAGACCAAGATGACGAATGGATTGATTGAAGCCATCAATGGGATTATCCAGGCAGCAAAGCGCAAAGCACGGGGCTTTCGTACGGTGAGGAATTTAGTGGCGGTAATTTACCTCATTGGCGGCAAGCTCGACATACAGGTCCATTGAGAAAAAAAGAGAACGCATCCGACTCAGCTCGCGGCATCCGCTTGCCCACTGGTACGTTCCCCTGTCCATCCTCAGAATGTCCAGGTCTGGCGTGTCGCAAACATCCGAACAGTTTCGTGGTCATCTGATGCTCATTGGTACGTTCCCCTGTCCGCATTTTTCACTAGACAGCAGTCTTGTAAACTGTTAATCTACTACGACTTTCATGGTAGCTAGCGATGAGTCAATATTTCTAAATCGGCACAATCGCCTATCAAAATCTGTTAAACTCTTAGAGTGCCTTCTTTGATTTCGACAAACATCATCAGTGTCGACCAGGAACGGCTGACGCGCGAGATCCTTCGGATCGCTATGAACGAGCGGAGGATGAGGAAGTGAGTTGGGACGATAGCAGGAGGAGTTTAGATTGAATAAGAATCGAGACACGGATTTTAGGAAGCCTTGTGCTACAAGCAAAATGAATGCATTTGCAAAATTATTTTATTCCAACGCTTACTACTGGAATGAAAACAATCGTTTAACCTATCTAAGAGGTTTCTCAGGCGTGATTACTTCGCCAATCATTGAATGGTACAGAGACTTATTCAGTAAGCTGGATAGCGAGTCACGTCAAAAGTGTATTGTGACACTCAAATCGGAAGGCTTAAAGTCGGATATATACTACCCGGTGATGATGACAACTTCAGTGACTCTACTTGCCGTAGCAATCACGCTTATATCCATATTCCTTGAGTCTAAGCACTCAATGCTGCTAGGTTTAACAAGCTACGTATTACTTGCTATGTTGGCGATACTTCGTGGCATCTTAGTAGATTCCCGACGACGAGCGCATTTGTCCGTGATGTTATCTGTTCTTGAAGAACAAATGAATTCGAAGTCCGCACCCGAAGACAGGTAGTCAATCGTCACACGTATATGTGTAAGAAATAAGCGTATTGATATATAACTTTGCATGAAAGGCGGATGGACCATAGTTTGGGTCAACGTGGACAAGCGTGAAAGCTCTTGAGCACGAACGTCCAAACTTTGAAATGCCCCGTTCAAGTGTGAATAGATGTTGAATGAGAAATTGGCCTTCGTTTGAAACGCGATTGGAACTGTATCAAATGCAAGGGGATGGCATAATGCTTTCAGATCAAGATGCTAAAGAATTACTGGATATGCTAAAACAAATCAAAGATCTGAGATTTATTGAATTCCCACAAATAGGAAAAACCCAAAAAATAGAGGTTGTTGGAACCCCTGAAAACGTCAAATTCGTTTTCGATGTGAATCGAAAGGGTACACTGAAAGTAAAAAAATGTACGTATCAAACACGGTATCAAAAATCCGTAATACTTCTCCGAGTGGATATTGGTGGGCAAGAGCACATGAATCCCGACGGAAAAATCATTCCCTGCCCGCATATTCATATATATCGTGAGGGATATGATGACAGTTGGGCGTACCCTTTGGACTCAAAATTGGATACAGATCCGTCAGACCTCCTGCAAGCCCTGATCGATTTTCTGGTCTATAATCATGTTGTAAACAGACCACCAATTTATAAGAAAGGAGATTTATTGTGATGGACATTCAAGCCGATTTGCAACAAATGTATCTAGATTGGTTGAAAGAGCGCGTTAAATATCGTGATATTCATGATGCAATCGAGATAACGACCCCTCTACTCGATCATCATAATGACTTCATGCAAATCTATGTCACCAAACATGGAAGCTCTTTACGTCTTTCCGATGCTGGATACATCATGAATGATTTAGATATGTCAGGGATAGACATTGATTCTTCACTCCGGCGAAAAGAGATACTACAAGTGATATTAAATCGTTATGGGGTATCCATTTCTGCTAACGATGAGTTGTTTGTTGATACTTCTGTCGAAATGTTCCCTCAGCGAAAGCATATGCTTTTGCAAGCCATGATGGCAGTCAATGATATGTTTATGACTTCTCGCACCAACGTGTCTAGCATCTTTCTTGAGGAGGTCGAGAACTTCTTTATCAAGAATGAGGTAGTTTATGTACAGAATATTAATTTTACAGGACGGAGCGGGCTCACTCACAGCTTTGACTTCGTATTGCCGAAAATGAAGTCCAAACCCGAGCGCGTCGTTCAGACGTTTAACAATCCTACAAGACAGAATGCCGAGGTGTTATTGTTTGCATGGAATGATACGAGAGGAACCCGACAAGCTGATACACAGTTATACGCAATTCTGAATGATGCAGATCGCAAAGTCAGTCCTGATGTACTTTCAGCCTTAGGTCAATACGAAGTGAAAGACATTCTGTGGACAAAACGCGAAAAACATTTAATGGATTTGATCGCATAAAATAACTGATTGTTTTTCCCTCATAACGAACTCCTACGTTCTTATTGCAATTGCATGGATGCCAAATTTCAGCCCCAAATTCTCGACCGGACTGTACTTCTTGTGTTGCTCTTGCAATTCGTTATTTTCCCCAGTCAGACGCCCTGAAATGGCTGTTTATTGACAGTCCCTTGCTGCCACACTATCATCAGACGTGTAACCGCAGCAAGACAAGCAGGCGTTCTGCTAAAAACGTTAAAAACGTTGTAATAGCGCGGTTTCTGTCAGTTCGGAATCGGTTCGGGACCGTGAGGTCGCAGGTTCGAGTCCTGTCATTCCGACCAACCTTTTCGTCCTTATTCAGACAGTTATTCAGACAGGAACTCTGCGCGTCGTTTGGACGTTCAGGGTTTTTTTGTGCCTTATGCACAGCGAACCCCCCCAATCGTCCCATCATTCTTTCAGGAGCCTTTCATAAATTTCTCCTGGATTGCACAACCCAGCCGTGCTAGATTGACAAGGGTCGGGATTCACTCACACACCGGCAAAAGGCAGGGACAAGAAGTGACCAAAAATACATTTAAGTCTGCAGCGAAGAAAATTATTCCATGGGGGTTTTGGACACTTGTCCTAATGGGCGTGGGTGTGGTAGTGGCTGCCGAATGGTACGGTCTGGCGAAAATGAGGCTTTTGAGGTATGACTATGCATACTTTTACTATGCCTTCCAGGTGATTTTGCATCATCAGTCAATCACACAGCTTTACGCCCCACATGCGGAACAGGCCTTTCTTGCAAAATGGCAGTTTCCCTATCTCCCGTACAACCAGTATGTGTATCCTCCACAGTTTGCCCTATTTTGGTCTTACTTTGGCAAACTACCCTTTGTGCCGTCAGCCTACCTATGGATGGCCATGTCTGCAGTTTTGTATGCACTGGGCGTCTTCCTTTTGGTGAAAATGTTATGGCCTCATCTTTCAAAGACCGGAAAATTGCTGCTTGCCATCATGGCCCTTTTGATGACACCTTTTCAAATTGACCTGGGTGTAGGCAACGTCAACAGCATTCTTTTTGCAGCTTTAGCATTATCCTTCTACTTACTCTATCATCTGCACAAACCCTGGTGGTCTGGCGTGCCCCTAGGCTTGGCCATTGTCTTCAAAGTCACGCCAGTAGCCCTCTTAATCTACCTGTTACTGCGTCGACAGTGGCGTGCGGCCACCGCCACACTGCTGACAACTGCGGTGCTCAGTGGACTGACGGCCGTTCGCTTGGGAAGTGGCATCTTGTTCCAATACGCACACAATTTCCTTGGTTTTGGCCAAACCAGTATGAAAAATGGCCCCGCCCCATACAATCAGTCGTTGCTGGGCGTGCTCGAAATGTTTGTGCAACACCACTGGTTGACCTGGTCTGTTCACGTTCAGTATGGCCTCTTCATTACCTTTTCGGCCATTGTCGCAGTTGTAGTCTTGTGGATTTCACGGCGCCTTCAATCCGCAGATTGGGATCTGGACATCGCCGTGGCCAGTCTCACCCCCCTGCTCTTCTCACCTCTTGTGGAAGAAATGCACATGATTTTTGCCCTCCCCGCCCTCCTGGTGTTAACCAGACGTGCCCAACAGGCCTTCGCCATATCCACTTGGCGCAGCCACGTGACTGGAACCGTGCTGACTTTTGTCACACTAGGGACCGCAGTCACCCTTTCACTTCCCGTCACCTACCTGCTGAATTTTGTAACAAACCACTGGAAAGAACTGTTCTGGGTGCACACACAAATGTTTTTTGCTTTAATGTTGTTGTTTTTCACCACCGTTTGGCAATCCTTCGCACACAGACCCAGGCAAACAAAAAAGGAACCGTATCCCTACGGTCCCACAGCTAAGCCAACACCCGCAATTAGCCCTTGGCAACCCACCGTCGGGTCAGGGACCGACCGACCTTAATTTTTGTAATCCATCCCGAGGAAATCTATGGGAAGCGGCAGGGACCCATTCCGTGGAAGGTACCCAGCCTGTTGCCCAAACCGCAAATATAAACACCAGTTTGGTGCTTACTGCCACCCTAAAACAGGTGTGCCGCGACGAAATAGAGTACACGTTGAGGCCGTCGATTCAGTCAGTTTCTTCAGACCCTTGACTCGCCCTGCGGGGAATTTTTGGGTTTTTCAGGGAAGATTGTCCCCCCACCTGCCCGAAGGATTGGGGTGACCCTCCTTCGGGAGTGGGAGCTGATTTTTCGGTTCTGGAAATAAGGGTCCCCCAGTCGCTAAATCATCAAATATCAAGGGTTGAAACGCAAATAAGGGTGTGAAAGTCGTCTATTGCACGTTTTCACACCGTGTTTGCACCGATTTTGCTGAAATAAGGGCCTGGCGGACGCCTATTTATGCGAAACGTGGCTTGAAAAGGCCCATAAGCGACCTGTGGTCTCTTATTTGAGACTGTCGATCCAGTCACCAAAAGAATCCTAGATGGGGGGTATAATTTGCAGAAAAAAGCCTATATGGAATGTGAATGTTCTACGAAACCTACTGTATCGACAGTCTCATTGTAGTGACTATTCCCGTGACTCCCCAGCACTTCCCTCCCGAAGACCACGCAGAAGTAAAGTCCGCAAATAGAATCCGGTCTGTGCTTCACTTGCTTCCGGAAGGGACTGTCTGAAATGGAGTATCTGACGAAAAATGGAGCATGCACATTTTCATCCCTGGTAGGGACCGTCAGGCCATGGATGTTTCGGACAATCTCTAAGCATGCTGTTCATGGTCGTGGTGTGATGAAGCATGGTGTTCATGGTCGTGGTGTGATGAATCGTGCAGCAATTCTGTTGGTATCTGCTCTAACACGGCTTCTGTAGGGGGTTCCGAGTGACCCTGCCAAACCTCATCCCATTTAGAACCCTCTGGCACGTCCCAGAAACGAATCCCATTTCGGACGGCCGCTTGATGTGAATGGGTGCAAAAGGTTCGCGGTGGGGAGATGACCACACCCACACCCTGTGCAAGTAGCTCTTGGACAGCCACTACGCGGCGACCGCTTTGCGCAGCAATAGCTGGATTATCCACTTCCGTGGTTGTCCCCAATTCTGTATCGTGAATACGGATGATGCCCCCATCTGTCAACGGAACCACCGTTTTTCCGTCCACACCCATCACGGCTGCTACCTTCATTTTTAAGCCACACTCCTTCAAAGGATCTTCCACATAACTGAGTATATCCAGATATCCTTGGATATACTTGACTGAAACACTAAGGGTATATCAGGATTATACCACGAAGCAATGCTTGGCCACGGGCCCTTTTCGCCAAGAAAATACGCCGCGTCCAATTTTGACGCGGCGCAGGATGACTGTACCCTTGACTAGTGTACGCTGACGGTCTCTCGAACGAATTCGTACGTCTGCCCAATTTTTTGCACCAAACTTGCAGGGGCCGTTTCACTTGGGTAATAACCATGTCTGCCCATCCACTGGGACACCTCAACAGCGTGTCTACTGCACATTGTAAAAGCGTCCTCTAAGAAACTCCGCAACTGTGGATTTGCAGCCTCAAAGGTTGCCCAGGCATACTCCCGGCCTGCACGTTTCAGTGTCAATAGGTACGATGTGGCAATCGCACGGTCATCGAAGTTTGTTGCCCCGGGATTGGGCGTAACCGCCTGTGGCGATGGGGACGTCCCAGTAGTTGTGCCTGAAGTTGCCGCAGGAACTGCTAACTTTTGATTGCTGGATCCGTTCTTAATCCATTCCGATTTGATGTTGTAGTCCTGTACATGGGCTCCTATCTGTTTCTCCAAGATGGATTTCAACGTCGGGTCTTTCACTTGACTTAGAAATACCCCCATTGAATTAATGGTATTTGTGCAGCTCAACAACAATTCATTTAGTTCAACCGCTTCGTGTGTCATTAGAGACATTCAATCAACCTCCTCATCACGTTTGGAAAAAGTTGTCCCACCAGTTCATTGGACTGCGGGCCCTCTATATCTTGAAACTAAAACACCCTACACATACAATCCAGCAACAAGCAAACAATTCAACGGCAAGCAAATAGTCCAATTGTAAGTAAATAATTCAATGAAAGTCTAAAAATTAAATAATAATCAAAATTTCCCTGTTGATTTTTTGACGGTCCATTTGACGGTCCATTTGACGGTCCATTTGACGGTCCATTTGACGGTCCAACAGATTTTGACCAATCGCCACAGCTCCGGTCGTTTGCTGACCATTCCAGTTATTTGATAGAATGCTCACAGAGTCCTCTGTAAAATCACTCGGGTCTTGTTGATATACTGTAAAACCATTTAGGTTTTGCTTGCATTCAAAAATAGACGGGAGTAGGGAGGAAAGTGAAATGGAACTCGCCATGGCTTATTTGAACGAAACCTTCATGATCCTCAGCGCCATATGTATGGCATTGGGTTGGTATTATATTCGCCGTCGCAATGTAGAAGTGCATCGGCGATTGATGTTGACCGCCTCCACACTGGCAGCCCTGTTTTTTATTTCTTATGTTGCAAAGACCGCAATTTTCGGGGACACCTTATTTGGAGGACCGATACACTGGCGTGCCCCCTATCAAGTATTTTTACAAATGCACTCTGTGTTGGCGACAGTCGCCGCAATTTTTGGTATTTTCACTTTAACCTACGCCTTCAAAGGCCGCTTTAATCGTCATCGGCGCGTAGGGCCGTGGACAGCCTCCATTTGGTTTGTCACCGCAGCCACTGGATTGATGGTCTTCATCCTCTTGTATATCGCTTTTCCATCTGGGCCCACAGCCAATATCTTTCGTGCTTGGATTGGCTAAAACCTGTACAATAGATTTGAAAGGGGGAATGGTGCTTGCAGCGGATTCTCGTAGTAGACGACGAACCCGCAATTGTCAAATTGCTGGAGTACAACTTGCAACAGGCAGGTTTTGAGGTTCTCACTGGGGATCAGGGGTTACAGGTGTTGAACACTGTGCAAACGAATAAACCAGATATCATCATTCTTGACCTGATGCTCCCCGGCATGGATGGATTACAGGTTTGTCAACAGTTGCGACAAAAGGACATCCGTACTCCGGTCATTATGTTAACCGCTAGAGGAGAAGAAGTAGACCGGATTCTCGGCCTTGAAATGGGCGCAGATGACTACATCACCAAACCCTTTTCACCGCGCGAACTGGTGGCGCGAGTGCGGGCCGTACTTAGGCGAAGCAACAGTGAATTCGAAGAGGTGGAAGAAGGTGTCTGGCAAATCGGGCCTATCCGAGTGGATGCTAATCGCTACGAGGTTCAAGTCTCCGGGCAAAAAGTGGAGTTAACAACCCGCGAATTTGAGTTGCTTGGTTACCTTTGCAAACATGCGGATCGAGTTTTGACGAGAACTCAGCTATTAGAGCACGTTTGGGGCTATGACTTTGCCGGAGATACCCGCATTGTGGACGTTCACATTTCTCATTTGCGAGATAAACTTGAATCCACGCCGAAGTCTCCACAGTATATTAAAACGGTACGGGGGATTGGATACAAACTAGTCCATGGAGACCCCCATTGAATTCACTGTAGCCAATCGAGGCCTCCACTTGTGTTGCTTCTTTCCCACACCCGGGTATGGTATCATAAGTGGTGAGGTGTGATACGCCATGAGCGATATCCGATTATGCCCCAAGTTTGAGTCTGCTTTCGAAGTTTTAGGGAAACGTTGGACGGGGTTGTTGATTCGAGCTCTGATGACTGGTCCAAAACGATTCAAGGAAATCTCCGACATCATCCCTAATATGAGCGACCGGATGTTGGCAGAACGATTTAAGGAGTTGGAAGTAGCGGATATTGTGGTCCGCCACGTCTATCCGGAAACGCCCGTGCGAATCGAGTATGAATTGACCCCAAAAGGTCGTGGGCTGGGTCCCGTGATGGATGCGGTACAAAAATGGGCCGACGAATGGATTCCCCCAGTTCCCCGGTAATTCCGGGTCTCCACAAGATCTCCACCGGCTTTCTTGTCGGAAAATCGGTGGACTTTATTTGGCATAAATGAACTAATGATTCTGTGTTTAATATATCCTCACTTTTTATTTCTTTGCGAGTGTTTAAGGGGCGCCCTGTTCAGAACACACATCACACACCACACCCGATTGCATACAAACAGCTTTCGCCCGTAGCTCGATTGTCCGAAAGTGTCCGAAATGTAGGTTGTCCGAAAGTGTCCGAAAGTGTCCGAAAGTGTCCGAAAGTAGGTTGTCCGAAAAGGGGTCAGGACACCCCAGCGTACAACAAGGTCATCGCCCAAAACGCACATTCCCGTCCCGAAAACATACGGCACGGGGCTCACGCCCGGTCTACACACTCCCCAACAGGGAGCACGCCCTATCTGCATTCCTACGCATTCTGGGTGAACTTCCTCGCACTCCTGGGGTTTTCCCTGACTCCTGCTCAGACACGCGCTTCGGATACATACTTACAGTGAACTGTCCCTGCCCTGTACTCAGGCTTGGTACTCAGGCTTGGTACTCAGGCTTGGTACTCAGGCTTGGTACTCAGGCTTGGTACTCAGGCTTGGTACTCAGGCTTGGTACTCAAGCTTGGTACTCAGGCTTGGTACTCAGGCGTGGATTGAAGAACTGGTAGACCAGTCCAGTGTTGCGGAACCCTCGAGAAACTTCTCGACGTCCAGGGCCGCCTTACAACCACTGCCCGCAGCCGTAACCGCCTGGCGATAATGGGGATCCATGACATCCCCACAAGCAAACACTCCCGCCACACTAGTGGCCGTGGTGACACCTCGCGTCCGAATATAACCAATGGCATCAAGGTCTAGCATTCCTTGCAAAAATCTGGTGTTTGGTTGGTGCCCAATCGCCACAAATACCCCGTCTGCCACCAGTACACGGTTTTCGCCACTGGCATTGTCCTTGACTTCTAATCCTGTCACTCGCTTCCCATTGGATTGCACAGATACGGGTGCGACATTCAGGGCCCAGCTGATTTTCGGGTTGTTGTGTGCCCGCTCTTGCATCACTTTAGAGGCACGTAGTTCAGTACGGCGATGCACAATAGTAACCTCAGCGGCATGTTTGCTCAAAAATGTCGCTTCTTCCATGGCAGAGTCTCCCCCCCCTACCACAAGTACCTTTTTGTTGCGAAAGAAAAACCCGTCGCAAGTCGCACAAGTGGAAACGCCCCGACCAATCATCTCGGTCTCGCCAGTAATCCCCAACATTTTTGCTGAGGCTCCCGTGGAGATGATGAGCGATGCTGCCTGATACTCGTCCACCTCATTGACTTTCACTGTAAAGGGACGTTTGCTCAAATCCACACCACTGACCCAGCCATTCACAAAGGAAGCCCCGAAGCGCTCCGCCTGTTTACGCATATTGTCCATCAATTCTGGGCCCAGGATACCATCCGGAAATCCAGGAAAGTTTTCTACTTCCGTCGTCAATGTCAATTGCCCACCTGGTTCGTTTCCTTCAATAATGACTGGATGTAAATTTGCCCTTGCTGCATAAACGGCCGCCGTCAATCCAGCCGGTCCTGTCCCGAGAATCATTACCTTGTGTACCGTCATCCTCTTACTTCCCTCCATTTCACGTCTAGCATACCCCCTGGGGCATAGAAAGAAAAGCCACCCCATCCCTAACAACACGGGCGCAGATTGTTTGCAAAGGACTTCCTAATAAATTTTCAAGGACTTCCCAAGGATTCCCTAAGAACTGCCCATGGGGAGGACCTCTTCTGCAGAGTACCCCTTAAATGCCAGGTGGATCAATGGGCAAATTCCATCGAGCCGCAGATACAGTCTCTATTTTTGTACTGCGAGTCCCCCAAGAGGCATCGCCACGAGATTTTTCAGAGATCACCGACGCTGTCCACCATTCCAACGTCAGCAACACCCACAACAAACGAGCCGCACGCCGGCGTTGCCCATAAGGAACGTTTAACCAAAACTCCAATTCCTGATGATTGTATAATTCTCGTGCTAACGCACTGTGGTGCAACAGGATGTCCCGTACTCGCTCGTGCCATTCGCCAAATAACCAGGCGGACAGTGGCACAGTAAACCCAGCCTTGCGCCGTGTCAAAACATCTCCTGGCAGCATGTCTGCAACCGCCTGTCGGACCAACCATTTCCCCAACCGCCCATGCAGTCGCTCCGAATCTTTTGCAGACAAAGCAAAAGACACCAGGTCCTCATCCAAAAATGGCACCCGCAACTCCACCCCGTGGGCCATCGACAGCTTGTCCGATTTCATCAAAGTGTTTTCCGGCAGCCAAGCTGAAATATCCAATTGCATCATCTGCCCAAGTCGCGACTGTTTAGACGTTTCCCCTAATAATGAACGGAATAAGCTCTGTACGGAAAATACATTGGCCAATTGGACCGGACTGGTGTCAGCCCACAATCGCTTCATTTCTTCTGTAAGGAAGGCCCCCCCCACACCCTGATACCATTCCCACACGGGTTGCACCGATCGGGACAACACCCCCGCACCTGGCCATTGTAAGTGGCGTAAAATGGCCGCCAGGCGCAATCGAGACTGTGCCGGTAGCCTCTGTAACCAGCGATGCCACTTCACCTGACGGTACACATCGTAACCGCCAAACAGCTCATCTAGGCCCTCGCCACTGTAAATCACCCGACATCCCTGTCGGCCTGCCAAACGGGCCACTAGCCACAAGGGAATAGCCGTCGGGTCTGCAATGGGTTCATCCAGGTCTGCGATGATGTGTGGCAGGTGTTGCCAGACCTCCTCCGCAGTAAAACGGGCCGTCACGTGTTGCGATCCGTAGCGGGCCGCAACCTGTGCTGCTTCCGCTCGCTCGTCATACTCCAGGCGGGAAGGTCGATTCCACGGTTGCACAAAGGACACCGTGTAAGTATCTGGGGCAACACCTTGGTAGTGGGTCTGTAGCGCCAGCAACAGTGTGGAGTCCAACCCTCCGCTGAGCAAGACGCCCGACTGCACTCCGGGAGCCAGTTGCCGTTTCACGCCTTGAAACAACAACTGGCGCAACAGCAGTCTTCTGTCTCCCCCTACCGTCTGCTGACGCCAGGAGAACATCCTGGCTACATCCAGCCGCGTCAGCGTTACAAGACCCCCCTGTAATGTCAAGGAATACCCAGGGGGCAGCTTTCGCACGTCCTTGAGCACCGTGCCATGTCCCGGGACAAAACGCAGGGCGTGATATACCTGCAAATCCTGTGCAGACCACTCCAGTCCAATCCCTGGATGTTTCAGCAGACTACGGACTTCTGAAGCCACCACCAATTCCTGTTCGGTTTCCGCATAATACAGCGGCTTTACCCCAACGCCATCCCGCACCACCCAGGCCTTGCGCGCCACCCTATCCCACAAAACAAATGCGTAAATTCCACGCACCCGTGCGAGCCCGGCCTCCCCATACTGCTCGTACAAATGTACCAGGACTTCTACATCCGAGTCTGTAGAAAATTGGTGACCTTGTCCTTCTAAGTGTGTGCGTAACCCCTGGTAATTGTAAATTTCTCCGTTACACACGAGGGCTAGCGTGTGTCGTTCGTTCCAAATTGGCTGCTGTCCCAAGGTTCCGCCAACAATGGCCAAACGGGTCATGGCCAACCCAACCCCGGGTTCCACATGCCAGCCAGCCCCATCTGGCCCCCGGTGGCGCAGTCTGTATTGCATCGCCTTAAGCCATGGCTTTTGCACAGATCGATGATCGGATTTCTCAAGGATTGCTGCAATCCCACACATGGGCACAATCCGCCCTTCTTAGAAAGAATCCCCTCCTAGCATGGCCTGACATTTGGGAAATTACACCTCATCCTGTGGGTCTTTGGGAAGCAGGGACAATTTTGTTAACACCGTGTCCACAATCTGCCGGGCTGCATCCGGCTTTGCCACAGTTTGGCAAACCTTTGCCATTTCCCGTAATACGTGCTCGTTGGCGAAGGAAGTCAAGACTTGTGGCAGATCTCGCGGGTGCTCCACCAACACTCCCGCACCCAATTTGGACATCAACCGCGCGTTATCCATTTCCTGTCCGGGTGCGGGTCTGTACAACAACATCGGACACGCACAAGCCAAACACTCGGCCACTGTTAATCCACCTGATTTAATCACCGCAAAAGCAGCGCGCTGAAACCATTGGGCCACTTGTTGGATAAAGGGCAGACCGTAAACCTTACAGTCCTGTTTGGCAACGGATTGGACAACCTCTAGCATTTTCTCATTGCGGCCGCACATCACGTAGACGGGCAGGTCTGGCAGTCCTACACGGAGGCTGTGCAAAACTTTAGATAAGTCAAAAAAAACCCCCCTCCCCCCTGTGGCCAACAAAATGAAAGGTGCTTCTGGTGGAGTCCATTCC
>QXHL01000057.1 GCA_003584005.1 Alicyclobacillaceae bacterium I2511 | reverse complement strand
ATCCCCAAGTCTGCACCCTTTCCTGCGGATGTAGGCGACAAGTCCACCACAATGGTGTTGCCACTACGGGCCTTGAGGGCCGCCATCCCCTCCTCAACAATCAATTCTCCCTGTTGAATCACACCAATGCGGTCACATACCTGCTCCAATTCCCCCAGCAAGTGGCTGGAAACAAACACGGCCATGCCCTGGTCCGCCAAGTCCCGCATGAGTTGACGAAACTCTCGCATACCGGCCGGATCGAGCCCATTGGTAGGTTCATCCAGCACCAATAGCTTAGGTCGAGCTAGCAAGGCCTGTGCCACCCCAAGGCGCTGACGCATGCCCAGGGAGTAGTTCTTGACCTTATCGTCAATCCGGTCCTTCAGCCGCACCTGCTCTGTCACCTCGTCAATGCGCAACCCGGCATCCGCCACACCCGCCAGCCGAGCGTATTGCATCAGGTTTTGCCGACCACTGAGGTAGCTGTAAGTCTCCGGGTTTTCAACGATGGCTCCCACCTGTGCCAACGCGTGGGAGCGTTGGTGCTGCACATCAAAGCCACCAATGGTCACCCGGCCAGCGCTGGGCCGAATGAGTCCGACAATCATACGAATGGTGGTCGTTTTACCCGCTCCGTTGGGGCCGACAAAACCGTACACTTCACCGGGTTCCACAGTCATGGTTAGACCGCGGATGACATCCCGTCGTCCCAGGCGTTTGTGCAAGTTTTCCAAAGTAAGAATAGGCAAAAAGGTTTCCTCCTTTGCGGACATCTGTCAAATCTGCGGACATCTGTCAAATCGTTCTCTTCACCGCCACGCGACGGCCCAGTGGATTCAGAACCCTGTTCCCGGGCATATAAATAAATAGATAACCGATTTATTCGGAAGATGTGGTAATCTGAAATCATCTAAGGTTATTCGCATAAAACCTTGCTGTTCAGTGATGCCGTCCTAAGTTACACTGACTCCAAGCAAATTTCAATCGCATTATGTTGGAGGAATTTCTTTGATAACAGCTATTTCGCTGCTGCGGACCGCGCCAAAGTGGATAAGAGCAAACACGGGCTCCCATTTGTGGACCTGGTTCTTTGGGATGCTGTCCATTATGTTGGCGGCCGCAATTTGGGGATATAGCAACGTGGTAATACGCCAAGGAGAAACAGCAATCTCACCGAGTGTCTTTCTTTGGGCTCGTTTTGCTATCGCAGGAATCGTGATGAGTCCCGTCCTTGCACGACTGAAATTGCGCTTGAGGGACTGGTGCCTCGGCCTCGGAACAGGCGTTCTGCTGGGCTTGTCCGTCTTAGTACAGGCTTGGGCCATGATGACTGTCCCAGTTGATGAAGTTGCCTTCATTATGGCACTCTACGTCGTATTTACGCCACTTGGAGTGTCGTGGCTGCAAAAAAAATGGCCATCGCCCCTAGTGTGGAGTGCTGTAGGAGTCAGTTTCGCAGGAGTGGCACTGCTTATTGGGCGCTTGACTTTAAATCTTCATATTGGTCTTTTTTGGGCACTGTTAGCCGCCATGGGTGCATCGGGACAAATTATTGGAACAACATCAATGACGAATCGTGTTACCTCTGTTCAGTTAGCTGGATTACAATCGGTAGGAGCAGGTTTTACGATGACGCTTGCGGTGATGATTCAAGGAGTTTTGCACCCTTCCGTATACGAAAAAATGTTCCATTGGTCTTACACCCAATGGTTTTGGATTGGCTATTTAGCCATTTTCGCTACCATCATTGCGGTATTTTTGCAGGCGTGGGGGCAGACACGAATTTCAGCAACCGAAGCCGCTTTAGCTTTTAACATGGAGCCTGTTTGGACTGCAGTTTTTGCTTGGCTAATTTTGTTGCAAGGAATGACCTATCTGCAGATGATTGGCGCAGCCTTAATTATCAGCAGTTTGACTTTGATATCTAAACCCGCAAAGAAAAATCGTCAAACAAGCAGAATAAGTCTCTGATCTGCTGTGTTGCGGCCTCACTCTCCTTACATTTGTGAATATCACCGCAAAATGTTAAATAGGTGTAGCCAGTGGAACCGTAAACTCACACCCAGGCCTCTTTGGGTTTCGCAATCATTTGCTTAGCAAACTGAATTAATAACTCTGTGCCAAGGACCTCATTGTCTTGCAGGGTTCGAATGGCCTCATTCATGCGGGCAAGTTGAGTGCCATCCAATGTGGCGGTTTCAGAAGTAAACGCGTCTTTGTGTTCTAACTCAGTCTCGTAATCCCACGACAACTGCAACAATCGCAGGGTATGCTCTGTGGGTGCTGTATCAAAACCACCCAGTCATGTCCGGTTGATGCATACACGTATTGAATTCATCAAAGGTGGCCACTCCCTCTGTGCACGGTCCATTCATTTTCTCTTCCGTGACCCGTACCACCGCTTCCAGAAACACCGCCCGAAATGGGGTGAATACGCGGTTTTTTTACAACTGTAGCTCGTCATCTGGGTGGATTTCTTGAATAAACAATTGGGGAACTCCCTTCACTTCACGGGTGTCCAACCCCACTTCTTGCTCAAACACTCCTCCACATTTCCGTCAAAACTTATCGGAAATACTTCCTACGTATTACGGTAATTACTGGACTGGGTGTCCAATCTCTCCGGAATATGAAGCATCGGACAACACCGTAAAAGATGAGGACAATCCCTATCTCACTAGATTGCTTATAGAGGTGGAACAAGCTGAGATTGTCCGAAACGTTTCAAGGTCGTTTCGGGAACTGATGGACCGTCACGACCCGTACGGTTTAGAAGGTTGGATTAAAGATGCCGTACTGTGCAGAGTACGTGAAATACAATCCTTTGCGAAAGGGATACACCAAGACTTTGATGCAGTCAATTCAGGATTTGTTGGACCATGGAGCAATGGGCAGGTCGAGGGACAAATGAATCGTCTTAAGACACTCAAGAGGCGGCAAATGTATGGGAGGACCAGTTTTGCTTTACTTAGAGCTTGGATACTGCAGCACGTAGTTTCCCTAACTAGGACCGCAAAAAATGTCGTTTCTGAATGCCGGAGTACCATGCTTTTCACCGAAACTGCGCAAGAACCACGTTTATATTAGCGAACACAGCTCCTAATGCATAGTATCTTCTTAAAGTCCCCCATATAGATGTCGGCGAATGCGTATGTGTTTTTGGCCGACCTGCTTGTCAATAGTCAAATAAAAACGGGCTACTCATCTATGCTCTGTTGTGGCAGCGAGTTCGGCAGGGACTATCTCGAGAAATCAAGCAACAGTCGCTGGTGCTGTCGGAAGAAGAAGGGACCTCGCCGTCAGAACTTTTGCAATAAAATACACTATTCTATGTTCCACCAATTATGATGGTAACCGCGAACGTCTCTTACAGTTGAATATCGTTGCTGAACTGAATAATCTTCAAGTCGAAGATAGGATACTATGCTGTCACATAATCGCAAGACTTTAATCGGTAAATCATGTTCACCTAAAGTATGTACCACGAATCCAGAGCCTAACTCATTAGATGGCAGTGCAAACCCCAGGGCATTAGAAAGTGTACCAGCCCGAAGCAAATACCTCCCATTTTGTTCAGTTAATTTCTGCCCTATTTGACCCAGACGCGAAATACTGGAATCTCCGAGTCCATAGAGATCAATCGGACCTTCAAATGACAGTACAGCATCGTATTCAGTTGCACACGCAGAAATAATGCTCTTAGCTACCGAGCGGATATGAACGTTCGTAAAATCTCGTTCTATCCACTGAATAGGAAAATTCATATGTCTTAAACGTCCCATGATCTCATCATGCATGTCGTGACCATTTGGTAATATAACACTTCCATAACAAGGAATGCAAACTCGAAGAAACACATTGTCATTACTCAAGTTCGAACCCAACTGCACAGTTGAAATTTGGGACCAAGTAGCAAATGCTTCCTTGACAGAGTCCCAAGACCACGATATTACCCCAACACCGGAATTAACCTCGAATCCATCGCTGGTGAAAGCTAATCTCTCACTTTCAATACCTAAACCTTTGGCATTAAAACCAAATAATTGTCCAAACAGGGCCGGAGCTAGAATTGAACCGCCAATGTCTGTACATACGGCTACATCTGTGAGACCGCTTAGAATATTGAACACACTACCACTTGACGAACCTGCCATAGGGCGTCCGTGTCTAGGATGAAAAAGTAGCGTATCTGTACCGATTAGCTGAGGGGTTGCTCTGTCAAGTGTCAGCCATATCCAACCGCATTGCTTGATTAACGGAGACAAGTGCTGAGCCTTTATATCGATCGTGTCCTTTACACCCATCAGCGTTATTCGGCTATCTGGATACTGATGAAGTTGTGAAATAATCTCTTCAAAAGCATCGTCATTTACCGATACAATTGATGGTGACAGTGAAGTTCTGGCTTTAATATACGCAGCAATTGCTCTTTTCAACTCTTGAAACATCCGGTCAGGCATTATTTCTTTCTGCATATTAGGGAGTCCTCCAACTCAATGACTCTCCCCGCAAACTGTCCACATTGAGTTTCATTGGCTGCACATCATTAAAAACATAGGTGCCACTTACAACGCCATCTACTCCATTTTTTTTTGCTTCAATTGCCCAATTAGGGTTTATACCTCCATCTATCCACATACTGCCTCGTACAAACGGACGTAAATTTTTTGCTATTTGCAAACGTTTGTGCATTATTGGCTGCCCTCCATATCCAGGTTCGACACTCATAAATAGAACATCGCACACTCCTCCATAATATTCTAGCAAGTTTTTAGCAGAATCAATTGGGTATGTTGGATTCACCGCAATCCCTGGCAAAACTTCTGCCTGAGCAATATTTTCTAACAAGCGAATTGGCATATACGAAGTTTCAGGATGTATAAAAATACAGCGAGGATGCAGTTGCATGAATCCGTTAATTGTATGGTCTATATTGGTAACCGCTAAATGAATATCAATCGGTAACTTTGTTAACTTCATAACAGTACTAATAATTTGTCTCCCAAATGTTATCTCTGGAACATAGTGTCCATCCATTACATCTAAATGAATTAGATCGATTCCCGCCTTTTCAATCTCTTTTACATCCCTCTCAAGATTTATAAATTCTCCCGCCAACAGCGATGCAGCAATTTTCAATTTAGGCATTGTCCTGTCTCCACTCCCTAATCCGCTCAATTAAAGTCTCGTATTCCTTAATTTTACCCGCGTATACCTCTGCGTGCGCTTGAATTGGATCAACATATTCTATATAATCAACCATTTCTGTAGCCGCCTCTTGAATAGTTGAATAATAATGAGAACCCGTGGCAGCCAGAATCGCACTACCTAAACAAGCAGCTTGTTTAACCTTGGGTATTAGAATCTGTCTGTTTGCTACCGAGGCGTGAATCTCCAACCACGGTTTACTATTCACGAGCCCACCGCCAACCACCATGTCTTTTATTGTTACACCAACTTTTTCGAATTCCTTTATCACTGTTGCTGTTCCATAAGCAACACCTTCCATAATAGCTCTGTACACATGGAGTGGTGTGTGGCTTAAAGACAGACCATAAACTAAGCCGCGAGCATTTGCATCAGGATAAGGAGTGCGACTGCCCTGCCAATGCTCAACAACGAGAAGTCCCTCTGAACCAGGTGAAATGTTCTCGATTTGTTGGTCAAAGTCTTTAAATAAACGATCTACCTGGTCCTTTTCGACATTTAAGAACTGTGTTACGAACCATTTCAAAATTGAACCAGTTGAAATTTGGCCTCCCTCCAACAACTGATGTCCTGAAATCACAGCATTTGGGAACGATCCGAATAGCCCGGAAGAATGTATCTCTTTCTCGGACTCTAATATATGCAAGTGTGATGAACCAGTAATAAATGCCATCCTTTTGGAAGATAATGCGTTCAATCCAATACTCGCGACATACGCATCTGCACCACCCTGGACCACAACCATATCAGAGGATAACCCCAGTTCATGAGCAATGTCAGTATCAATTACCTCAACCTCATCACCCATCGCTAGGACAGACTGAGGAAATTTATTTAGTAGGTCCGCTAAACCAAATTCCACATACAAATCCAAGGGCCACCCGTCCCTTGAAGTGGAATCATAGTACCACCTACATGTAGCCTGATTGAGACTCGCAGTCCAACGTCCGGTCAATTTGTACGTTAGCCAGTCAGCACACTCCATTACGCGTCCTGCCCGATTGTATACTTCTGGCCAATTTTTCTTTACCCACATCATCTTTGGTACCATCCACTCTGCAGAGACAGGTCCGCCTCCATTATACTTATGGCCATACTTAGTGACTTCCTGTGCTTCTTTCCCAGCTCGAACGTCCATCCAAAGCAGTGCTGGACATAAAGGTTCTCCATGTTCATCAGACAAAACAACCGTACAGCTAGTGCCATCTATGGTGATCCCTTTTATTTTCTTATTGTTAACATGTGAAGTTTCAACAGTCTGCCTCACCGCACCGCGTAAAGCCTCCCACCAATCACTCGGATCTTGCTCCGCCCATCCGGGATGCGGAAACCTGGTATCGTAACTTCGAACAGCGAATGATATTTCATTACCATTCTGATCATACAAACCCGCCCGCAAGGAATTAGTTCCACAGTCTACTCCGATGAAATACATCTTCAACATCACCCTCAACTTCTTATATAGATTTTATTTCACAGCGCCAAAAGAAAGCCCGCGAATTAAAAACCGTTGCAACCAAACTGAAATAATCAACTCAGGAGCCATCGACAATACCATCGACGCAGCAAGCGGCCCCCATAAAACCTGGCCATATCCCATATAACTTAATGTTGACATCGTAAGTGTTTCAGTATTGGGTCCTGACAAAATAAGACCTATTGCAAAATTATTCCAAGCAAACAACAGCGCAAGTACTGCAGAAGCGGCAAGCCCTGGCCAAAGAATGGGTAGATCAACTTTAACAAGAGTACGCAATAAACCTGCTCCATCAACCCAACTTGCTTCTTCAATTTCACGAGGGACCTCGCGAAAGTAACTCCGTAACAACCATACAATCAAGGGCAAGGTTATCACCTGATACGCGATCATTAAACCAATATACGTATCATATAAGTGTAACCACTGAAAAATAATATATAACGGTAGGGCAATAGCAAAAATTGGAGCAAAGTAGAAACTTATTAGGGTAAACGCGATGTTTTCCTTTCCAGGAAACTTCATTCTGGTTAGTGCGTAAGCTGCGGGTATGCCAAGAAAAAGACTAATTAATACCGACCCAAATGCGATGATGATAGTATTTATCAGCGCTCTCACGAACGGGAAAGACGCTTGGGCTACCGCATTAAATACCTGCGGCATCAATATGTCCACATAATTTGTAAGTGTGGGAATAAACAATAGTTTCGGTGGAACAGATATAATATCCTTCTGATTTTGAAAGGACATCATCAATATCCATATAATTGGAAACAATGAAAAAATCACAGTAAACAGAAGAACAATATATCGCACTAGCCTTACATACTTTGATTGACGGACCATTAATGTTCCTCTTCTTCCTTCCACAGTCTTAATAAATATTGAGTAATTACAAGAACAACAATAAACAACACAACAGCGATTGCTACTGCATAGGATAGCAAATTCCCTTGAAAACCCATTTTGTAAATTTCAACGGATAATGTGGTTGTACTTACTCCTGGACCGCCTGCTGTTGTAGCATACACTTCGTCAAATACGTTCAAGGAACCTATAATTCTAAAAGTAGCCGCAATAATAATGTACGGACGAAGGTAGGGAAGCGTTACCCATCTAAACTGTTGAACGACATTTGCTCCATCGACTAATGACGCTTCATAGGGTTCCACCGGCAGAGCCTTCAGTCCAGCTAACAGTATTAGAGTCACAAATGGCGTATAAATCCACACATCAATTAAGGCTATAGACCAAATTGCTGTACTGCTACTAGCTAGCCATTGGGAGTTCACTCCCAATGGCTGCAACACGTAATTCAGTATGCCGCCAGACGGATTCATCATCACCTGCCAGATAATTGATGACATAACAGGTGGAATCATTAATGGCAGAATAACAATCGCCTGTAAAATACGATGTTCGGTCGTTAATTCATGGAGTGCTAGGGCAATTGCAAAACCCAATACGAGTTGAACAGTAACAGTAACAACTGTATATTTGATTGTAATCCAAGCACTTTCCCAAAATTCCGGACTGTGCATTACCTGATTGTAATGTGCCAGTCCATCGAAAGAGAGCACCTGGTTCAATAAGGTATAATGTGTCAATGACATATATACCGCAAACAGAAACGCCATCATAAATACTACAAGAATAATGAGTGTGGGGGCCGTCAGAGCATAAGCATACGCATAAGCATCATTATACCTTCTCATTGGAACCCTACCTTCAGACGGTTAGGCCTGCCCTAGCCATTAATCGGTTGATATCGTTTGCTGCATTGTTCATCGCAACTGAAGCATTTTGACCCTCGTACACATCAACCAATCCTTGTGCCCATCGAGTCCCCATAGTTGACACTTCCGGTTCCGGAGTCCACCGTATTTTTGCGTACTTAGACAAGTTCCCGTCAACAACATTCCTCCAATTCCCGTTATCCCAACCAGATGTCATTTTTACAACATCAGAATTGATCCATACAGATTTCCGAGTCGGATTGAAATTTCTGTACTTAAGCGTGGCTGTTAACATCGTTTGTGAAGCGGTAGCCCATTCCATAAATAGCCACGCCTCTTTTTTATTCCTGCTAGAACCGTTTACTGCTAATGACCACATCCATGTGTCCGACAGAGCATGTTGTCCCTCAGGTCCTTTGGGCATATAAGCATAGCCAACCTTCCCAGCTACCTGTGAGACTGCAGGATTTTCATAGGTTTGAGCAAAAAAATCACAGTCTAGGAACATACCGTATTTTCCCGCCGCAAAACCGTTCATTCCATCGTACCACTGAATGTTCGTCCACCCTGACGGACCATATTTTTTCATCATGTTTGCCCATAAAGACGTAAACTCAATTCCAATTGGGCTATTAATCGTCGATTTCATGGAGGAATTGAAATCCTTTCCTCCCCATGTAGTAAATCCCGACATATACCCCGTTAAGATTGTAGACCAATCTGTTATTCCACGATTCACCATAGCTGCAAAATTAGGATTGTTTTTTTGTCCGACAGGTTGAATCTGCTGACAAACGTTCAATAATTCGGGATAGGTTGTAGGAACACCGACACCAGCTTTATCGAAGAGGTCCTTGCGATACGATAAAATATATGTTTCCACCTGAACTGGAAGTTCCCATAGATTTCCGGTCCCAGCAAGGTCACCAATCTTCCCCGACCACCTTCCTGCGTTTAATAAATTCGGATAAAAGTCGTCAATGTTCCACCAAGATGGGTCAGTTAAACTTTTATCCTGAATATAATTATCCAATGGCTCTAACCAGTGACCCGGAATATATCCCCAAATAACCTCTGGCCCCGTCATAAGAACATCGTGTGTTCCAGAGTGTGACGCCAAATCAAGCTGTATATTCTGAAAATACTGATTTTGTGGTAAAACTGTTGTGCTTACTGTAATCCCTGTCAATTCCTCAAACTGTGGTATAAGCGGCATTAAAGCTTCCTGAAATGGATGCTGTGCTAGACCGATGCGAATTGAACTTCCTTTAAACTGATGCCAATCTATATTAGCATCAGTAGCCCATTTTAGATTTGCATTCACTCCAATTGCAGATGACGCAACTTTCGTGTTTGTACCACATGCAGTAATCAATGACATCAAGGCTGGGCCTGCTGCTAAAAGTGTCGCACCTTTTGCTCCTTTTTTTAACAATGAACGCCGAACTTCATCAAATTCATCAGCCATTTGAACCCCTCCTAATTTTTACTATTTCACTTTAGCTTCTTCTTTTACTTCCGATTTTTCTTCCGCTCTCGATTTCTCGTCATTCTCAAAAATTTCGTTCGTTCCTTTTTTGAATTCCTTGATTGTCCTACCAAATGATTTTCCTATTTCAGGTAATTTAGATGGCCCGAAAACGACTAACGCTATAATCAGGATTAGAATTAATCCTGGTACTCCTATGTTACTTAGCATCATAATCACCCCCTGGGTTATGGTATTTCTTCACCATCGATCTGCTGTTCATCCAAAGTTGTAGTGGCCATTTTGAAATCTATCCCCGCTTTTGTAAGCAGTTCCACCTCCGTATCCGACAATTGATCATCCGTGATTAGCACATCAAATTCAACCACTGAAGCAATAGCCGCAGATGACATTCGCCCAAACTTGCTAGAATCACAAACCAACACGGAACGACGACTTGAAGCCATCATCGCCTTCTTTAATGGAATCAGTTCCCTACTCGAGGTCATTGCGCCAAACCGAAGGCTAACTGAGTCGCAACCAATAAACGCTATATCAGCCCTCAAATCATGAACCATTTTTTCAGCGAAGTGACCTGCTACGTAATATACATGGGCCCTCAACTCCCCGCCAAGAGAAATAACCGAAAAATTCTGATGCTCACCTAGTTCAAGTGCAACTTTGATATCATTAGTGCATATAGTTAATGGGCCTGTATTTCGTTCCAACAACTTACGGGCGATCCCAAGCATTGTTGACCCAGTGTCCAAAAATATTGACGTATTCGGCCTCACCATCATCGCAACTAAATCCGATATTGCATCTTTCAACTCTAGGTGAACGCTTTCTTTCGCCTGATAAGAATGAATCTCCCAATTATCAGGTAAAATTGCGCCTCCCCGGACACGTACCAATACCCCATCTCTCTCTAGTACGTCCAAGTCACGCCTTATAGTTATCCCTGAAACACCAAACTCGCTGGACAATTCGGCCAGTGTGACTTGTCCTTGTGACTCGACTTTTTGAACTATTAGTTTTCTCCTTGTCGTAGTAAGCACATCATTACTCCTTAATATTTGTTATCTCCATAATACCTAAACAATCACAAAAGTACAATATCGAAAGATCATATATGATTCAATTTTTATTTACAAAGGAGAACACATTTACGTTTTCTCTCTATTTCGTATGTTTTTTCTCCTTTCTACCAGTTTCGACAAGGTAACACTCACCTCATATAACAGGATCAAAGGAACAGCAACGCTCAAATGTGATACGAGCTCCGGAGGACTGAGCATGGACGCGATGATGATCAAAATAAAATATGCATATTTTCTTGCTCTTACAAGCAATTTAGGTGTTACAATTCCTAATCTTGAAAGAATTAAAATGACAACCGGCAGTTCAAACATGATCCCTATTGGAAGAATCAAATTCAGTAAAAACTTAACATACTCGCTGGCCGTAATCATTGGAATAAAATTTATTTTTGCCAATTTCATTAGGAATTCAAAAACCAGCGGGAAAATAACAAAATACCCAAAGGATACTCCAAGAAAAAACATTATAATAGTTGGAACAACGTAAGCTCGAATAATGCGCTGTTCCGTTTGCCTTAATGCTGGTCTGACATATAACCATAATTGCCAAACAGCAAACGGTAATGTAATACTCAAGGCTGACATACCAGCCAGAGCAAAGTATACATGTACTACCTCTGCAGGCCCTAGTATAACTAGCTTCTGAGAGCCCATTGGTGCTTCAAGCACACCATAAATTCGATTTACAAATAACAAGGCAACAATGAATGTTATTACAAAAAATAATAAAACCCAAATAAATCTACGCCTCAATTCTTCTAAATGAGCAACAAGTTGTTCTACCGATATCCCTTCTAGGTCTAAATCTTTCAACCATCCATTCAATTTACCACCTCAAATTGGCTCTGACCTTCTCAACTTTTGCCTGTGGCAGCATTGCATCCAAGTCCATTGAATCTAGTTACTAAAACAGAACTATTTCGACCATTTTGATTCATATTCTATCACATTGGCCCTAGTCAACACCGCCCAGTGTTCCAAATCTATCAAAAGTCTAGTCACAATAGTCTGGTAGAATTTTTGGAGGTCTTTAGTATAATTAACCTTGAGGAATCCATAGAATCTCCGCCTACTTGACAATCATTTTGTCGATATGCGAAGTCAAATCTCCAGAGAATATTGCGGACACGTAACTGCCTGTGATATCTTTCTTTTTCATGGTATTCTCGCAGATTCAATCAACCCCTCTCACTCCTCTGTCCCCGCATCATACAAAAACAATAAGATAAATTTTCAAACCCTATTAAACGTGCCTTGGCTAAACAAGCCACCCTCTGGATCGAAAACAGTAACACTCGAATACATTTGAGCTTTCAGTTGCCTTTTCAACTGTATGTGAACCAAGTAAATATCAAATGCTTTTGAATATCATCAATGCGTCTGTGGACGTCTTAGCTTCTTCCATTAAATGTCTCGCCCAACTTTCATCTTGTACTCTTTCTATTATCTGAGCCAAGAACGTTGCCTGTTGTTCGTGGTCCTTTTTCGGTAGGGCTAATGTAATAACAATGGAAACCAAAACCTCCTCATCGGGACTTCCCATCATCTTAAAGGGAACTGGATCTACTAAAGTAACTAAGGCAATACTTGGACGTAGAACGACGTCCGGTTCCGGATGGGGAATTGCCACTCCATATGGATAAACCGGTAATCCCGTTGGATATTGTTTTTCTCGAAGGAGAAGAGCTTCTAAAAAGCCATCCGTTACTTCCTCTTTAGTGAACAAAGCCGCAGATCCCCGAATAGCTTCAGTCCAATTGGCATAATCAGCACGAAGACGAACGTGATCCGTTTTTAGCTGAACAAATTCTTCTTCAGAACTTAATTCCTTCATTTCAATCTCTCCAATCAATTAAACATTAGTTAAATAGCAATAAATCCAAAAAATATCTGGCCCAATCCAACTTATTGAAGTTATCCGAAAAAGGGGCGGAGTTCCCAGGCGTATTGCTTCGTCGGTGCCTAGAATGCTCCCTCATGGACCCAAAAAATACGGCACGGGGCTCGCTGCCCGGTCTAAACGTTCGCCACTGTGGAGCAGACCCATACATATTGGGAGTTTGCTTCCTCGAACTGCTTGGATCTTACCTGACCCCTTTTGGGACACGTACTTATTGGGCGTCTTGACGAGTTGTTACGAATCGCCTTACCACGTACGCAAAAACCACAGCTAGAACCAAGAGAGCCGTTAATCCAATCGCCCTAAATTGACCTGCCTCTCGAATGATCCATGGTAATACATTACCGCCATCGACCAAGGATGTGATGTCAACTGCTCCAGCAGGAAACTTAAATCCCACTTGCCGAGCGGCAAGTGTCATGATTGGAGAGAGCGCCGTTGCGATATATAGGGTAGGAATCATCGCAATCGTCCCTCCAACTATTGTTCTAACGACATTGCCTTTAAATACAGGGGTCATTAATGCAAGGATAAATGGAATGGTAGCAAGGTCAATAAATGGCAACGTGCGATTACCAGGCAATATAAACGCTAACCCAAGAGTAATGGGAACCAAGATAACCGAGGAAGCAATTGTTGTAGGCGCCCCAACAAGAATTGCAGTATCCATTCCAATATAAATCTTGCGACCCGGAAATCGCTTTTGCAATAACTCGGACGCGCCGTCCGCCACAGGCATAAGCCCCTCCATCAATATTGCTACTACGCGTGGAAGAATGACCATTACAGCGGCGACGGTAATACCTAGAGTCAGAATACTTGATACACTCTCTCCGGCAAGAACCCCAATGAAAAGACCAAAAATTAATCCCATTATCATGGAATCCCCGAAAATACCAAACCGTTTTTGTAAACTCTCGGGCGAGGCATCTAGCTTGTTAAATCCAGGAATTTTATCAAATACCCAGTCAAGAATAAGTGCCATTACAAAATACGGAGTCGAAGTTCCATGCGGAAAGGAAATATTGTCATACCCAAAGTAACGCTTCACCCAGGGTTGACTCCAATCTGCCAAGGTTAAGACAATAATCATAGCAATAACCTCTGCCAATATTCCATATCCTATATTTGTTGTGACAATGGTGACAATCGCTCCAGCAAATGCAATATGCCAGTAATTCCAAAAATCGATATCTAGAGTCGTTGTAAGACCGAAAATCAGCATCAACAAATCCACTGCCAACCCCACCGGAATTGCAAGAGCTCCAACTGCTGATCCATAAGCAATTGCAGCTGTGGAAGGCCACCCCACATCCAGAATGTTCAAATGAACTCCACTATGTTGAACCATCTGTTGTGCCGCAGGGCCAACTACTCCTCCTAACAAACCAATTACTAGATTAATCCCCACAAATCCAACACCGATAATCACTGCAGCTCTGAACGCCTTTGAAACAGGTAGGCGCATAATGAGAGCCAAAATGAAAATAACGATTGGCAATACCACGCTTGGCCCAAGGTTGATAATATCATGGATTAGATTCCCCATGGTACATCACTCCAATCTGGTTTTTTTAAATATCCGGTGAAAACATGCACGTTAGCCACGCAATTACTGAACTATAACTTTCGCAATTCTTCTTCAATTTTACGTAAAACTTCTGTGCCCCTTCCAATCAACAAGGGTACTGCGTTGACTACTGGCACTTGAATAGAACTAGGAACTTGAGTGGTAGCCACTATGAGATCAGCATCTGTCCCTTTTAACAAGTCCACCACCTTCCCTTGGGAAATCTCCACTCTCGGGATATCAGGTTTGGAACCCAGATAATCCCGAATTTTATTGGCGACTACCGTTGAAGTTGCTATTCCAGTCCCACAAATAACCAATATTTTTTTTATTGTTTTCATGTCGCTCACATCCCATCTTTTAAGTCTGTCTGACTCTCTGTATCCAAATGAGAGCGTTCCCACTAAACTGTAACGTTTCTGAAGTGTAAATACGCACTTGGATAATTACATTTCTCATCACCTCCCTTTCTTTGCTCCGTAAACGACATTTGTCAATCATTCTCCACTTTCATACTTTCATAATTTCCCGTTTGAAGTACGCCCTCTTTCACAAGTAACTCAGCAAGCCACAAAGAAGCTGTCCCAACAACAGAGTTGCATTTTCCAGTGTGAGCACCATCCTTCTCAAAAGCTTTTTTCTCCTGTGGTTCATCAAGTCGATATTGCTTACCAAACAAGTAATTTTGTATGATGGGACACGTTTCTCCTTGAAATGTTTCATCAAACCTTTTTCTAAACTGTCTTACAAGTTCACGAGCACGAAATTCAGATGCCGACCTTGTCCGATGGTCATAGTCACGACCAAAGAAGTAACTAATAACCATGATGGACCCCGCGAGAGCCCCACATAATCCAGTCCCTTGTACGGCAATCCCTCCAGAAAATCCATCTGCAATCTTGAATAAAGTCTTGTCCGCACCAAACATAATTATTGCACTCGCTACAGTTGCTTGGGCACACCCCCTACACGTCCCTTCACAATCGTATCCGCACAAGTATGCACTTTCTCCTACACCGTCCGACTGTGAAACCACGTTCTGTACATCCCCTCTCTCATCATGATGCCATCCGTATTAATTGGAATTTACTTACAAAATATGAACTGGTGTTCCCAGTCCCACCTCTGCCGCTTCCATCACCAGCTCGCCCAGCGTTGGGTGGGCGTGGATGGTCAACGCGATGTCTTCCAATGTTGCCCCCATTTCCATGGCCAGGGCCAGCTCTGCAATCA
>QXHL01000056.1 GCA_003584005.1 Alicyclobacillaceae bacterium I2511 | reverse complement strand
CTATGGGGGAGGGTTTTACGACCGTCTGCTGGCCCAACCCGCGGTGTCAGCACTGCGAGTTGGGGTTGGCTATGACTTGCAATGGGCCAAGTCACTGCCAGCCTTGCCGCATGATCAACCCCTGCATCTCATGATTACAGAACAGGGGGTGTGGGATTGTCGACAGCCGCCATTATTGTCGCCGGGGGATGCAGCCGGCGCATGGGAAGGGACAAGCTAAGCCTGCCCCTTACAGCGAATTCCCAGCGCACCGTCTTGGGTCACGTTGTGGCGACAGCTGCCGGGGTGGCGGATTGGATTTGGCTGCTGGGGCCAGCACTGAATCACACGGGTCTGGCCAGTCGCAACCGATACACCCACGCAGTGGTGGGGGCGGCACAAGCGGGACAGGGGTTGCCTGCAGAATTGGCGATGGAGGTGATTGCAGACGAGCAGCCTTACCAAGGGCCATTGGTGGCGTTGGCACACGGTTGGATGCGAATGATGAGGTCCCCTGTGCCTCCACCAGATTGGATTTGGGTGTTAGCCGGAGACCTGCCAGGGGTGCAGGTGGAAGTGCTGCAGACACTGGCCCAGGCTCTCCAGTCGGCTGGGGAGGGTGTAGATGCGGTCCTCGCCCAGCGAGCAGGGCATTGGCAACCCTTACTGGGTTGTTACCGGTGGACGGCGGGAACGGCTTTTGTGCATGCACATGCTGCAGGTCAGCGGCGGTTGTTTGCCGCCTTGGAACAGCTCACACTGTGGGGGGTGGATGGCTTGGCCTTGGGTTGGCCAGACTGGTGGCTGCGCCCTGTACACACCCCGAAAGACTACCAGGAGTGGCTGGACCATGGGGACCAGCGGTTGCACTAGGGGACAGCGGCTGGTTGTGGGGATGTGCCTCACGGATAAGATGGGCCTCATTAAATAAACGGAAGGGGTGTATAGGGGTGTCGGTACTGCGAGAGGTGCCAGTAGAGCAGGCTGTGGGCATGCCGTTGGCACACGATTTGACAAGAATCTTGCCGGGAGAGTTTAAGGGACGGGCTTTTGCGAAGGGGCATGTGATACAGACGGAAGATATTCCAATATTGCTGGATATGGGAAAGCGCTTCGTCTATGCCCTGGAAATTGGGGCGGACGAGCTGCACGAGAACGATGCTGCTGTCACGATGGCAAATGCGATTGCTGGCCTCGGCATCCGGTTTAGCGATGTGGTGGAAGGCAAAGTCGTGTTGCGGGCAGATTATGATGGCATGTTGTGGGTGGACAGTGCGCGCGTGGTTGAGATGGATTTACTGGAGGGTATTTCGGTGACGACACGGCTGCCGTATCTGCACGTCAAGGAGGGCACCCCCTTGGCCGGGGTGCGGCCGATTCCGCTTGTAATTGAAAAGGAAAAGGTGGACAAGGTGGTGCGTTTGGCCGCTACGGGACATGCGGAGTACGGGGTGGTCAGCGTGTTGCCATACGTTTGTCGACGAGCTTATCTAGTGACCACTGGCAGTGAGATCCAAACCGGACGAATTGTCGACAAGGCAGGTCCCATTCTGACACGTAAGCTGTCTGAATACGGGGTAACAGTGGTGGACCAAGTGTTTCCTGGCGACGATGTGAACCAAATTGCCGGCGCTATTGCAGCCGCAACCAAGCAGGGTGCGGAGCTTGTGCTGGTGACAGGAGGCATGTCGGTAGATCCGGATGACCGCTCCCCCGCCGCCATTCGTCAGGCTGCAGACCGGGTGGTTAGATATGGGACCCCAATCCTACCAGGGTCCATGTTGATGCTGGCCTATCTCGGAAGCACAGCTATTTTTGGATTACCAGGCGCGGTGATCTATGACCAACGAACTTCTTTTGATGTGCTGTTGCCGCGTGTGTTGGCAGGGCTCCCGGTGACACCCGCGGATATCGCCCAGCTTGGCGTGGGTGGGTGGCTGAATGCCTGAAGCGCAGCGCCCGCACAAACCATCCCTGTTATGCCTGTCCATCATCGGTTTGCATAACGCAGGCAAAACGACACTCGCACAGGCCCTGATTCAAGACTGGGTTCGCCGGGGTTTGAAGGTGGCGGTCGTGAAACGGGATGGCCATGCGACATCGTTTCATAGGAATGACTGGGAAAAGCAAGGCTCCGACACCCAACTGCTGTCACAGGCAGGGGCCACCTTGACCCTGTTGGTGGGGGCAGACCACAGTTTGTTGCATACACACGCTGATCCGGATACAGGGGATGTACTCGCACTGTGCAGGCGTCTGTGGCAACACAGCCAGCAGCTGGGAGGTAACTTGGACGCGATTGTGGTGGAGGGGTTCAAGCACGGTCCACTGCCCAAGCTGGCTGTGGTGTCCTCGAAACAAGAGTGGATTGGGTTGCAACAAGCAGGTATTCACAACTTACGGGCTGTGTTTTTGCGGGCACCGCGCGGGTTGTGTGACGAGGATTGGCTTGTCGGGTGGACAGGCCCAGTGTATCATATAGACAATCTGACGGAACTTTGGGAACAGGCCTTGACATGGCAGACAACCTGGAATTGGGTGTGAAGTCTTCCTGCTTGAAATGATCCGAAAACCCCAGGACCTTTCATCACAGACAGGTGGGAAAGTTATGAACCCTCCCTGTTGCTTTTTTGCAGGCAACTCGCTAATATAGGGAATGGATTAGCACTCAAAGGAGTTGAGTGCTAATAAATCTTCCCTAATGTATGACAGGGACAAGGAGGGCTTTACATGGTCAAACCCCTCGCGGACCGAGTGGTTGTACGTCCGTTAGACCGGGAAGAAAAGACATCCAGCGGGATTTTTCTGCCGGATACTGCCAAGGAAAAACCCCAAGAAGGCGAAATTGTTGCCGTGGGCCCGGGCCGTATTGAAGACGGGCAGCGCATCGCATTGGAAGTCAAGGTTGGCGATCGGGTGATTTATTCTAAGTATGCCGGTACAGAGATTAAAATTGATGAGAAGGAAGTCTTGATTTTACGCGAAAGCGACATTCTGGCGGTTGTCGAGGCTTGATTGAAAAGACTGTGCGTAGTCTGTGGACTCAAATCGACGCTACATATTCGCCAATACAGGAGGTTATTGTAAAATGGCAAAAGAAATGAAGTTTGGGGAAGAGGCACGCCGTGCCATGCTGCGCGGTGTGGACGCCCTGGCCGATGCGGTAAAAGTTACCCTGGGTCCTAAAGGACGCAACGTTGTGCTGGAAAAGAAGTTTGGTTCCCCACTGATTACCAATGACGGTGTGACCATTGCCAAGGAAATTGAGCTGGAGGATGCCTTTGAGAACATGGGTGCCCAGTTGGTGAAAGAAGTGGCAACCAAGACCAACGATGTGGCTGGCGATGGCACCACTACTGCCACCGTGCTGGCACAGGCAATGATTCGTGAAGGGCTTAAGAACGTGGCTGCTGGTGCCAATCCTATGGTGTTGCGCAAGGGGATTGAGAAAGCAGTCAATGCAGCGGTGGAGCAAATCAAGAACACCTCCAAACAGATTGAAGGCCGGGAGAGTATTGCTCAGGTGGCTGCCATTTCCGCGAGCGATAATGAAATTGGTCAGTTGATTGCGGATGCCATGGAAAAGGTGGGCAAAGACGGTGTGATTACCGTCGAAGAGTCTAAAGGCTTCACCACTGAATTGGAAGTTGTGGAAGGCATGCAGTTTGACCGTGGCTACATTTCTCCCTACATGGTCACAGATACAGACAAAATGGAAGCTATTCTCGAAGACCCATACATTCTTATCACAGATAAGAAAATTGGCAATATCCAAGAAGTTTTGCCGGTTTTAGAGCGGGTGGTACAATCCGGTCGACCCATGATGCTGATTGCTGAGGACGTAGAAGGCGAGGCACTGGCAACCCTCGTGGTGAATAAACTGCGTGGAACCTTTACGGCTGTTGCAGTCAAAGCACCAGGTTTTGGGGATCGGCGCAAGGCTATGTTACAGGATATTGGCATTCTGACAGGCGGCCAAGTCATCAGTGAAGAGCTGGGCCTGGAGTTGAAAAACACCACTTTGGATCAATTGGGACGTGCAAGGCAAATTCGGGTGGAGAAAGAAAATACTATTATTGTGGACGGTGTGGGTGAAAAGAAGGAAATCAACGCTCGCATTCACCAGATTCGCAATCAAATTGAAGAAACCACTTCAGATTTTGATCGCGAGAAGTTGCAGGAGCGTCTGGCAAAATTGGCCGGTGGCGTCGCAGTGATTAAGGTCGGCGCAGCTACTGAGACTGAATTGAAAGACAAGAAATTGCGGATGGAAGACGCCCTCAACGCCACCCGAGCAGCAGTAGAAGAAGGCATTGTTCCTGGCGGCGGCACGGCCCTGCTGAATGCTGTAGCTGCATTGGATAAAGTGGATGCCCAGGGGGATGAGTTGACGGGCGTGAACTTGGTGCGCAAAGCCCTGGAGTGGCCAGTGCGACAGATTGCCGACAACGCGGGTGTCGAGGGTTCTGTGATTGTGGAACGCTTGAAATCGGAGCAGCCGGGCGTTGGTTTCAATGCTGCCACAGGGGAATGGGTAAACATGATTCAGGCGGGGATTGTAGACCCAGCGAAGGTTACCCGTTCCGCGTTGCAGAATGCGGCCAGTGTGGCAGCCATGGTGCTCACCACAGAAGCCGTGGTGGCCGACAAACCGGAGAAGGAAAAAATGAATCCGGCAGCTGGTATGGGCGGAATGGACGGCATGATGTAATTTTCGTTTCGGGTGGGTGGACTGGGCTAGGCCAGTTCACCTTCAGGAGGGAACAGCCAAGGACTGTGTGTCCTTGGCTGTTCCCTTTTTGTCCACCTCCACCTCTTGCGAGAAAACCTGTACAATAAAAAGAAACGGTGCAGAGCCCTGCCCGGGCCGCTGGGCAATCCCTGCCAGTGGCCCGGGCAGACACCCGGAGAGTGAGGCGTTAGATTTCGTGGATTACCTGTCTTTTACGGATCCATTAAACCATGCCGCAAAGTCTGTCGTCGACAACGTGGAACAAGTCATTGTGGGAAAACAGGAGGTAGTGCGCCTGGCGTTAGTCGCCGTGTTGGCAGGTGGACATGTGCTGATAGAGGATGTGCCCGGTGTGGGGAAAACAATGTTGGTGCGAGCACTTGCCCGTTCATTGGGCTGTGAATTTAAACGCATTCAGTTTACTCCCGACTTGTTGCCTTCGGACGTCACGGGAGTCTCCATATACAATCAAAAGACCCAGGAATTTGAGTTCCGCCCTGGGCCAGTGTTTGGACAAATGGTGCTTGCGGACGAAATCAACCGCACTTCTCCCAAAACACAGTCAGCTCTTTTGGAGGCTATGGAGGAATTTAACGTTACTGCAGATGGTCAAACATATCCATTGCCACAACCGTTTACTGTTTTGGCCACAGAAAATCCAATTGAATTTGAGGGCACCTTTCCGCTTCCAGAGGCGCAACTGGACCGTTTCTTGTTGAAGTTTTCCATGGGCTACCCGACCGTCCAGGAGGAAGTGGCCTTGCTGGACCGCAATCGTCTGGGACAGCCGATTGACGCCATTCAACCTGTGACCACGCCACAAAAGGTGCTGGTTTGGCGGGAGGAGTGTGCCAACGTCTGGGTCAATCCGGAGGTGCGCCATTACCTGGTGGAGGTCATCACAGCCACTCGTAAACACGCCCACGTGTACCTAGGCGCCAGTCCGCGCGCCAGCCTTGCCTTGTTCAAGACAGCCCAGGCACTGGCGTGGATAAACGGTCGCGACTATGTGATTCCGGATGATGTGCGGCTGTTGGCCCCTTATGTGTTGGCACACCGCATTCTGTTGACTGCGGAAGCCCGCCTGTCTGGCGCGAGTGTGGCAGACCTTGTGGCTGAGGTACTGTCCAGGGTGCCTGTGCCACAGTTGTCAAATTCAGCACAGGTAGGGTTGATGTCTCGGTGAGCCGACACAAGAGACTCAGTGGGCTGTGGATTTTGTTGACCCCCACGGCAAGTTTTGTCTTTGCCAGAGTCGAGGGGGGGTTTTTAGCCTGGTTTGTGTTTGACTTTTTTGCGGTACTTTGCTTGTACGAACTGGCAGAACTGTGGTTTGGCGGCAGGGGACTGGTTTGTACCCGCCAACTTTCAACCACTCGCTTGACCGCAGGACAGTCCTTGACGGTGCGGTTGCAGGTGCGGCGGGCGGCAGGTTGGCCACTGTGGTGGCTACGGGTGGCAGAGGATCTACCCAGTGCTTGGCAGACTCTGGCTAAACAGCAGGTGCTACAACCCCTGTGGGCCACACACTTTGCGCTGGAATATCAATTGCCAGGTCTGTCACGGGGCGTCTATGATTTGGGGGATACGCGCCTAGTTTATGGCGATCTGCTCGGTCTGGTGGAGCACTCCTTGGTGCAACCGGGAGCAGACACCGTGTGGGTGTTTCCACAGGTGGTGCCAGTGCGCGGCTGGGCCGGTTATCGCCCAGTACAGCTCGGTTTGCGGGAACCTACGGGTCGACGCAGCGAGGAATCCAGCAATGTCATTGGGGTGCGCGAGTACGTGCCTGGGGACCGCTTGAGCCGGGTACACTGGCCTGCTTCCGCCCGTACGGGCCTCCTTCAGGCAAAGGAATTCGAGTTGCACGTGGCCAGTGAATTAAGCTTTGTGGCGGATTTGTCCACAGACACATTTCGTGCCCAATCGACTGATTTGTTCGAATTGGAAATGATTGTGACGGCTTCCCTGCTCAAGCACGCCTATGACCTGCATCAAAGTTTTGCCTTGACCTTGCATGGGGAGACTCTGTTTCAAACCCCCAGTGGCACACATCAAGCCCTCTGGATGCGCAGTTTAGAAGCGCTGGCTTTGGCCAGTCCACGAGGACCCATCTCGTTTGCACAATCACTTGCGCGGCTGGTGCAGGGGGCGCCCCTGGGGACTACATTGGCCGTGATTTCTCCCCAACTGGATGTGCAAACTGCGGTGGCTGTGGAGGCGGCCCGCCGCCGGGGACCGGTGGAGTGGTTTGTGCCCATGGTGGAAACACAATTGACACAAAGCCAAAGACAAGCCTTGACCCTGTTGGAAACGGGACACGTGAACGTACACCTGATTGCCCATCCCAGTCAATTGGGGAACTTGCAGCGAGGGGGTGCCAGCAAAAGTGTCAGGCAGACTGCAGATTGACGGGAATTTTGAGGTTCCAGGGAGTTCCCACATAGGGCTGTCAGGTCCGAGTCGCATTGCTATGGCGGTGTTAGCCGCTTTGTGGTTGGCTGTTTTTTTGTGGCCTTTGCAGGACCTTGGCATGTTACAGGGCCCCGTCACTTTTTTACCCTTGTTTGTGGTGTTGGCGGGTGTGCAGGTGCTACCTTGGAGCTGGTTGCGACCGTTTGCCGCACTGTTGTTTAGTCTTGCCTATGTGATTCATTTTTTTTCCCCGGGTCCTTGGCAGACTGGATTGCTGCGGGTGTTGCACGAAGAGGGGCAGCAACTGTGGCGCCTAATACACGTGGGGCAGTTGCCAGATCTGCTGGCTACGCAATTATTTCTGCTCTGTTTGATGTTTCTGTATTGGTTGGTTGTTTATGCGGCAGCCAGGGAACGCCTGTGGATTTTCTACAATCTGTTGGCTGTCGTAGTGCTGGCAGCCATTGATGGCAACACACAGGTCCATCCCAATGTCGCTGGGGTGGTGGTAGTTTTGACCTTCGTTGCGGTGCTTGGGGTACATCGCTTTCAACAGGTACGCTTTGTGCCTCCCCGGACACACCGTTTTCTGCGCTACTGGGTCCCCTTGACAGGCCTGGTGGTCCTGGCTCTCGCGGCGGCGCTGTTTTTACCGAAGCAAGGGCCCATATGGCCGAATCCGTTTGCCGCCTGGGGTTGGGGCACAGGTGCGGGGGTGGACAGTAGCGCAGCACAAAAGGTGATTGGCTACCAGTCGGACAACGCCCACTTGGGCGGGTCTTTTGTGCCTAGCCACACATCGGTGTTGCAGGTGAACACGGCTAGCCCCGCCTACTTGCGAGGAGAGGTTTATAACGAATACACGGGTAAGGGGTGGTTGAAAACCACTCAGGCGTCCATCCCAACTCGCTTGGGGGCGACGCTGCCGCAGAACCAGACTTTTCGCAATTTGCCCACACAGCAGGTCAGTCAACAGGTCACCGTGTTAAGTAATAGCCTGCGCGTTCCGGTTTTGTTTGCGGGCTACTCACTGGAAAAAATCACTGCAGACAGCAGCTTGTCTGGCCAATATAGCTATGGGGCGCTCAATCTGGACCCGGAAACTGGTGAAGTCACCGCGGGGACCCTGCGTAAGGGGGAGACCTACACAGTTCTGAGCCGAGAAATGGGGGTTCCAGATGGAATCTTGCGTGCACTTCCAGCACTGCCTGCCCATGTGAGCACCGCCTTTCCAGCTGGGGTGCGGACTTTGGACACCCAGGTTCCGTCCACACTCCCTGCAGATGTCGATGCGCTGGCCCGCAAATTGACTCAAGGCATGCACAGTGAATATGATATAGTCCAGGCGGTCCAGGCCTATTTACAGAACAATTATCCTTATGAAACCACGAATATTCCTGTGCCCGGCCCCAAGCAAGACTACGTGGCACAGTTTTTGTTCCAGTCTAAACGAGGGTACTGCAACAACTTTTCTTCTGCCATGGCGGTGATGCTCCGTACCCTGGGCATTCCCACACGATGGGTGACCGGATTTACGGAGGGTACTTTGAATTCCCAGTATACGGGGAGCGGGAATCAGTATATTGTGTCCAACATGGACGCCCATTCCTGGGTAGAGGTGTACTTTCCCAGCGTGGGGTGGATTCCGTTTGACCCCACCCCTAATTTTAACCTGCCCTTTGCACAAACAGGGAGTTCCGCAGGTGGGACGCTGAATCCCGCGGGGAACAATGCGGTGCCTGCACCGACACCAGCACAGCACCCGGCTACCCCCCAAAAGCCTCCTGCTGGTGGGGGAGCGGTTGGCACGGCTGGTCCGGGGTTGTCTGTTCCCTGGTGGGGTGAAATACTTTTGCTGTTAATGGTAGGTGGGGTTGCCTGGAGTTTGCGCCACAAAGTGGTGGAGTGGCGTCACCACTGGGTCTGGCGTTCTGCCAATTCCACCGGCATGACGCGCGCCCTGCAACACCTGGTACGCTACCTCGAAAAACAGGGAGATCTGCCCAAACGGGCGCACACACTGCGGGATTTGGCGAGTGTGGCCGATTCCTATGAAGTGCCTGGGGAGGACTATTGGCACCTGGTGAACACTGCCGAGCAGGTCTGGTATGGGCAGAAGCAACCAGACAGAAAAGACATCCGACGGGTTTATCACACCTGGTGGCACTGGTTGTTGGCAGCCATTCGGCGCAAATAGGCAGTGTACGTGGGAAGCAGCTTTGCTTATTTTGTAAAAATACGTAAAGAACTATACGCAGGAAATTTGCGCTAAGTTGACGTCCCCTGCGGGCATGGTAGAATATTGTCGATCTTAAGGGAGGGAACGGTTTATCCATGGGTGCACATGAGGTTGTGGTTGTGCTGGATTTTGGCGGCCAGTATAACCAGTTGATTGCCCGCCGGATTCGCGAGTTACACGTGTATTCTGAATTGCTTCCATATACTGTATCGGCCGCCCAGTTGCGGGACAAGCCGCTGAAAGGGATTGTTTTTAGCGGCGGTCCCAACAGTGTGTTTGCACCTGGGGCCCCAGGGGTAGATCCGGAGGTGTTTACATTAGGGGTGCCCATTCTGGGGATTTGCTACGGGATGCAACTGCTGGCCAAGCATTTTGCGGCCCATGTAAAACGGGGTCAGGTGCGGGAATATGGCCGCACCCAGGTGCAGGTGGCCGCAGGGGCGAATGGGTTGTTCCACGGTCAGCCGGAATTACAGACCGTGTGGATGAGCCACAGCGATGTGGTGGCCGAGGCTCCAGCCGGATTTCAGGTGGATGCAAAAACATCTGGCCAAGTGATTGCGGCCATGAGTCGGCCTAAGGATGGGCTGTACGCAGTGCAGTATCACCCCGAGGTACGTCACACGGAGCAGGGAATGGATTTGCTGTCCCACTTTTTATTTGATATTTGCGGAACCAGCGGAGATTGGACGACGGCCTCCTTACTGGACCAGTCGGTGGCGGCCATTCGTCGCGAAGTGGGGGACCGCAGAGTGTTATGTGCGCTCTCGGGGGGCGTGGATTCTGCTGTGGCCGCCGCTTTGGTGCACCGAGCAATCGGTTCCCAATTGACCGCCGTATTTGTAGATCACGGACTGCTGCGCAAGGGTGAGTCGGCAGAAGTGATGGCCTCCTTGGGAGAACAGTTGGGCATCGATGTAGTGCGGGTAGACGCATCCCAACGTTTTTTGAACAAACTGGCAGGTGTGGCAGACCCGGAGAGCAAGCGCAAACGGATTGGCGAGGAGTTTATTCGCGTCTTTGAAGCGGAGTCGGAACGACTGGGTCCATTTGATTTTCTCGTCCAAGGGACTTTATACACCGATGTGATTGAAAGTGGAACCCGCACGGCGGCCACCATCAAATCCCACCATAACGTGGGCGGATTGCCCAAGGATATCGCCTTTTCGATTGTGGAGCCGTTGCGCGAGCTATTTAAAGATGAAGTGCGAAGCTTGGGCGAAGCGCTGGGATTGCCTGCGCAACTAGTTTGGCGGCAGCCCTTTCCTGGTCCGGGTTTGGCGATTCGCATCTTGGGCCCGGTCAGCGAGCAAAGGCTGGATTGGGTGCGGGAAGCGGATGCCATTTTGCGAGAAGAAATTGCCCGCGCTGATTTGACACGGGATGTTTGGCAATATTTCACTGTATTGACGGATGTACGCAGTGTTGGGGTCATGGGGGACGAACGCACTTACGCCTATGCCTTGGCCATTCGAGCTGTCACATCGGAAGACGGCATGACCGCGGACTGGGCCCGCCTCCCTTATGATGTGCTGGAACGCATTTCGTCCCGCATTGTCAACGAGGTCCCAGGGATTAATCGAGTGGTGTATGACGTGACTTCCAAGCCGCCAGCTACGATTGAATGGGAGTGACCAGCTCTAAAACCATCCCATACATTGGAGGTGTCGAAAAAAGACATTGGGGGTGTCGAAAAAGAACATTTGGCAGTACAATTGATGCGTAGATTCCGTTCCTCGTATATCCTCGGGAATATGGCCCGAGAGTCTCTACCCGGACCCCGTAAAGGTCTGGACTACGAGCCACGGTGGCCGGGGTGTCCTTTTGGGAGACCTTGTGTCCTTGGGCTCGCTGGTTTCTCATCCATTGTGGGTGACCGGCGGGCATTTTGTCCTTTACAGGGTGTTGGCTTGCGGCTGTCATTTTCGCTGCGGGGGATACGAGGGGAGTGCGCAGTGTGGAGGCGCTGGTAGGGGTCATCATGGGATCAAAATCAGATTGGGAAACGATGAAACACACCTGCAAGGTTTTGGACGAGTTAGGAATTGCCTTTGAAAAGTGGGTGGTGTCTGCACACCGTACGCCGGATTGGATGTTTGAGTACGCAGAGCAGGCGCCCCTGCGGGGCATTGAGGTGATTATTGCGGGGGCAGGGGGGGCCGCCCATTTGCCCGGCATGGTGGCGGCTAAAACCATCCTGCCGGTGATTGGGGTCCCCATGAAGTCTGCTGCACTCAACGGACTGGATTCACTGTTGTCCATTGTGCAGATGCCAGGCGGTGTGCCGGTGGCCACGGTGGCCATTGGTCAGGCAGGGGCCGTGAATGCTGCTTTGTTAGCCGCAGAAATTCTTGGTCTTAAATATCCGGACATTCGCCGCAAACTCAGGGAGGGCCGGGAGGCCACGGCCCAAGCCGTGAGGGGTGCAGACCTGTCCGCGGAGATATAGAAACCCGCCCGATTTAAACGGGTGGGAACGAGGATAGTGCACAGATTGGTTTCGCACAACTCGACCATCGAGTGAGCATATGAAGGGCAGTGGAAGGGGGCTGGGATGACAAAAGTGACAGCAAACACGCGCATTGACAAAATTTCAGTGGAGTCCACACAGACGCTTGAGCCCAACTTGATTCTCCCCGGTTCCACATTGGGCATCTTGGGTGGGGGACAGTTAGGGCGAATGATGGCGATGGCCGCACGTACGCTGGGATATCAGATTAGTGTGCTCGATCCGGATGTGCTGGCCCCCTGTGCAGCGCTTGCGGACACCCATGTGCGGGCAGATTTTCATGACATTGCGGGCGCAGTCCAACTGGCAGCGGTGTGTGATGTCGCCACCTATGAATTTGAAAATGTCGGGGTGGAATTGGCCCAAACTTTGGCAGATGCAGGAAAGTTGCCGCAAGGCACAAGCCTGTTGGCGGCCACTCAACACCGCTTGCGGGAGAAACAAACCATCCTCGGGGCGGGGGGATGGGTGGCCCCCTATTGGCCTGTCCGTACACAGGCAGACCTCACACAGGCGGCTGCAGAAGTGGGCTTACCTATGGTGGTCAAAACATGCCATGGGGGGTATGACGGTAAAGGCCAATGGCAGGTAAAGTCTACCGCCGGTTTGGCGAGTGTTTGGCAACAGATGGTGGGCAGTCTGCCGCCGGACATGCAGGATATACGGGGCATGCAGGTGTGGGAGGCCCCCTTTGTGGCTGAACAGTTTGTCCCTTTTGTGAAAGAATTGTCGGTGGTGGTGGCCCGTAGCCAGGCGGGGGAGATTCGCACCTTTCCGGTGGCAGAAAATATTCATCAAGACCATATTCTGCGGTTTTCTGTGGTGCCTGCGCGGATTGCGGACGAAATCGCGGTTAAAGCGGCGGACTTAGCCAGTCAACTGGCGACATCCTTGAACCTGGTGGGCGTTCTGGGTGTCGAGATGTTTCTCACGGCACAGGGGGAGCTGTGGGTCAATGAACTGGCACCACGGCCCCATAACACAGCCCATTATACGTTGGATGCCTGTGCAACTTCGCAATTTGAACAGCACGTGCGGGCGGTCTGCGGACTTCCACTCGACCAAGCGGAATTGCAAACCCCAGTGGTGATGGCCAATGTCTTAGGGGAACACCTGCCATTGTTGCTAAACCATCTGTCCAACTGGCCAACACGGATGAAATTGCACCTGTACGGCAAGGCTGAAGCCCGTCGCGGCCGCAAAATGGGGCACGTCAATGTGCTCTGCGACACCCCGGAGGAAGGATTGCAGGCCCTGCACTCGCTGGGGATTTGGGAACTGGCGGACTTGGTCCACACAACTGTTTCACATAACTGTTGAAGAAAGAGGGAGTCTTCCGTGATCAATCGCTACACCAGACCGGAAATGGGCCGTTTGTGGACCCTGGACAGACGCTATCACTGGTGGCTGCAGGTGGAAATTTTGGCTTGTGAAGCTTGGGCGGAGTTGGGCGTCATTCCTACTGCGGACGCGGCGAAAATCCGCGCCCAGGCCAGCTACAATGTGGACGCGGTGTTGGCCAAGGAACAGCAGACGCGCCACGACGTGGTGGCCTTTACCCGGGTGGTGTCCGAGTCTTTGGGCGAGGAGAGAAAGTGGGTTCACTACGGACTGACCTCCACAGATGTGGTGGATACCGCTTTATCTGCACAACTACAAGAGGCGGCACAGGTGTTGCGGCAAGACCTACAAGACCTGCTCAATGTCCTAAAACCCTTGGCCCAGGCCCACAAAAACACCCTAATGATGGGTCGCACCCATGGCGTGCATGCGGAACCCACAAGCTTCGGCCTTAAAGTAGCCCTCTGGTATACGGAATTGCAGCGGGACTTGGAACGTTTTGAAGCCGCCACAGAGCGGTTGCGCTATGGCAAAATCTCCGGAGCGGTAGGCACCTACGCCAACGTGGACCCTGCTGTGGAAGAGACGGTGTGCCGCCGCTTGGGGCTAAAACCAGCCCCCATCAGTACACAGACGCTGCAGCGGGACAGGCACGCTGAATTCGTGTTTACGTTGGCCCTTATTGGCACCACACTGGACAAGGTGGCGACGGAAATCCGCGCTTTGCAAAAGTCGGAAATTCGGGAACTGGAAGAGCCCTTTTACGCCGGGCAAAAGGGCTCTTCCGCTATGCCCCACAAGCGCAATCCCGTTTCTTGTGAACAGATTAGCGGACTTGCCAGGGTGCTCCGGGGGTACACTGTGCCAGCCTTGGAGGATGTTGTGTTGTGGCATGAACGGGATATCAGCCACTCTTCAGTGGAGCGGATTTTGCTGCCTGACGCTACCATTCTACTGGATTACATGCTACACCGTATGGCGGGTATCTTGCGCGATTTGCGGGTATATCCAGACAACATGCGCCGGAACATGGAGCGCACGTTCGGATTGTACAACAGTCAACGGGTATTGACGGCTTTAATTGGGAAGGGATTGGCCCGCGAACAGGCCTATGACGCAGTACAGCAGGCGGCGATGGAATCCTGGGAGCAAAGTCGCCCCTTTTTGGAGACGGCGGGTAGCCAACCCTTAGTGCGCGCACACCTAAGCCAAGCCGAGTTGACAGCCTGTTTTGAGACTGAGTTTCACTTGCGTCATGTGGATGAAATTTTCGCCCGCCTGGGATTGTAATTGGCCTACTTTCCGAAGCAATAATTGGAGAATACTTCATCAAAGGAGTGAAATAAAATGACAGAGACAACGGGTGCCGGGGTTCAGGGTGCAGACAAGGGACAGATGGTGTACGAGGGAAAGGCAAAGCGGGTGTATGAAGGTCCGCAACCGGATACCTATGTGGTGGTCTACAAAGATGACGCCACTGCTTTTAATGGGGAAAAACGGGGCACCATTGTGGGGAAGGGTGTCATCAATAATCGGATCAGCAACATTTTATTCCGGTATTTAGAAACGAAAGGAATTCCCACACATTATTTGAAAGACCTCTCAGAACGGGAGACTCTGGTCCGAGCCTTGACAATTGTGCCCGTGGAAGTCGTGGTGCGCAATCGTGTGGCGGGAAGCATGGCCAAACGACTGGGGTTGCCAGAGGGGCAAGTGCTCCCCTATCCGGTGGTGGAGTTTTATTACAAAAATGATGCTTTAGGCGATCCGCTGGTGAACGAGGGGCATGTGACGGCACTGGGTTGGGCCAGTCGGGCGGAGGTTGCAGCAATTCAGACCCTGGCCTTACGAATTGGTGAGTTACTGGGACAATTTTTCACCCCACGGGGGGTGGCACTGGTGGACTTTAAGCTGGAGTTTGGCCGCGACAGTGCGGGGGGAATCCGCCTGGCGGACGAAATTTCGCCGGACACCTGTCGCTTTTGGGATGCTACAAGTGGTGAAAAACTGGACAAGGACCGCTTCCGTCGCGACCTTGGGGGTGTCGAGGAAGCCTATGCAGAAATGCTGCGGCGGGTGGAGGTGCAGGCCTGATGCCGAAGTACGTCGCGAGGGTACAGGTGCAGTTGAAGGCCAGCGTGTTTGATCCACAAGGCCACGCGGTGGAGCAGGCGTTGCACAGTCTGGGTCATCATGGAGTGGGTCAGGTGCGGATGGGCAAGTCCATGGAGGTACACCTGGAAGCCGCAGATGTATCCACTGCGACAGACTTGGTACGGCAAATGTGCGAAACGGTGCTGTGCAATCCGGTGATTGAGACGTTCAATTTCACACTGACAACGGAACAAGACAATCAACCGGCAGTACTGGCACAACCTAGCACAACTGCAGCAGGGGGGCAGGACCCAAAATGAAGTGGGCCGTTGTGGTTTTCCCGGGTTCCAACTGTGACGAGGATGCGGTTTCGGCCATCACAGAAGTCACAGGGGATGGAGTCGACAAGGTTTGGCATACGACGCGGGACTTGTCCGGCTATGACGCGATTGTTTTGCCTGGCGGGTTTTCCTATGGGGATTACTTGCGTTCCGGGGCCATTGCCCGCTTTTCCCCGGTTTTAGCCGGGGTTCAAGAGGCGGCCGCAGCAGGTAAGCTGGTGCTGGGGATTTGCAATGGATTTCAGGTACTCACAGAGGCGGGTCTGTTGCCTGGAGCCCTATTGCGCAATGACCACTTGCAGTTTCGCTGTGAATTGACACCCCTGCAGGTGGTATCCAACACCTCTGCGTTTTTGTCGGATTACGAAGTGGGTGAGGTGATTCAAATGCCCATTGCCCATGGGGAGGGCCGTTACTACGCCGACGAGCAAACCTTGGACGAGTTGACTGCGGCAAAACGTGTGGGGGTGCGTTACCTGCGCAACCCGAATGGTTCTTTGCGTGCTATTGCCGGGGTGGTCAATGGTGCGGGCAACGTGTTTGGTTTGATGCCCCATCCGGAGCGTGCCGTGGCACAGTGGATGGGGTCTAGTGATGGCAGACGGATGTTTTTGTCTATGAAACGGTTTGTGGAGGACAACCAGGTAGCGGTCCAGAGCGACGGACGGGTGGATTTCTTGGCCACCAGAGCCGAGAAAGTGGGGGTGGGGCAGCGTCATGGCCACTGAAACGCGACGCGCGAGTCTGCAGGTGTCTGCTACAGTAGAGGGAACGGCCAATTTGGCGCAAGCTGCCGCCGAACCGACGGCACTGGCGATTGCAAAGGACAAGCTGTATCAATCACTCGGGTTGACCGACGCAGAATACCAGCGGGTGGTGGCTGGACTGGGACGAGCGCCCAACTATGTGGAAACAGGAATTTTCGGGGTGCTGTGGTCTGAACACTGCAGTTATAAAAGTTCCAAGCCCTACTTGAAACAGTTCCCCACCACCGGTTCACAGGTGTTGCAGGGTCCGGGCGAAAATGCGGGCATTGTGGATTTGGGGGATGGGACGGCGGTGGCTTTTAAAATGGAGAGTCACAATCATCCCTCGGCCATTGAACCATACCAGGGTGCAGCCACTGGCGTGGGGGGCATTCTTCGGGACATTTTTACAATGGGTGCACGACCAATTGCTTTTTTGGACAGCCTGCGCTTTGGTCCTTTAGAAGACCCCCACACGCGCTACCTGTTCGCCAACGTGGTGGCGGGGATTGGGGGTTATGGCAACTG
>QXHL01000055.1 GCA_003584005.1 Alicyclobacillaceae bacterium I2511 | reverse complement strand
GGATGAATTGGGTATTTTTCTATTGTCACTGTGTATAGCCAGGAAAGGATAAAACTCCCTGATACATTGATGACCCAAGTGGCCAAAGGGGCCGGGCTGTTTGGAGTCATCAACCGGGTTAACTGGTATCTCAGGATGGCCCCCACAAATCCGCCTATTCCCACAGACAAAGTCGGTAGCCAATTGCTTGACAGAAAATGCTTATTTCGATTCACATTGTCCACCCGTTGAATTATATGTACACAGGTTGCAAACATGCAAAACACTGCTTTGGACAAGAATTCTGCCCAGAATGCATATACTACTGGAGTGGAACCGAGCCCCCCTATATTCACTGACTTGACTGGGAAACGGGGGATTTTGCAGACCTGTTGTGTGCGGCCCTGGTCCAAAGGGAGGACCCTCTGATGAATCCGACCGACCGTTATCTGCGCAACATAGCCGCAGTGGTACTTACCTTACTGGCGGTATACTTGTTGGCACAAGTGCGTGGTTTTTTGCATGACCTGTGGTCCCTCATCTACGTGGTGCTGATCCCTTTTCTGGTTTCCTTAGTCATCACCTATTTGCTTCAACCCGTAGTACAAATGCTGGTGCACCGACGGGTGCCCCGGGGCATTGCCATCTTAATTATTTATTTTACTTTTGTAGTCGGGGCATTGATTGCTATATTACAGGCGATACCCGTGGTGAGCTTTCAAGTGACTCAATTGACTCAACACCTGCCCAGTCTCATTGCACAAGCGGACGGATGGATGACTGCACTGACCGCACATAAACGATATCTTCCAGATGCCCTGCGGTTGGGCGTGGAAAGCGCGTTGTCACAATTGGAACACAATGCAGCCAGTTATGTGGCGAATCTGTTTAGTATGCTTAGTAATACTGTGAGTGCCATATTTGTGGCTTTTGTCATCCCTTTTGTCGCTTTTTACATGCTGAAAGATGCCCGTGTAATGGGACGAGCGGTGGTTCGGTTATTTCCCGTCAAGTATCGTGTGGAAGTAAAAAAAATACTTTCTGGAATTGATGAGACCTTAGGAAGTTATGTGCGGGGCCAATTGCTAGTCATGTTGTCTGTGGGCATCTTGACTTATGCAGGATTTCTTATCATCCGGATGCCCTACGCCTTTTTGTTATCTTTATTTCTAGGTATGATGGACATAATTCCATATCTAGGCCCTTTTATTGGAGCGGCGCCGGCCGTTATTCTCGCATTTTCTGTGGGGCCGCAAATGGTGTTGAAAGTGTTGCTGGTAAATGTCATTGTTCAGCAATTGGAAGGAAATTTACTTTCCCCGGCCATCATGGGAAAAACCTTGCATCTGCATCCGTTAGCGATTGTAGCCTCAGTACTAATAGGCGGTGAGATGGGGGGGATTTTGGGGATGGTTTGTGCAGTGCCCTTGTTGGCGGTGGTAAAGGTAACTTGGACGAGTATTAGCCAGTATCGAGCAAAAGTCAATTGACACCAGTGGCATGGTCTTATAGAATATTGGATCATGAGAAAACGATGCGGGAGCCAAGTAGATGGGATAAGATGGTATACAGAGAGGATGCCCACAGCTGAAAGGCATCCACCCTTTCCCCCACGCGAAGCCACTCCCAAGTGCGTTGAACACGCCGGGTACGCCCGTTAGCGCGAATGAGCGACAGCAGAGGCTAGCAGTTTGTGGCAGGACTTAGCCAGTGCTGTAATCAGGGTGGTACCGCGAGAGATCTCGTCCCTGCCAGGGAGGGGTCTTTTTCTTTTTTTTCGCTTATCTTGGCAGCACACCTTCGCTTATCTTGGCAGCACACCTTTAGAAGGAATAGAGTCCCATGGAATACAGCATGCAATTTTGAAGGGAGGCAGTGGGCTTGGACAAGCGGGTGGATACCTGCTTGCTGGGCCAAAAACTATGAAATCTTTGACTGGACAAGAGATTCGCCATGAATTTTTAGACTTTTTTGCGCGACACGGTCATCAGATAATGCCTAGCGCCAGTTTGGTTCCCCACAACGACCCAACCTTGCTGTGGATTGGTGCGGGAATGGCCCCGTTAAAGCCGTATTTTGACGGCCGGGAAATTCCTGAAAATCCTCGTATTACGACCGTTCAAAAGTGTATTCGAACGAACGATATTGAAAACGTGGGGTTTACGGCGAGACATCAAACGATGTTTGAAATGCTTGGAAATTTTTCTTTCGGGGATTATTTTAAAGAAGATGCAATTCACTGGGCATGGGAATTTCTAACTGAAATTCTTGAACTTGATCCACATCGTTTGTGGGCTACCGTACATCACACGGATGAAGAAGCGTATGCCATTTGGCATGAACAAGTAGGGGTACCTGCGCAGCGTATTGTGCGCGGGGACGAAGATAACTTTTGGGAAATTGGGGAAGGTCCCTCAGGTCCCTGCTCAGAGATTTATTTTGACCGGGGCGAGCATTACGGTTGTGGTCGCACCACCTGCCAACCGGGGTGTGAATGTGACCGTTATCTTGAAGTTTGGAACCTTGTCTTCACACAATACAACAAGGGTGCGGACGGGCAGTATACACCATTGCCCAAAAAGAACATTGATACAGGGATGGGGTTGGAGAGAATTGCTTCTGTTCTACAGGGGGTTCCCAACAACTTTGAGACGGACCTGTTTTTTCCTCTCCTTCGCGAGACGGCCCGGTTAGCAGGGGTGCAGTACGGAAATAATCCACAGCAGGATACACAGTTGAAAATTATTGCGGACCATCTGCGCACGGTGGTGTTTGCCGTGGGGGATGGCGTTCTCCCAGGCAACGAGGGTCGCAGTTATATCATTCGGCGTCTGTTGCGCCGGGCTGTGCGCAGTGGCCGCAAGCTTGGCCTGAATCGTCCCTTTTTGCATCAGGTGGCACCCGTGGTTGCGAACCTAATGGGACATGACTATCCTGAGGTGGCAGAGAAGCAGGCGTTTATTCAACGAGTGATTCATTCTGAGGAGGAGAGATTTCGGGAAACGTTGGCAGAAGGGGAGAACCTTTTGCATCAAAAACTGGCCGAAGTAAAACGTTCCGGAGGACATCAACTGGCAGGTGAAGACGCCTTTCGGTTGTATGATACGTTCGGGTTTCCCATCGATTTAACGGAAGAAATTGTGGCAGAATCAGAAATGGGAGTAGACCGCATTGGGTTTACGGAACAACTTACTGCACAACGAGAACGAGCCCGTGCTGCGCGGCAGCAAAGCGAGGGGATGAACAGCGACCGTAACGTGTTGGAAACCATCTCTGTGGCTAGTCGGTTTGTCGGCTATGAACGGCTGCGCACAGACAGTCGAATAGAAGTTATGGTGAAAGGGATGGCGGTCTGTGAACAGTTGCAGTGTGGGGACGAGGCAGAGGTCATTCTTGATGTAACCCCCTTTTACGCAGAAAGCGGGGGTCAATTGGGGGACCGGGGCGAATTGGTGGGTCCCCAGGGTAAAGCACAGGTTTTAGAGGTTCGCAAGGCTCCACATGGGCAGTCCGTCCATCAGGTTCGAGTAATCGACGGATTGTTCACGACCGGAGACATTGTGGCGGCTAGTGTTGCTGAAAGTTGGCGCATGGATATTGTCAAAAACCATACGGCCACACATTTGCTACAGAAGGCATTACGCGATGTACTGGGAAGCCACGTAGCACAGGCGGGATCTTTGGTGGAAGACAGCCGCTTGCGCTTCGATTTTTCTCATTTGGGTCCGTTGACCCCGGAAGAATTAGCGACAGTCGAGCGTCAGGTCAACGATGCGGTATGGCGCGATTATCCAGTTGTTACACAGGAAATGGCGTTGGATGAGGCAAAAGCCTTAGGTGCAATGGCACTGTTTGGAGAAAAATACGGGGACCGGGTGCGCGTGGTCCAGGCTGGGGATTACAGCATTGAGCTGTGTGGCGGGTGTCATGTGGAGCGTACGGGTGTCATTGGGTTGTTCCAAATTGTATCAGAATCAGGCATCGGAGCAGGGGTGCGACGAATTGAAGGGGTGACAGGTCGCCACGCCTATGCCTATATTCTGACACAAAAACAGCTACTTGCAGAAACTGCAACAAAACTTCACAGTAGTGTGGAAGACCTACCCACTCGAACAGACCGATTGTTGCTGGAAATACGGGAATTAGAACGGGAACTCGGCTTAGTGAAGGCTCGGGTAACGGCTGGAAAGTTGGAGGGGTTACTGCAAGAAGTACGTTCGGTGGCGGGGATTCAATTGCTGTCCACAGTGGTGACAGGTGTAGACATGGAAGGTCTAAGACAAACCGTTGACATGCTACGGGATAGGCTAGACAGCTTTGTCATTGTGTTGGGTAGTTCATTTCAGGGAAAGGCTCAGTTTGTGGCCGCAGTGTCCAAAGATTTGCAAATTCAAGGCCTCTCGGCCGGAGACATTGTGAAACAGGTGGCACAGGTGGCGGGAGGTGGCGGTGGCGGGCGGCCGGACATGGCTCAGGCTGGGGGAAAAGACCCCGGAAAAGTTCCGCAGGCTGTAGCAAAAGTCGCTGAAATTGTGCGAATGCAAGCAGGAAAAGGGACAGTGGAGACGAAGTAATTAAAGATAATGTTGTGGTGAGGTGAAAAGTGTGGAATTTGAGCAAACTATGCGTTTTGAGGCGAAACCAGAAAATAAGGTTGCGCGGGATGCTTTTGGGTTGGCGTACAAGGCTTTAGCTGAAAAAGGGTATAACCCGGTTTATCAGGTTGCAGGATACTTGATTTCTGGAGATCCAGCTTATATCACAAATCATCTGGATGCCCGTAATACCATCCGGCGGGTAGATCGAGACGAATTGATTGAAGAATTGGTACGAGCCTATGCCGAATTGACTGGTTTGGCACAGGACGGGAAATGAGAATTCTTGGCGTAGATTATGGAACGGTTCGCATTGGACTGTCCCTCAGTGATCCCAGCGGCATTTTAGCACACAGTCTGAAAATGATACATCGTCTTGGGGATGCTCAGGCTGCACGTGAAATTGCAGAAGTGGTGCGGGGGGAACAAGTCGAAAAAATCGTGGTAGGGTTGCCTCGACACATGAACGGGGAGGAAGGAGAACGGGCGCAGCAGTGTCGGGATTTTGCGCGTCGCCTTGAAAACTTGACCAGGGTTTCTGTAGACATGTATGACGAACGGCTGACCAGCGTTCAGGCGGAACGGGTCTTGATTGCCGCAGATGTCAGCCGCAAACGACGCAAACAGGTAGTTGATGCGATGGCGGCCACCCTCTTATTACAGGGGTATTTAGATGGCCATCGTGAAACGAGGGCCGACAGCTAGGAGGGAATTGTAGGGGTGCGTATGAATCGCAGGCGTCGGGCGGTGGGATTGGCCGCGACAGTCGTCTTAATCTTATTGATGCTGTCTGGTTGGGGATATACAGCCTCCCGCCCGCTTCCAGCGGGTCCAAAAAAAATGTTGGTAGTGCATTCTGGAGAAACGGTAGATGAAGTGGCGGCGGCCGTAGCAAATCTAGGGCTGGTTCGCAGTGGCTTTTTGTTTCGCTGGTATGTGACACTGCACGGCGACGCGTCCTCGTTACAAGCGGGGACATATCAATTTGCTCCTGGCCTCAATATAAGTCAGATGGTAGCTGCCATGGTCCACGGGGAGGTCTATTTGCCTGTGGTGAAGGTCACCATTCCGGAAGGGTTTACAGTAGTTCAAATTGCCAATCGGTTGGCGACAGCTGGGGTTTGTTCCCAGCAATCTTTTTTACGGGCGGAACAGCAGGACAAGTTCACAGAACCTTTCTTACAGCAGATTCCTAACAATAAGGAAATACGTTATCGATTAGAAGGCTATCTGTTTCCAGACACCTACATGTTTGAAAAACAGGAGCCTGCACGGCAGGTTCTTAACACCATGTTGCAAGACTTTGCACTGCACATCAACAGCACGGTGATGGCGGAAATTCAAAAGAGTGGGCAAACTTTGCCGCAAGTCATTACGATTGCTTCTATGGTGGAACGAGAGGCGGAGGTACCGAGCGAACGTCCGATTATTGCCAGTGTCATTGACAACCGCTTACGCTTGAAGATGCACTTGCGAATAGACTCCACTATCGAGTATATCGTGGGATACACGAGTATTGTGACATACAAAGATCTGAAGGTGCCAAGCCCCTATAATACATATTTGCACCGTGGGTTGCCACCTGGACCTATTAGCAACCCCGGGATGGCTTCCATTGATGCAGCCATTCACCCGGCACACACTAACTTTCTTTACTATGTGGCTCGTTATGACGGCACAGGTCGACACTATTTCGCAACGACTTTTGCGCAGCAATTAAAAAATGAGGCACTCAGCCAGCAAAACTACAAGCGTATGTTAGGGACACCTTCAAAATGAAACTTGCCCGCGCAACTGAATTTGTATGAACTTGAGCCCAACGGTTGAAGCTAAAGCCGGAGGGACAACTCGGTGTCAGTATCAAAAAACAATTTTAAACAACGAATGGCCATTTTGGCGGTTTTGTATACGTTGTTGGTAGGGGTATTGCTAGGGCGACTTTTTATGTTTGCCGTGGTGCGCCCGCAAGCCCCGGTTCATCCAGCTTGGCCACACAGTGTGACACGAATTGAAGTGGAACACATGCACCTATTTGTCGTGGATGATGGTCGGGGGCGAATCCTCTACCGAAATGGTCAGGCCATCTCTGGCCGTGTTCTGGGACCGTACAGAGAAACCAAGCAGGGTGTGGGGGAGACATGGCTAGTTCACGATGAACGCAAAACAGCAGGTTCTTTGTCTCGTTTGGTGGGCCAACTGGGGTTGCCAGACCATTGGCCTGATGACCGTTTGCCGATTGCAGAGCAAGGGAGGACTGGGTTGGAGTATACTTTCGACAATGTTTTACGGTCCCACCAACCAGGCTATTGGAGCCAACTGCAAGACGCAAAAGGGCGACTCGTGGACGGACAGTGGTACCGCTTGCCCACAATTGCGGGTTTGTCTTTGCGTACCACTCTTCACCCTGGTTGGCAACAGGTAGCTGAGTCTGCTATGCAGCAATCTGGCATCACCGATGGGGCTGTGGTGGTCCTGGACACGGTTCACAATGAAGTTTTGGCTTTTGCCAACCGGGATGCAATTCATGCCTGGAGTATTCCGGCTGTAACCGGACAGGTTCCGGGGTCTGTTTTTAAACTAGTCACTGCGGCGGCGGCCCTGGACGCCTATCGTTTTCGGCCCCAGTCTATTTTTGTTTGTCATGGGGCCCTGAGGGTGCCGGGGGTGAACATGGCCTGCTGGCGTGTGCACGGACGAGAAACTATGACCGAGGCATTGGCGGCTTCCTGTGACGTTGCCTTTGCGGAAATTGGGATGACTTTGGGGAGACAAGCTTTACAGGAGGTTTTCACACGCCTGCACCTGCAGGAGGGTCAATTGCAGAAAATGGGAGGTAAAGCGGTATTGGTGGAAACCAACTCCGCAGTTCTCTTTCGTCATCCTGGTCACGACGCAGGTTTGCTCGCTAATACGGCTATCGGTCAAGAGGATGTACGCCTTTCGCCTCTGCAAGGAGTGAATTTGGCCAGTACGATAGCCAATCACGGCTGGTATCGTCCGGTACGATTGTTGTTGGATGCACAGGACCCTAGGGGTACTGGTGCTGTCTATGGGGGCGTAAACGGCTCTAGGGCGATGTCTGGTTGGACTGCCCAGCAGCTTGGGGTAGCCATGCGACAGGCGGTCACTTCAGCACAGGGTACGGCCCATGCTCTTGCCCAATTCGGGCCGGAATTGGCCGCTAAAACAGGTACCGCGGAGTTGGCCACAGGTCATCTGACCAACGCCTGGATTGTTGGGTTTACACCATGGCAGCATCCACGATTTGCCTTTGTGGTTTTTGTTCGCCACCAGCCTTCGGCGATTGCTCATGGTCAGGCCTTTCAAGCAACCCGCAGTTTGCTTTTGGCGTACAGGCAGAATCCATCCCTTGCCGACATAAACTAACATCACGTCACGTCAAAGGGTGGAGGCGTATGGCATGCCCGGGTTGTTCACGCTGTTGGCCCTTGTTTTAAAGGACGTTTCGGTCTTTGTTTCTTATGTGAAACACAATTCCTTCCCCAAACCTCTATCTGCCGAAGCAGAGGCACAGTGCATTGAGCGCATGGCAAAGGGAGATGTGCAAGCACGAAACCAATTGATTGAACACAACTTAAGATTAGTGGCACACTTGGCCAAAAAGTTTGAATCTCCACGAGAAGAATTGGATGACTTGATTTCCGTGGGGACAATTGGGTTGATTAAAGCTGTGGAGAGTTATGAGCGTACACAAGGAACTAAGTTGGCCACTTTTGCCGCTCGCTGTATTCGAAACGAAATTCTCATGTATCTACGCAGCAATAAAAAACATCGTCGGCCTGCATTCTTGTCCGAAACCGTAGGGATGGACAAGGACGGAAACGAAATGACCTTGGCGGATTTGCTTGGTTCTGATCCAGATGAAGTGGTGGACCAGGCCGATTTGACGTGGGAACGTGACAAACTTTACACGAAGTTACCCGCTTTACCAGACCGTGAACGGGAAGTGATTTGTAAGCGATTCGGCCTTCCAGACGGATATGAACGGACGCAAAGAGAAATTGCCATAGAAATGGGAATCTCAAGGTCCTATGTTTCCCGTATCGAACGCAAGGCCTTAAACCGGTTGTCTGAAGAATTACACGCCGGTCCGGTAAATTCATAATAGATGGGGTAGAGGTCTTGATTGTGTAAGCCATGGCGCATCCTATGCGGACATGTTTAGCACAGGGCACTTTGTGCCCTGCGTGACCTGTTCACTGGAGTATTGTATGATAAGAATGGTTTTCATTTTGACGGCGTGGGACATAGACGATATGCCTAAAATAGGGAACCTGTGTCCATGCGGAACGGAGCGTCGGGGATTACGAAATTGTGGGAACAAATTACACCGGACGAGGCTGTGCACTCGATATATGACATCAATTTGGACAAGTTAAGGGATAACGGCATTCGTTTGTTGCTCACAGACTTGGATAATACGCTGGTTTCCTGGAGGAACAGCGACGTTCCACCAGAGCTTTTAGAGTGGAGTGTGCGAGTACAGAATTTAGGATTTGTGCTTTGTCTGCTGTCCAATGGGGGGCAGGATAGGGTGCAAAGATTTGCGGCACAAGTGGACTTGCCTTATCTGGCGCGTGCAGGAAAACCGCGTGCAAAGGCATATCAGAAGACAATGGAGAGATTTGCAGTCAGCGCAAAACAAACGGCAATGATTGGCGATCAACTGTTTACCGATGTACGTGGCGCTCGGCGGTTGGGGGTCTACGCAATTTTAGTGCACCCGCTGTATCCACGCGAGTGGTGGGGGACGCGCGTGGTGCGTCTGGTGGAAAAGGCGGCCTTTTATTTTCTGAAGCGACGGGCAGCCAAGCGAAAAAATTTACGGAAAGGGGAGTGAGACCATTGGCCAACATTTGCACGGGGTGTGGTGCCGCTTTGCAAAGTGAGCATCCAGAACAGCCTGGCTACCTTCCGTCTGCCTCTGCACAACGCGAGTCTCCTTTGTGCCAACGGTGTTTTCGCATTCGCCACTATGGAGAATACGTCAGTGCCAAAGTGAACCCAGAAGAGTATCACCAGCGTTTGTCTGAGATAGTTAAAACCAAATCACTGATTTTGTATGTATTGGATGTGTTGGATCTTTCAGGGTCTTTACTTCCCCAAGCAGCAGACATCGTGGCCGGCATACCTGTGATTGCTGTCGTCAGTAAAGTGGACATGTTACCTCGAGATACTCACCTCGAGCATATGGCTGATTGGGTTCGGCGAGTTCTTTTAGAATCTGGTATCGTCGCTGCACAGGTGCACTTTGTCAGTGGACGTAGCGGCTTTGGACTCGAGGAACTGATTCAAGAGATTGAACAACAAGTTCCAGAAAAAATTTACAGTTTAGGTATGGCCAATGTGGGCAAGTCCACATTGTTGAATCGCCTCATGCAGGCCTGGCACACAAAGGGCGAGTTCACAGCGTCGCCTGTGCCGGGGACGACGTTGGGGCTAACCGGGGTCGAGGTGCAGCTATCCAATGGTAGCAGGCTTTCGCTGGTGGACACTCCGGGCTTATGGCATGGAAGGCGTGCAGTAGACTATTTGTGCGGGTCTTGTCTGCGCCAAGCTGTACCGCAACGGTCAATTCGTCCCCGGGTGTATCAGATTGGCGCGGGACAATCAATATTTATTGGCGGGTTTGCCCGCCTAGACTTGGTTGAAGGCCGATTTCAAGGAATTGTGTTGTATGTCAGCAATGAATTAATTGTTCATCGCACGCGATTAGAAAAAGCGGATGAGTTTTTCCACGCTCATCAAGAAGACCTGTTACAGGTTCCTTGTGCGAATTGTACAACCCGGTTGGGTCCGCTGACCACCTATCGTTTGACAACGCGTAATCAGCGGTTTCCGAATCTGTTTGAAACGGATGTCTTGCCGATTTCACCGCAGGGACGGGACATTGTGTTATCCGGGTTGGGGTGGATTACACTGTCTGGATCTCCCTTGCAAGGAACGCTAAAAGTTTCCCAAAATATTTCAGTCACTACACGTCCTCGCATGATTGGCGACTTGAATCGGGAGCGGGGGTGGATGGGTTCACGGTTGCACTGAATTCGGGGAACCAGAAAAGGCCATAGGGTGGGGGTACATCGCTGGCAACACACAATGCTGTCAGACATAATTGCCATTGTCCTGAATACACCTAGAGCGTGTCCAGCTCAAATTCCGTTTTAGGCGGTGTTCGGCGTGACAGATAAACTTAAATGCAGCGTTGTGATTCCAGTTGTGACAAAAGACTCCTCACAGACGTTTTCTGTTGAGGAACTATTTGGACATTTACAGTCCATGGTGGGGAAAGTGAGACAAGCCAATCCCAACCTTGTAGACTATCATCTTCATGACGTTGGGCTACGATTGGAGCAGGGTGAGTTGCAAGCCGTTTTTGAATTTCGACGCTAGTGATTGGACATTTCGAAATTGGGTTTGTTCATCCATGTATTTCCAAGTTGCACCTTGCCAACAATCTCCTTACCATTGAAATAGCTAAAGGACAGGAGATTTGCAAATGGGTCCTCAATTGTATGCACTGTTAGGGTGGCCTGTGGGTCACAGCGTGTCCCCTGTGATGATGAATGCTGCCTTTGCTGAAACAGCCAAATCAGCTCATTACATGGCCTTTGCTGTTCCACCCCAGGCATTGTCACAAGCAATTCGCGGGCTGGCGGCGATGGGCGCTGGTGGAGCAAATATTACTATCCCACATAAGCAGACTGTGCTTCCTTGGTTAGATGAAGTGTCCCCCATAGCTCGTCTGGTGGGGGCCGTTAATACCCTGCGGTTTTCTCCTCAAACAGGAAAAGTTGTGGGACATAATACAGATGTTGATGGCTGGTGGCACAGTGTAGCCCCTTACTTGTCTATGCCAGTCCGCGAGGTCCTTGTGCTAGGAGCGGGCGGGGCGGCTCGGGCTGTAATTGCTGCGCTTTCCCTCTATGCCCCAGATGCTAGTGTAATGGTGTGTAGTCGTCGCCAGGTGCAGGCGGATCTGCTGCAACAGAACTTTGACAAGGTCCCCTTGGTCATGATTCCTTGGCATCTCCGATGCGAAGCCGTCAAGGGGGTCCATATGGTCATTAACACGACACCCTTGGGCATGTGGCCGAGTGTGGGAAGCAGCCCACTCGGTGACCAAAATTGTCTGGCACCAGGCCAAATTGTCTACGACTTAGTTTATCGGCCACAGAATACATTATTGCTGCAGCAGGCCAGGCAATCCGGCGCGGTGGCGGTCAGTGGTTTATCTATGCTGGTGGAGCAGGGGGCACTAGCCTATGAATACTGGTTTTCAGAGACAGCTCCGCGGGACTTGATGAGTCGTTTTGCGCAGGGGGCATTGGCACAGTCTCCAGGAGACAAATAGGGATATGTTATACTGAGGCAGGGGACGAGCATGGTGCAACAGGATAACCGCGTGATACTGTTTGGAGGAACGTTTGACCCCCCCCATGTTGGACACCTCTTGATGGCACAATTGGCGCTAGAACAATCAGCCGCTACTACCGTATGGTTTCTCCCAAGTCCGTCTCCCCCACACAAGCGCCAAGAGAGGGTGACTGACTACCAGATACGTAAGGAAATGGTGGCAGCCTTAATCTATGGATACGACGGATTGGTTTTAACACCTTTTGAAGAGCAATTGGATTCACCTTATTACACGGTGGACACAGTTCATGCTTGCCAGAGTCAATTTCCAGGGCATCGTTTTGTGTTCTTAATCGGGTCGGATAGTTTAATTCAATTGCCTACTTGGAAAGATACGAGGACGCTAACACATTCGATTGAATTTCTGGTGGCGGCCCGTTCTGGATATCCCTATTATAAGACTTTGCATCAGGTCCAGCAGGCGTTGCCTGGGTTGCGTGCAAAGTTGTTAGAAATGCCGCTACTTGATGTTTCTTCTAGCTTTTTACGCCCACGTCTGCTGGCGCAAAAGCCCACCTGTGGGCTGGTCCCAGACGCTGTGCTGGAGGTTTGGAAAAAGTGGCATGAACAGTAATTTAGTTTGACGGTTGTGATTTCGGGGGAGCGATCTAGTTGGTTGAACAGGAGATTATAGATAGGGTAAAACGGGAACTGAGCCCTTCGCGTTGGCGTCATACTCAGGGTGTGGTAGAAACAGCCACAATTCTGGCCGAACGGTATTCTGCCGATGTGGAGGCGTCCCGGGTGGCAGCTTGGATTCATGACTTGGCTCGGGAATGGCCATTGGAGAAGCTACAACAGTATGCTGAACATGTAGAGATTCCAAGCGGATTTGCCCTCATCCCAGACCTTTTACACGGACCCATCGCGGCAGTCTTGTCACGCCAGTGGTTTGGGGTAAATAATGCGGATGTGGAAAATGCCATTCGCTATCATACCACGGGACGAGAGGGCATGTCACAGTTGGAAATGGTGCTGTGTTTGGCTGATTCCATAGAACCCTCCCGATCTTATCCGGGGGTGGAGCGGCTGCGAAAATTGGCACAACAGGACATGGTACAGGCGTTGGCAGAGGCCATTGATGCCACATTACAGTATCTTTTAGCCCGTCATGAAGCTATTTTTCCGCTAACCGTGATGGCGCGTAATGATTTATGGCGACAAGTGAACCATAGGATTGTTTCATAACAGGAGGTGGCTTCATGACAGTGCGTATTTTGGACATGGCCTTGGCAGCTGCTCTGGCAGCAAGCGACAAAAAGGCGCGAGATGTGCTTATTTTAGATATTGCGGAGTTAACTCCTCTAGCGGATTACTTCGTCATTTGTACTGTAAACTCGGGTACACAGTCAGAAGCGGTAGCACGAGCAATCACAGATAGGATGGACGAATTGGGGATTGCCTGTAAAGGAATTGAAGGGCTTCAGGCAGCTCGCTGGGTGTTGCTAGACTTTGGGGATGTTGTCATCCACGTTTTTCGTCCTGAAGAGCGGGAGTTTTATCACCTGGAGCGACTGTGGGGGGATGCGCATGCCATCCCATTTGAAAGTCCTGACCCGGCTGGAAAGGCAGTAGACGAATAGACGTCGTGTCAATTCTCCGTCGTTTTTTAGTGGACAAAGCAAAAGCAGTATGAACTCCCCGTGTAAGCCCTGTACCTGTTTGGCGCAGGGCATTTTTGTGTTGCGGGCACCTCTGCTTGGATCAGGATGATGAGCCCTCTTCGAAAGTTGCCTTGCGGTAACTTTCCACAACTTCTAGCATATCTGGATGATCCGCAAAAAACAAAACCAATGCCTGCATGACACTTAGAGTGGCAGGGCTTACATGGTGTTCGATGCCCTCCACGTCACGATGAATGTCGTCTTCTGTGACACCGAGGATACGCAAAAATTCCTCAAGCATGCGGTGTCGTTCTTTCATTAATTTCCCGAGGCGATGTCCACGTACAGTGAGTACGATTCCTCTGTACTTTTCGTAGGTTACATACCTGCTTTCATCCAACTTTTGTATCATTTTGGTTACGGATGAGGGCTGTACCTCTAAAGAGGACGCAATATCAGAAACCCTCGCATATCCCTTTTCATTCATCAACTCATAAATTTTTTCTAGATAATCCTCCATGCTTGGAGTAAGCACGCAAGCACACCTTCTACCTCGTGATTTATAAATCTTACACGAAAGCAGGGTTCAGTGCCACTACTCTGTGTTAATGAGATTGTTTTCTTGCGCTTTTACAAGCTCATCAGGAACGTAGTGGATGGGAAACAGGGACACACCCTACTACCGCGAATTTACTGTACAAAGGCCGCAGAATGGACATCTCAAAGGGGTGAGGTGTTAGTTTGTACGAGCCGTGGGGGGATGAAGGTGACGATAAAGACCCAGGGAAGTCCAACACTAATAAAGAAACAACGGCAACCAGATAACTCTTATACGTCTATTTCTCAAGCAGAAAAGGCGTGGGATTTTTCCACAGCAACAACCACTGCAGAGGAAATTAGCGCAGACCGTGTGCAGGACTGGGTGCAAACGGATGCTCGTCAGCAACCATTCATTCCTGGGCCTGCGGCCTCACCTGGGTTACTTGCCGCTTGTGAAGTTTCAAAACACAAGCACCCCCGGGGTTCTTACGTACTTTCTGCATTTTTAATGATCTTGCTATTGGCTGGGGTGGTTTGGATTCGAATGCATTCCGCTTCTACACCGCCGACCATACCTGAAAATTATAGGCCTTCCACAACAGATACTCAACAATTGGCTGTCAATAGTGTGGGAGATGGGCAGGGGAGCATTGTGGTGGACATCCATGGGGATGTCCACCAGCCTGGGGTATACACGTTGCCCATAAATTCTAGAGTACGCGATGCGGTGCAGGCAGCGGGTGGCTATGTTCATCGTGAAGACGCAGTCTATGTGAATGCGGCCGCGCTGCTGGATGATGGGGTGGAAGTGGTGATTCCCAGCCCCATTGATGTTGGAACTGCAAAACCTGCAGGGAATCAAGTTCAGACCGCCAGCGGAGGTGTTGCGCTAGGGGCTCAACCTCAAGCAAACACGCCCACCATCGATTTAAATACGGCAGATGAACGGACTTTACAGACTATTCCCGGAATTGGCCCTGGGCGAGCCGCCGCCATTGCTGGATTTCGCCGCGAACATGGTCCTTTTCAGAGTCTGCAGGACTTGTTGAATGTGCCAGGTATTGGGGATAAAACCCTGGCACATCTGATTCCATACGTAAGTGTCCATCCCCCCGGTTCTTCACCATGAGAGATTGGCGAGGTACTGCAAATCGCTGGGGGAAGAGTAAAGCGATTTTTATGCGCTCGGATCGTCGTTTACGCTGGCGGATGTGGGTGGTCCTTCAAATTTTATTCCTTCAAACAGGATATGTTTTTACTGCTTGGCGTGGATTTCTTTTGACAGGCCCGTCGCAATCGACACACCTGTGGGAAAACAATTCCTGGTTTTTAAGACTTGCAGTGGGAATTTCCCTCATCGGCTTGATGGGGGTGTTGCTGGTTAAATTGCAATGGCAAAGCCGCGGTCGACGACGTGACAGGATTCGTAGTTCCATCGGATGGGGGATGAGCATCAGTTTGTTGTTTTTGTTTTATGGGTTGAGTCGCGGAGCAGTGGCTCCTGTGGTTTTGGAGTCCTGGTTGGGCACACCACTGTTGGCCAATGCCACCGTAACCAGTGTTCACAGCACTGCTTTTGGAAATTGGGTCCACCTGAATATTGGTTCGGTGACCCCGGATTTAGGAGGAAATTACTCTTTGTCGTCAAAAATTGATGGACGTCCCTGTAACCTCTCGTCCAGTTGGCATGTAAAAACAAACCTCGCCATCCAGCAGGGGGATAGGGTTGTCTTGAGAGGCATATTATCTACCCCCAGTCTGACGACGGAGAGTTCCACGTTCAAAGGGCAGTGGCTTCCAGTATATGATTTTAGCGGGGGCATGGTGGCCTTGCAACATTCAAATGGAAGCTGGTTTGGTCCACTTCGAATGAAGATTCACGACATCCTTGCGAGAAACTCCGGGTTACCTGCGGAACATCAAGTTTTGTTGGAAAGCATCGTATTTGGCGGAGCCACACCTAGTCCCGCATTGCATAAGGCTTTTTTAACGGCAGGTCTGTTACACGTGATGGCTGCGAGTGGGGCCAATGTAATTTTATTAGAAGCAATGATGCAGCGTTTGCTATACCCAGTATGGCGCCGATTACACCTTGGTTTGCTCTCCTGGTCTGTGTTGCAGGTGACTTTTACATGGGTGTTCGCAGGACTTTGCCAGTTTCAAGTCTCTGTTGTCAGAGCGGCTTGGATGAACACGTATCGTCGCCTGGGGGAGTTTCTAGGCCGTAAGGCTGCACCTGGACAAGGGTGGCTGGCAGCACTCTGGTTGATGTCTGTGACGTGGCCAGAAAGTTTGTGGAGTGTGGGGGCATGGTTGTCCTTCGTAGCAACAGCCGCTTTAGAACGAGCCGTTTACGCTTCTCAAATGTCGGGGCAAAGTACAGTGTCAGAAGTGGCCAATCCACTTGTTCAGAAAACGAAGCAAAGGTTGGTTTGGCAAAAACGTATGAGCGCATGGGCCAGCACAGTACACCAACGGTTTTGGTTAACTGTACGCTCTGGATTGATGGTTGAACTGCATTTATTACCCTTGATATGGACCTTGTTTGGGAATTGGGCCCCCTTGTCACTGTTATCCAATGTGGTCATGGACCCGGTGTTGGCACTATTGCTACCCATTGCGGCACTGTATATCGTTTTACTTACAGCTGTAGCTGTTTTTCCATGGCTTACAATTTGTGCAGATTTGTTTGAATGGACTGCGGATCAGCTGTTATTGACGCTTTTAGCGTGGGTGAACTGGACGGCCAGCCATGCTTGGGCGTTGTGGTCTTTGCCATCACTGTCAGGTTGGGTATGGATTCCCTATTATGCAATACTGTGGTGGGGGATAAGCGGGGTACGGTGGAGTGTAATTCATTTTCGATTGCGCTACAGCGTGTGATGTGCAAAGGTCATGTTTACTTATTTAGGTACGCGGGGTTTTAAACAGAAACTAAAAAATTGATTTTTATTTACTAAAACGTATTTTTGTGATACGATAAAGGTATGTTGTTAAGTCTAGAAGAAGCCGCGAAACTATTGGGTGTATCAAAAAGTACGATGCGCCGTTGGGAAGAAGAAGGGCGCATTAAACCAGAACGAACACCGGGGGGTCATCGCCGATATCGTTCG
>QXHL01000054.1 GCA_003584005.1 Alicyclobacillaceae bacterium I2511 | reverse complement strand
GGGCGCCGTGGGGGATGTGCCCATGGGTCCAACGGAAGCGGACGAGGTGTCTGTACTGGCAACCTTTTTGACAGAGGTGGCCTTGGTTGCGGACACAGATTTAAACCAGGGCAAACCAGAGGTTTTGCCAGAGGATGCGGATCAGGTGGTGTTGATGACCCTGCATAGTGCCAAGGGGCTAGAATTTCCCATAGTTTTCTTGACAGGTCTGGAGGAGGGACTATTTCCACACCGTCGTACATTGGAATCGGACAAGGAGATGGAGGAAGAGCGACGTTTGTGCTATGTCGGGGTTACCCGTGCCATGGAAGCCCTGTACATCACCACGTGTCAGGCGCGAACGATATTTGGTCAGTACAGACAATCTGTGCCGTCCCGGTTTTTGGCAGAGATGCCATTAGAATCTCTGAAAACGGAGGCGGGTGAGGACTTTTCTGGACGGCGTGTGTTACAGTCCAGCCCCGCTTTTTCAGAGGTTCAGCGTAAAATTACCGAGGACCGCAGAACGGTTCCACCTGCTCCATTTACGGAGATGCCTGGATTTACCGCACAGCCGGGGGAATCTTATGGTTTGGGGGATAAAGTGGAACACCGCAAGTGGGGTGAGGGCACCGTGGTTTCAATCAGTGGTCCGGTGGAGGACCGTGAGCTAACCATTGCTTTCGCTGCACCGGTGGGAGTAAAAAAATTGCTGGCACGATTTGCGCCCATTCGCAAACGAGAAGTTCAGTAAAATGAGAAGTTCACCAAAGAGAGGAGACAGATGTCGGGTGACCGCAATTTCTTCCAAGCAGCAAGCTGCAAACCGGATTGCAGTGTTGAAAGCAATCATTTCTTATCACAACCGCAACTATTATGTTCTGGATAATCCGGAAATACCGGATGGGGACTTTGATGCCCTGATGCGGGAGCTTGTGGCCTTAGAATCCACATTCCCGGACTTGCGGACGGAGGATTCTCCATCCCAGCGGGTGGGGGGCGAAGCGCTCGCTGGTTTTGTCAAGGTCAAACATAGGGTGCCAATGCTGTCACTGGCCAATGCGTACAATTTCCAAGAGATGCTTGATTTTGATCGGCGGGTACGTGCAGGGGTTGGGGACGCCGTGAACTATGTCTGCGAGTTGAAAATTGACGGATTGGCGGTCAGCCTGACCTATGAACAGGGCCGCTTGGTGCGGGGGGCAACGCGGGGGGACGGAGAAGTCGGGGAAGATATCACGGCCAATTTACGCACCATTCGTAATATCCCGCTGGTACTTTCGGAACCCTTGACACTAGAAGTTCGCGGGGAGGCCTACATGCCCAATCATGCCTTCGTTCGTTTGAATAGCCAACGGGAGGAACTGGGGGAATCCCCGTTTGCAAACCCGCGTAATGCTGCAGCCGGCTCTTTGCGACAGTTAGATCCGAAGGTGGCCGCTCGGCGAGGGTTGGCCGTGTTTATCTATGCCTTGGGGGAGACAGCTGTGTCTACACCGAGCAGGCAGTCAGAGGTTCTGCAGTGGTTGGCAGGGCTCGGTTTTCCTGTGAATCCGGAAACCAAGGTGTACTCGAATATTGAGCAGGTTCTCAATCACATTGAGTCTTGGACACAACGGCGCCATCACCTGCCCTATGCCACCGATGGGATGGTGATGAAAGTCGACGACTTGCAGCTGCAACGACAGTTGGGGGTGACAGTCAAAAGTCCGCGCTGGGCGATTGCGTATAAATATGCCGCAGAGCAAACGGAAACCATTCTCACAGGGATTGAACTCACCGTCGGGCGTACGGGTGCTGTGACTCCCACCGCTGTTTTTAACCCGGTACAGCTCGCAGGAACCACCGTGTCGAGGGCATCGTTGCACAATGAGGATTACATACACGAAAAGGACATTCGAGTCGGGGATACCATTGTAGTGCAAAAGGCTGGTGAAATTATCCCTGAGGTGGTGCGTTCCATCGTGGAACTGCGCACAGGGGATGAAGTCCCCTTTCGTATGCCTGACGGCTGTCCAGAGTGTGGGGAGAGGTTGTATAGGGAGCCAGAAGCGGCGGCCTGGCGATGTGTAAATCCTACTTGTCCAGCGCAAATTCAGGAACGACTGGCACACTTTGTTTCCCGTGCTGCCATGAATATTGATGGCTTGGGGGAACGCTGGATTCACCAGTTGCTGCGTGCGGAACTTGTTCGGGATGTGGCAGATTTGTTTCACCTGTCCAGGGAACAACTGCTCAGTCTGGACAGGATGGGGGAAAAACTGGCCACCAATCTGCTTACAGGCATAGACCGTTGCAAGGGAAACTCGTTGGAAAGGCTGTTGTTTGGGTTGGGGATACCCCTGGTGGGGGAAAAGGCCGCAAAAACGTTGGCAATCCAATTCCAGAGTTTGGATTCGCTGATGGCGGCAGAGCAGACAGATTTGACCGCCATCCGGGATGTGGGCCCGAGAATGGCAGAGAGTATTCATGAGTACTTCCACAGCCCCGGCGCACAGCAACTGATACAGCGTTTGCGAGATGCTGGGGTGAATATGCACTATCTGAGTTCTGAGCCAAGTTTTCGGCGGACGGAAGCGGTGGGCAGGAATCCAGTCGTCGCTGAGATGCTGCCCTTTACCGGTATGACCTTTGTACTTACGGGAAGTCTTGTTGCGATGGACAGGCGGGAAGTCGCAGCAATGATTGAGTCTTTTGGGGGCAAGGTGACAGACAGCGTCAGTAAACAAACCGACATTTTGGTAGCAGGAGAAAAGGCAGGGTCAAAGCTAACGCGGGCCCAAAGCTTGATTGCGAGTGGTCAACAACCCCACTTAAAAATTCTTAATGAGGCGGATTTCCAAGCCTGGTTGGAAGAATTAGGGGTGCAGCGATAATCAAAATCTTGCCCCCTCGGGGGCGCTGTGGCCGCACCCGAGGGGGCAGGGACTTGTAACCATGAACCCCATGAACCCCATGGACCCTGCGAGACTAGCCTCTCGTTTGACGGACAAATTCAGGCAAGGTGTACTTTTGTTCTGCCGGCGTACTCCAGCGTAAACGGGCGGACCACCTCCCCAAGGCAAACACAAACGGAGTCCCAATCAGACACGCCACAATCCACTCGGTTTCTGTCATCCAGTCCCTGTGTAGCCAGGTCCCTCCCTTTCGCCCCAATGTGGGGGCCATACCCCTGTCAGACGCAAGCAGTTCTGACACTAACCTGCCAGCAATACCACAGAACAGGAAGATGCGGGTATCGGTGACCGGTGCAAGGGTCCCTGCGCCTTGGGGGGAATCTACTTCTATGCCTATGCAAGAAGCCAGATATTATGTCGAAAATCGGTCGAATCTGCTGGATTGCGGGGAAAGGACTAGGCGGCGGAAGGCGTGACTGATATAATAGCTAACGGCTCGATGTATGTGGAGTCTCTTTTTTGCAAATGCACAGGATGGTTGAGTAAGTCCGAGATGATTGGGTATTTTATGCCTGTTAGCTAAAAAGGCTAAAAAGCTGCGCGTCCGACAGAAGGGTTAGGACTTGATTCAGTCAGGCAAGTTCTTGTATCTGTTTCGGATATCTTCTAGAGGGGTGCCCGGTGGAAGGACCTGGATATGTGACGAACCCAGGTTGATTCCGAGAGCCGGCAGCGGAAGGAATGAAGCGGTAGATGCATGAGGTCTGGTCGTATATGCTCGCGTTCGTTTTGGCTTTTAGTTTTGTTTACTTTACCATTCCGTGGACGCGAAGACTGGCTATTCGACACAGCTTTGTGGATCGACCAAATCAACGCAAAATTCACACAGAGCCCATTCCTTTACTGGGCGGTTTACCAATTTATGTTGGATTTGTCCTGTCCGCAGGGTTGTTTGGCCATGCAGGCAACACGTTTTGGGGGATTGCCTGTGGCGGCTTGCTGATTTTCGCGATTGGAATTTTGGATGACTACTATAAAACTTTGGGCAAGGATCTGCCCGCATGGCCTAAATTTTTAACTCAAATTCTGGCCGCTGTGATTCTCCTCCTGTGTGGCGTGGAAATTAACGGGGTAAGCTTGCCCTTCAGTTCGGGATACTATGATTTTCCCCTTTGGTTGTCTGTTCTTAGTACCGTGATTTGGGTTGTTGCCATTACCAATATGATTAATTTTCTCGACGGACTGGATGGCTTGGCGGCTGGACTTTCCGCGATTTCCGCAGTCACGCTCTTTTTCATTGCCCTGCTTAAAGATCAACCCGCCATGGCCGTGCTTGCCATTGCATTGATGGGTTCCACACTGGGCTTTTTACGGCACAACTTTCATCCGGCACGTATTTTCATGGGCGATGCCGGGGCAACTTTTATTGGCTTTGTGCTTGCTGCGATTGCTGTGGAAGGGGCCTTTAAGAGTGCCACCTTGGTATCCCTGGTGGTGCCGGTGCTTGCCTTGGGGGTTCCCATCATGGATGCGGTCTGGGTGATATTTCGTCGGTTCCGAGAAAACCGCCCCATCTACGTGGCAGACAAGGGACACACCTTTCACCTGCTGATGAAATCAGGCATGAGCCAAATTCAAGCGGTAACGTTTCTGTACCTGGTAGGGGTCTGCTTTTCACTGGCTTCCATCGTGGTCCTATTGGCCTCCCATTGAGGGGGGTGCTAGAACGGGATTTGTCTGACCCTTTGACAGACTCTATGGTTAATAACCTAGTGTAATCGCCCTATGTTTTTAATATCCGGAGGTTCCACACGCCGGGTTATTCAGCATTGGGCTTGTGCGGCATTCCCTAGGCTTGTGCTATAATTCCCGAGAGAAAGCCGTGGTGAAATGGAGGTGCATGGGCTTGAAGATTAGTGAAGATGTGGTACGCCACGTGGCTCGTTTGGCGCGTCTGGCGGTGTGCGACGAGGAGGTGCACGGCCTGGCCTCCCAGTTGAGTGACATCCTAGAATATGCGGAGCAACTGCAGCAAGTAGATTTGACAGGGGTTGCCCCCACCAGCCACCCATTTCCTTTGAAAAATGTGTTGCGCACAGACGTGCCAAGGCCAGGGTTGCCCCGGGAGGTCCTATTGGCCAACGCCCCTGACGATGACGGCGAACAAATCCGCGTCCCGGCGGTTCTGGAGGGATGATTGTGGGCAAACCCTATACGGTAAAGCAGATGTTGGTGTCCATGGCCAGCGGGGATACGCAACCTTCCGACTGGACACAGCATTCACTGGGAATAATTGAAAACACGGACGACAAAATAGGGGCCTTTTTGCAGGTGAATGGAGAACAGGCCCTGCAACGTGCCCACCAGTTGGATGACCAAGCTGCCCATTGGCGTGCAAGCTTGTCCACTACTGGGGCTACTACACAAGGCCTGTTTGGGATTCCTTATGCCCTCAAAGACAATATGTGTACAAAGGGGATGGGTACCACTGCGGCCAGCCAAATTTTGGCGAACTACATTCCTCCCTATTCGGCAACGGTGGCGGAAAAACTAACACAGGCTAACGGAGTAATGCTGGGAAAAACCAATCTCGATGAATTTGCAATGGGTAGTTCTACGGAACATTCAGCGTTTCAAAAAACTCATAACCCCTACAACCTTAACCGCGTTCCTGGGGGCTCTAGCGGCGGATCGGCGGCGGCTGTGGCTGCAGGAATGGTACCCTTTGCCTTGGGCTCAGATACGGGCGGCTCCATTCGCCAACCAGCAGCCTTCTGTGGTGTGGTGGGGTTGAAACCTACTTATGGACGAGTTTCGCGGTTTGGTTTGATTGCTTTTGCATCTTCTTTAGATCAAATTGGGCCCTTGACACAAACAGTGGAAGACGCGGCACTTGTCCTGCAGTATATTTCCGGGCCGGACCCCTTAGACTCCACGTCTGCACCGACTGTCACAGAGGATTTTACCCGTTTACTGACAGGAGAAGTCAAGGGACTTCGGATTGGGATTGTGCGCGACATCAGTGCAGTGGGGATGGATCCGCAGGTGATGACGGCGGTGGACAAGGCCGTCGCCGTATTGGCGGGGGCTGGCGCGCAAGTGGTGGATGTGGCGCTGCCCCACAGCGCCTATGCGGTGGCCAGCTATTACCTGGTGGCTCCTGCGGAAGCTTCCAGCAACCTGGCACGCTATGACGGGGTTCGCTACGGACGGCGAGTGGAAGGCGAGACCCTGCTTGACATGTATGAAAGAACGCGTAGCGAAGGGTTTGGCATGGAGGTCAAACGACGCATCATGATTGGCACCTATGCCCTGTCCTCAGGGTATTACGACGCCTATTACAAGCGGGCACAACAAATGCGAACGTTAATTCGCCAAGATTTCGACGAAGCCTTCCAGAAATGTGACGTAATTGCCATGCCTACCACGCCTAGTCCGGCCTTTGCCTTTGAGGAAAAATCTGCCAATCCGTTACAGCTGTATTTGGATGATATTTTCACGGTTCCCGCCAATTTGGCCGGTTTGCCTGGCATCAATGTCCCCTGTGGAATGTCCAATGAGGGTTTACCCATGGGTCTACAATTACTGGGAAAAGCGTTTGATGAGTCCACACTGCTACAGGTGGCCCACGGGTATGAACAGTTGCGAGGATTCACCATGCCGTCACCCCATGGGCTGGAGGGTTGAAGATGGAATTTGAAACTGTGATTGGACTTGAAGTCCACGTGGAGTTGAATACAAACACGAAGATTTTTTGCAGTTGCAAAACTTCTTTTGGCGATCCGCCCAACACCCATGTTTGTCCCGTATGTACCGGACAACCTGGGAGTTTGCCGGTGCTCAATGAACGAGCGGTGGATATGGCGGTGAAGGCCGCCCTAGCTTTGCACTGCCAGATTAACCAGGACTGCAAATTTGACCGAAAAAACTACTTTTATCCTGATTTGCCTAAAGGATATCAAATCTCTCAGTTTGATCAACCCATTGGTGAACACGGGTACCTGGAAATTGATGTCCACGGAGATCGCAAGCGCATAGGCATCACTCGCTTACACTTGGAGGAAGATGCGGGGAAATCGCAACACGCTGCAGATGGCAGTCACACCCTGGTGGACTATAACCGTACCGGTGTGCCACTGATTGAAATTGTTTCTGAACCCGATATTCGAACACCCGAAGAGGCACGACTGTATCTGGAAGGAATTCGGGAGATGATGCACTACTGTGACGTGTCCGACTGTCGCATGGAGGAGGGTTCTCTGCGCTGTGACGCCAACATTTCCCTGCGCCCCGTGGGGCAGCAGGAGTTTGGCCTGAAAACAGAGCTGAAAAATATCAATTCCTTTCGCTTTGTGCAAAAGGGGTTGGAATACGAAGAACAGCGCCAACGGGAGATTTTGGCTGTTGGGGGAGAAGTGGTGCAAGAAACGCGCCGCTTTGACGACGTTTCCCAGACGACATTGACAATGCGTTCCAAAGAGGAGGCACACGACTACCGTTACTTCCCGGAACCGGACTTGGTGGGACTGCACATAGACGACGCCTGGTTGGCCCGGGTGCGCGCCACCCTCCCCGAGCTACCCATGGAAAAGCGGGATAGGTACATTCGTCAGTACCAGTTGCCTGCATATGACGCCGGAGTTTTGACCAGCGACTTGGCCATTGGCGAATACTTTGAGGCGGTTGTGGCAGCTGGGGCGGACGCGAAATCAGCCAGCAACTGGGTGATGGGAGACCTGCTGGGCTACCTCAACGGTCGTAGCGAGGGAATTGCCGCCACGCCTGTAGCAGCGGTTGAACTGGCGGAACTGATTGCCTTCATTGCTGCGGATCGCGTGTCGATTAAGCAAGGCAAGGACGTTTTCAAGGTCATGTGTGAAACGGGGAAGGACGCAAAGACGGTGATTCGCGAAGCGGGCATGGAACAAATCAGCGATATGTCTACACTCCTGCCGTTGGTGGATGCGGTGCTTGCCAGTAATCCAAAGTCTGTGCAAGACTTTTTGGGGGGCAAGGAAAAGGCGCTCGGGGCTTTGGTGGGACAATTGATGAAGGCCACACAGGGGCAAGCCAATCCTGGCGTGGTGAATCAGCTGCTTCGGGATCGCCTCAATGCGCTAAAGGCCGTGGAATGAGCTTGCAGCAGGACGAAGAAAATCAGCCAAAGGAAAATGTAGCGCGTCCGCTAAAGGTGGGGGACGTCTACCCGGCAACGGCTTTGCGCTTGAACGATGACGGCGAGGGTGTGGTGTTGCTCGACGGCCTGGTGACTTTTGTCCCCGGCCTTTTACCCGGGGAATTGGCGGATGTGCAGGTGATATCTGTCACCCGTCGCTTTGCCCGCGCAACGCTGGCGAGTTCTGTGCGAGCGAATGTGGACGCAGGCCCGCAAGAGGGGACCGTTAGGGCAGTTCCTGAGTGTTCAGTTTTCGGTTTGTGTGGCGGCTGTCAGCTTCAGCACATGGACTATAGGGCACAATTGACCCATAAACGAAATGTCGTACAGGCTGCTTTGAGGCGTGTGGGGAACCTGCCGGAATTGCCCGTGGCCGACACTTTAGGCATGGAGCGTCCCTGGCGTTACCGTAACCAGGTACAGGTTCCCCTGCACTATAAGGAGCAAACTGCCACGCTGAAGTCTGGTTTTTTTGCTGCACACAGCCACCGGATGGTTGAAACCCCGTCCTGTTTCTTAGAATCTGCGGCGATGGAGGCCACTGTTGCGGCAGTGACGCGGCAATTGCCAGATATGTTGGGGGGAGAAGTCCGCGGGGTACACCATTTGATTGTCCGGGAATCTTACACCACTGGCCGACAGTTGGTGATTTTGTGCTTACGAAACCCCCTCACCCGGCCGCAGCAGCAGGCTGTGCGGACGCTAGCATTGTTACCAAGTGTGGCAGGGGTAGCCTTCACCGTGCAACCGCAACCCCACGGTCCAATGTGGGGGAAATCAGTGGAAGTGCTGTCCGGCGAATCCTTTCTGACGGAAGTGATGGACGGTCTGGAATTGCTCATTTCTGCGCGATCCTTTTTTCAGACCAACACCCAGCAGGCCCGCAGCCTGTACCGCTATGTTCGCCAACAGGCGCAGATTTTGCCCGGCCAGCGGGTGTTTGACGCATACTGTGGTACAGGGAGCATTGGCCTATACCTGGCCTTACAGGGGGCACAGGTGCTGGGGGTGGAGAGCAACCCAGCCGCTGTTGCGGATGCACAGCGCAATGCTGCACACAATGGGTTGCAAAATACAGAGTTTGTGGCCGGTTCTGTGGAGCGAGAATTGCCCCGCAGAGTTGCCCACGGAGAAAAGTTTGATTTGATAGTCTTAGATCCGCCGCGCGAGGGCTGCCATCGTGAGGTGTTGGCAGCGCTTGTGGCCGCCCGTAGCGAACGTATTATTTACGTATCCTGCAATCCGGCCACGCTGGCGCGGGACCTGGTGGAACTGGTGCGCGGCGGCTACCTTGTCGAGGCGGTGCAACCGGTGGACATGTTTCCTCAAACAGCCCATGTGGAGTGCGTAGTGTCGCTCATTAGAAACTTGTAGCCCCATAATATTCCCTCGCAAACTCGAATAATCATCTGTTCCAGACATATTAAAAACCTGATTCAAGCGGGAAAAGAGCGTGAGGCAAAACGGAGAAATCCTTGCCCTACAAGCCCTTTTCCCGATTTTTTACCTGAAATTTATTATGCCAAGAATAAAGTCTTGCCAGACTAAAAGTGTGTGTCCGGAAAGGGGTCTGGTCAGACCCCTTTCCGGACAACCTCTAAAAGCGGGGAATTTGTCAGAGAATTATTTGATGGGAACATAGTTAGAATTGCAAAAGAGGTTAATTTACAAATGTCAAAATCAGAATTGGGAAAATGTTACATAAGAGGTGTAGGGAAAGAACTGCGGGAAGCGAGCGTGAAGAAGTTCAGCAACGGTGCGGGTTTTCGAGGCTATAGAATCATGTTTGATAAGCTTGCGCCGACCATCTGACAGGCGGTAATTGCCACAGATTCGATGTTTCGAGTGGATTACATGCTCAGATACAAAAGATATTCATGTTTATTTTCGAAATTGAAATTAGAAAACTGTGGAGTTCAATTCCATTGCTTCCATGTGTGGAAATCGCCATTCAAACAAATGGAGTGCCACGCTTCGGGGCAAATATTCTTATATTCTTCATAATTCTTTGTGGATATATAAAAGAACTCCTTGGCTACACCTTTGTATGCACCTATTCTTTGAGGAACGAACGCATCTGGATGCATAGATGTATTAACCCACTTTCAACCTAAGAGCATCTTGGATTCGTTCCCTAACCCAGTCTCATACTCCTCAAAATCTGAGTCACGAACGAAATATCCGTCCTCATGTTCATGTTCGAAAAAGATGGGACTTATCCAACATTCCTGATCCCTTTCATCATTCTCAATCAGGAAATATGTTTCGGCGATCATCTTGTCTACGAAGAATCAATGGTTATTAAACTAACCGTTTGTCCTAAAACGCGAACCCTTATACCATGGAGTTCTCATTTTTGCTATCTATAAATCGCATTTAATTGTGATGTAATTGTTGATTGACGCTTGAACTAAAATCTTCCTTCCACTGGTTATTATTGAGCCAGATGTATAAGGGCTTATCGCTGAGATAGGTCACATTGCCCTGCTGATTGACTTCAATCACATTTGGTACAAACTTAACACTATATAATTGATTTCCGTTTTGATCCACAATTCCTTTGACGATGTAAAACGCTGGGTAGATGCTGATTTGTCCTTCGGTTCTCGTGACAATGTTCAATCGCGAGGGACTTATATTTGCATTGAACTGTAGTCCTACAGGCTGTTTGGGCATTTGAACGGTAGTCACTGATCCGTTTTTAAGCAAAGAGGATACCTTTGAATTGGTTGATTGTTGGTTAATTGGCGACCATACGGTTCCAGCCGCCGTATCTGCTTCAATAGTAAGAGACTTTATAGACGGAATAATGAATGCAGATGTCCCTTTTGCTGACGGTTTGGTGATGGAAACGGTCGATGTACTCTCTGTACCAACTTGTCTGGATACTGGTTTAGTTGTATTTTTTGCCGTGTTGGTGGTTGCTGTATTCGTCACGGGACCTCGCTTAAAACCTGCACGAGCTCTGAGGACGGTTGTTGGGTTCGTTTGTACCAATGACGACGTTCTGCCAGGGCCAAGTAGCGTTTTCGTAGCAGATCCAATTTTCCCCGACCAAACATCTGTCGCTTGACGGTCTTTAAGCTGTGGACCGCTGCCTCCGCCAGCCATTGTTGCAATCGTGCAGGTTCATGTCGATGAATGGCCTTGAGAAATTCCTGAGTCAGCGAGTATGCCTGCGCTACAGAGGAGTCTCTTTCCAGCCACTGGGTTACTTGTTGCTGATCTTCTGGACCCAAATTCTCCTTCCCCTTGAGCTACTGGCGTGTCCACTCAAACACAGTCAAAGTCGGAAGGGTGCGTATTTCTTCCAACAAATGTTTGACATTCTGGCTTCCTGCCTCCCAACGTTGTTTTAAGTAGGAGAGAAACGGAGCAATTTTGCGATGCGTGCCTTGTCGTCCCTGATTCGGAGGCACAGACATCCGGGCATAAGAGCGAAGAGGGATTCGAGAGAGGTTCAGTTCCTTTCCAATTTGGCTGTAATTTTTCCCCTTAGACTCTGAGCCCTTGTCTGACAAGGTTTCCCAAACATCGCAAATAGCTCGTCGTGGTTTAGACTTGACACGAATCGCTTGCCCCATACAATCCATGACCCACCATTGTGAAAAAACTGAGTTTGCTCTGTGTAAGTAGGGGATTGTCGTTATATAATGTGCTTACATCAATCGTGTTCCGAGGAGGCAGTTTTATGAGTGAGACTGTCAATCGACTTGTGGAGGAATTCAAGAGGCTGTCTGACGAGGAGAAGCGGGATATGATAGAGAAGCTTGAGGCTGAGGATTTTTACCGTCAAATTCTTCAGCATTCATTGCATGAATGGGATAATTCAAAGGACGATGCCTACAATGACCTATAAGGCGGGGGACATCGTCCTCACCGTTTTTCCGTTTTCCGACTTGACCAGCAGGAAGAAAAGACCCGTTCTCATCGTATCAAGTGAATCGTTGCACCGTGATCGCGGAGAGTACATCGGGTTAATGATTACGTCGCACGAAGCACGCGACTCGTGGGATGTCATGGTGAAGGATTGGCGACAAGCCTCACTTTTATTTCCTTCAGTCGTCCGCGTGAGCAAGGTGTTTGGTCTTGAAGAGGCCATCATCACTCGCCAGTTGGGGAGAATGACTGAAAGCGATTTTTCTGGTGTTCTGGAGCGTTTTAGGAGAGCCTTGTACTAACGTATTGTATCCGTAATGAAATCCAGCTTTCATTGCGGGCACAGGGATTACAAATTGTGCCGCAAAATCTCTGGCTGAAATCATGGGCATATGATGTTTTTCTATACCTGTAATTAACCTTGTACAATATAGTACTGTGGAAATAAACTATACCAAAAGCAAAGGTTTTGCATGTGCATTGAACTTGTAACACACATGACTCGCGATTATGCTATGTCCAGTGGTCAGGTTGGGTAACGTGAGCTCGACTCCTATTATTGAGATTGTGTGCCGTCCGCTTGAACCTCAACTTTCCTTATGTCTGAAGAATAATCGAAGAAATAGCTGATTCCTATGAGTTGAAGTGACACCATGCGGAACCAGATTTGGAGAAGAGGATCAACAAGAACTTTTCCTTCCATACAGGCCAATTGAAGACGCTTGCCGAAGCCGCGCTCGATGGCCGCATTACGATTTATCAAATGCGCCGTAAAACCCTTTGCTTCAGCAATAGGGAACTAAGGCGCTCGCCGTTAGGCGAATATTTTCTATTTACACGCAGTTTTCTATAATTTAACTATGAAAACATCCAAAGCGTATCGGTTTCGCTTCTACCCGACAGCAGAACAAGCGCAATTGCTCTCCCGAACTTTCGGGTGTATTCGCTATGTCTACACCTGGGCACTGAAGGCGAAAACAGATGCCTACTACAACGAGGGCAAACGCCTCTATTACAAGGATCTATCTGCCAAGCTGACGATACTAAAGCAACAACCGGAAACTGTCTGGCTCAACGAAGTGTCTAGTGTGGCTTTGCAACAAGAATTGCGACAAGGCAAGAGTGAAAGTCGCGAAGATTCACGCCAAGATTGCAGACCGCCGTCAAGACTTCTTGCACAAGCTCATTACCAGACTGATTCGCGAGAACCAAATCATCAGTTTGGAGAGTTTACAGGTCAAGAACATGATTCAAAATCATCCCCTGGCAAAGTCCATTGCCGATGTCGGCTGGGGGGAACTTGTCAGGCAACTCGAATACAAAGCAACGTGGTACGGGAGAACGGTGGTGAAAATTGACAAGTTCTACCCCTCTAGTAAGCGTTGCTACGATTGCGGCCACATCGTGCCGAAGATGCCTCTCAATATCCGCAAATGGACGTGTCCAAACTGCGGGGAAACGCATGATCGTGACATCAACGCCGCACAACATCTTAGCCGCCGGGCTTGCGGTGTTAGCCTGTGGAGAGGCCGTAAGACCCGCTCGAAAGCTGAAAAGTCAACGAGAAGGCAAGCTTCAACGAAGCAGGAAAGCCAACTAGCAATAGTTGGAATCCCCCGAATTTATCCGTGGGGAGGATATCAAAGAGCACGAAAGAGTCGGTACACAGCTCATGGCCTAGAAATTACAATGCAACCCAGAGGCGTCCTCGATGATATCACTGGGGATACCAAAAAAAGGTAAGAATCCAGAAATATAATACGTGAAGGGAAAAATGACCGATGTTCGGTAGTCTTTTAGGATATATCGTGTTGGGCTTATCCCTTTCAATCCCCATCGGACCAATCAATGTTGAAATGATAAAGCGAGGCATTAGAAAGGGGTTTTGGAGTTTCTGGCCAGTAGGGCTAGGTGGGATGTCCGCCGATATTGTACTGATGTTTATCGTCTACTTTGGATTGTTGGCTTTTCTTACAACCCTTGTGGTAAAGCTGATCATGTGGTCTTTAGGCTGCTTGATTTTGGTGTTTATCGGATACGAAAGTATTCGAGAAGGCTTTAAAGACGTTGAAATTGCAGAGGATGAGGGTAAGAGCAACGGGATGAAAGGCTATTTTTCGGGATTCCTGATGGCAATTTCAAACCCGCTCAACATCATCTTTTGGATTGGGATTTATGGCTCCGTCCTAACTGCGACTTTAGGTAAGGTTGGAAGAGAACAAGCATTATTACACAGCAGTGCAATCTTTATTGGGATTGCACTATGGGATCTGACTGTGGCTACTTCCGTACATTTTGGCCGCAAGTTTACCGGCCAAAGATTCATGAAGTGGTTATCAGTTGTGGCGGGACTCACCTTAATTGGTTTTGGAATTGACTTTGGAGATAGCGCGGTAAGGTTATTGCCTGTTGTGTTTAAATGAACTAGCTTCAATTTGGGATCTTAGCGGCCCCTATTTTTGATATCCGTTAATTGGCAATTCTAGCGTTGTAAATCCGCGTTTTGTTGGCGGGACCCCTGTAGGCGGAGACCACCACAAAACGGGGGCACGGAATCGGCGGTCAATCAGGTGTTGAGCAAATGGATGTCCAAGAAGTAACAGATTCGATGGACGCGTCCTTCCTTGATGTCCTCATCTGCCTGCCGTTCATGTTCTTGCCATGATCCTGACCAGTAATACGCCTGGTCAGGATCAATTAGCTTTACTTTCTTTGGGCGCAATAAGATACCATCTTGGCCGCGAACTACTTCTACGTAGTCGCCTTCTTCAAGATGTAATTCGTCCCGGATGGATTTAGGAATTGTGACTTGGCCGTTTCGCGTCACTTTGCTGAGTGTCATGAATGCAACCCCCCAATTAAAATGTAAATATGGAGGATACGAAAATCAAGCATACATCTCAGTATGTTAAAACAATGTATATAATCTTCATTGAATATAGTATAATGTGATTATGGAAACCGAAGAATTTTTACCTGTTGGTAAGGTGGCTAAACTACTCGGTGTCACACCCCAAACCATTCGCAGGTGGCAGAAAGAAGGAGGAATTCGAAACACGCTCACCTACAAATCGACGCTTATATTGGGAAACGTTCACAAGCGTTTCGGCAAAAGACAAAACAGCTCATCAACCAGATGGAAGGGGGTGTGACATGTGACAATGGTGATGAAAACAGTGAAAATTGGGATCCATAAAGAACTCAACGCCGTCAAACGGCAAGCCATCTTGACGACACAAACCTTATATAACCAGACGATTGTGTTTTACATGGAGTTTTTCGTCGGTCATTTAGCAATGTTGGATGCGAAGAAAGAAGTTCACCGCAAGAAACGTCCGCCACAACTAGGCCAACCCAACGAACCCATCACGTTTTATGCAGATATGGTGGCATATCCAGATGCGGATCTAGCGATTCAACGCTAAGTTCGTTCGACTTAACATCTTGTCCTATGACCTCACACAATCCAGATTGGAATTCGGTACCGTTGGAATCGGCCTCTAGCTAAATTAGTAACAAAATTGAATACTTTTACACCCATCCGCGCCAGCGAATAGCCTCGGCAAAAGGCTTAATGCCGACCATATAAGCGGCCAATCGGGTGGACACCTGATACTGTTTAGCTGTTTGCAAAATGTTTTGCACAGAATTTACCATTAGGATCTCTAGGCGTTCGTTGACTTCTTGCTCAGTCCAGTACATGCCTTGATTGTTTTGTACCCATTCAAAATAGGAGACCGTTACACCCCCTGCATTTCCTACCACGTCAGGGATGAGCAATATGCCCTTCTTTTGGAGAATTTCATCTGCTTCTGGTGTAGTGGGTCCGTTTGCTGCTTCGACAATAATAGAAGCCTGAATCTGGGCTGCATTTTTTTCAGTAATTTGGTTCTCTAATGCGGCGGGGATCAAAATATCACAAGGTTGCACTAAAAATTCCTCGTTGGACATGACATGGGAGTAATTATTTGTCACCATGCCAAAGGAGTCCCGTTTGTCCAACAGTTCCTGAACGTTTAACCCATTTTCATCGTAAATACCTCCGCCGGCGTCACTGATACCAATAATTTTTACACCCATCTCATGAAGTAACATCGCTGTGTTGCTTCCAGCGTTTCCAAAACCTTGAATCATCACTCTCAAGTCCTGCAATGAGCTTCCTTGGGTTGCCGCCGCCTCACGAGCACAGAAACATACGCCTAGCGCGGTGGATTGATTTCGTCCCTGTGACCCCCCCAGTACAATGGGCTTGCCTGTAATGAATCCGGGCGAATCGTACTCGCGAATGCGACTGTATTCATCATACATCCACGCCATGATTTGTGGGTTTGTATAAACATCCGGAGCAGGAATGTCTTTGGCGGGTCCAACAATTTGGCTGATGGCACGGACATACCCTCGGGCCAGTCGTTCCTGTTCTCCCAAAGACATGGTACGGGGATCACAAATAATTCCCCCCTTTGCACCCCCGTAGGGCAAGTTGAAAATGCCACACTTGAGGCTCATCCAAATGGATAGAGCTTTCACTTCGTCTAAGGAGACATTGGGATGAAAACGAATTCCTCCTTTCATGGGGCCAATGGCGTCATTATGCTGTGCGCGGTATCCCGTGAACACCTCTACATGGCCGTCATCCATACGGACGGGAATTCTCACGGATAATACTCGCAGAGGTTCTTTCAGAACGTCATAAACGGATTCAGAATATCCCAAGCGTAACAAGGATTGATAGACCGCTTCTTGGGTGTTAGTAAACACATTGTCGTCCAGTGCTGGCATGTTTGCTCCTGCGACTAAGCGTTTATTGGTATTTGTTTCCATATTCCCACTCCTTTTGATAGTTTTCAGAGTTTGTTATATAAGCGGTTTTTTTAATTCTTTTTTCTTCGTTTCCTCCTTAGTTATACCCGTCATCTCTAAAAAACAATTAAGATGTGTCAAGCAATTTTTGTGCCAACGAAAGTGCGCTGGACACATTGTAAAATGAGCTTCTCGTGAGTATTAGAAAATCTAGTCAAGAATTAATTCGAGGATACTTTTTAAAATTTCATTTTGTGCAATCAAACAAATTCAAAAATGAAAAAAATCCTTTCACCTGCAAAAAAAATTTGCATTCATTTTTTTTGTTTTAAAAATTTGTCAAGGGACGGGCAATTTCAAGGACCTCTAGTTGTCCATGGACTACAACGGTCTCTTTGTTCTGGATCATGGTGAAGAAGATTTAGCAGAACGATTAAAGTGGGTCTGACAAACATAATGCAATAAGAACGCATTGATACTCTCAGATGCAAAGAAAATTTGCATACTAATTGAATATTAACTAGAGGATTTCCCTGACAGAGTGTGAGAAGCCTTACTGTTATTGATATTCCCTCTCTGGCATGTATTTTGCTTGTTTTATAAATTGCATTTTCTTCACGCACCAATAAATAAGGAGGTCCGCCATCATGTCTGAACATGCCATGCAACTGGAAGCACAATATGGGGCCAAAAACTATTCTCCCTTGCCTGTTGTCCTCACTAATGGGGAAGGAGTCTGGGTGGAGGATGTCCATGGACATCGCTATATGGACATGTTGAGTTCCTATTCCGCATTGAATCAGGGACATCGTCACCCCAAAGTGATTG
>QXHL01000053.1 GCA_003584005.1 Alicyclobacillaceae bacterium I2511 | reverse complement strand
CACATGTGCCCATAGGGTGTCCGAAACTGTGCGGGTCAAACGTGGCCCCAACTGCTTGGGTCTGACCAGCCCCCTTTCCGGACACACACTTATAGTTGACTGTCAGGAACTATAATTCTTACCTTGGCAGCCGCGATGGCACTGTTGTAAATTGATTGCTCTTTGCTGTTGCGAACCTGTGTCAACAGCTGCTGTTGAATTTGCGATTTCACCTGTGTAAACGACAGTTGTGTCCGCTGGTCTACCTTGATGATGTGATAGCCAAACTGGGTTTTCACGGGGCTACTGATTTCCCCAATAGGCAGTGTTTCCACAGCTTTGGCAAAAGTGGGAACAAAGGAACTGGCCATTTGGTCGACATACTTGCCGTGGTTCTGTTTGACAGCGGGGTCTTGCGAGTACTTGTCCGCGAGTTGCGTGAAATTTGCGCCTTTTTTCAACTGGGCCTCAATACTTTGAGCCTGGCTCAGGGAAGACACCAAAATGTGTTGCACCGTAACCTGCAGGTAATCGCTTTTGTGCTGGCTGTAATAGCTTTGCATTTGGGCATCAGACACCGTTGATGTCTGCAATTGCTTATTTAGGTACTGTTCTAATTGAGACTGTTGTGCAGACAATCGCACCAAGTCCTCTGTCGACAACCCCAGAGATTTCAGCTTGCTTAGTGCATCATTGGCGGTGGCATAAGGGTGTCCAATCAGCTGCTGCAACATCGTGTTAGCCGCCTGCCTGGCTTGCGTAGGGTCCACCTTGATGGACGTATCCTTTTGCGCCTGTCCAAGCAAGTACTTGTACCAAACCACATAGTAAGTCACGAAGCTTTTCATACTTTCCTGCTGTTGTAACCCAGGGAAAACCACTTGCAGGTTATACTGAGTATCCAACTCCTGCTTATGGATGGAACCGCCAGAGTATGTGACAACCACCGGTCCACTGTACTGTGGTGCAGAAGGGATGGGCTGACTGCTGACAGGAATGATGGACGAAGTTGTGTTTTGAGTGCCGCTACTGGCGGTGCCCACGGATGCAGTATTCGCAGTTGTAGAATTCGTCGAATTAGCTGCAGACCCACATCCCGACAAAATCCCCAATGATAAAAATACGGCTACGGCCGAGGTTAGGTATCGCTTGTGTTGCAAAAAACATTCCTCCCAAAGATTGTTTCCTGTCTTTTTATCACAGGCCTCTTGAAACGGCCCTAAAGTACGGGACCGCACTTAGTATACCTTCTTTCCTGGAGATACGCACAAACTCGTTAAAACGCCCCCTTGACCTCCCCGATTGCCCCTGTTATGCTAACACCATCAACAGAATGAACGCGCGTTGCACCGCATGACTGGCGGATCCGTGGGAAACCACAAGGGAGTACGGTGTTTAATTTGTGCCGACCGCCTGGGCCATCGCAGTAGCGAGGTCTGGGTGGCTTTTTTGTGTGCAGCCGACTGATTGTCGCAGGCACCGTGCCCACAGCCTCCTCGCCGCGTTTTGTTCCCCGTGCTGTCAAGAACAGCCGGAACCCCGTGAGGCCAAAGGAGGTTTAAACTGCACATGACACATCAACTGGTAGGGAAACCCGTCGCAACGACACTGTACGGTCAGATACGCAAAGCTGTACAGGACTGGAAGTTTAAAGGGGTCGCGCCGAAAATTGTCACTCTCTTGGTGGGTTCTGACCCAGCTTCAGCCACCTATGCCCAATCAAAATCCAAAACAGCCCACAAGCTGGGAATTGATTTTGAATTACTGCAGCTGCCTGCAGACACCTCTGAGCGACAACTAATTCAAGCAATTGAAGTACTAAACCGCAGTCCACAGGTGCATGGAATCATGGTGGAACTCCCTCTACCTGTCCCCTTGGACGCAAGTCGTGTGGCCACGGCCATCCGCCCAGACAAGGACGTGGATGGGCTCCACCCTGCCAATCAGTGGGCCAACATGATGGGAACCCCCGGCGTATATCCAGCCACCCCACAGGCATGTTTGCGCCTGTTGCATCACTATGGATACTCGTTGCAGGGTCGCCGCGTCACCCTGATTGGTTCCGGTCGCACAGTGGGTCTGCCCCTGTTGCATCAACTATTACAGGCACAGGCCACAGTATCTGTTTGTCACGTTGCCACACAAGACTTAAAGCCGTATGTGGAAGACGCAGAAATTGTCATCTCGGCTGCAGGGAAGGCGCATTTACTGCAGCCCGAATGGGTACGACCGGAGACTGTTCTGATTGACATCGGGATGAGTCAAGACAGCCAAGGTCGCTTATGCGGCGACGCTCATCCTGCGGCGGCCGCTAAGGTGCACGCCTGCACCCCCACCCCTGGCGGAGTGGGGCCCGTAACAACGGCGCAGTTATTTGCCAACCTATTGCACGCCATGTCCCTGCAACCTGCCGACACACTACTCCCCCTGCACACATACCCTACCCGCGCTCAACTGCGATATTCACCATTAATCTTCACATACTCATAACTCAAATCGCAACCCCAAGCTGTGGCCTGGCCTGGACCATCGGCCAGTTGCACCTCAATAAGGACCTCCGCCGGGTGCAGCACCTGGCGGGCCAGGTCCTCGTCAAACCAAACTGGTTCTCCTTCGTCCATGACTCGAACTTCGCCCGCATCACTGACAAAGCGAATGCTGACACCCGCTGGATTAAACTCGGCACCGCTATATCCCAACGCTGCCAATACGCGACCCCAATTGGCGTCTTCCCCGAATAGGGCCGTCTTCACAAGTGTGGAGGTAATCACGGATTTCGCCAACACACGAGCCGCCTGCCCAGAAAGCGCTCCCGCAACCCGCACCTCTACAAGTTTTGTGGCACCCTCCCCGTCTCGAATAATTTGCTTTGCCAATGACAGGCTGACCGCATGTAAGGCAGCGGCAAAACGGTCATAGGCCACACCCACCTGCGTGATTTCTGGGTTTTGGGCCAGGCCATTGGCCAATACTGCCACTGTATCATTGGTGCTAGTGTCCCCATCGACAGAAATCATGTGAAAACTATCCGCCACGCTAGAGCGCAGGGCCCGTTCCAGTAGTTCCTTAGAAATAGCAGCATCTGTGGTAATAAACCCCAATAGCGTGGCCATATTAGGATGAATCATCCCCGAACCTTTCGCCATCCCTCCAATTGTCACCCAATGGCCATCCACTTCCACCCGCACGGCTGCCTGTTTAGAAACGGTGTCTGTCGTCCGGATGGCTTGCGCAGCACTGTCTCCCGCTTCTATGCCCGCGGCTAGTTGGGGGAACAACGTAACAATCCCCTTGGTAATCCGCTCGATTGGCAACGGCACACCGATAACTCCAGTGGAAGCCACCAAAACTTCCCGTGCATCGACGCCAATCACCTGTGCTGCAGTTTCCGCCATAGCGATGGCATGCTCTAAGCCGGTGCTGCCCGTACTAGCATTGGCATTCCCACTGTTGATGACCACCGCCCGCACAGGTTTTCCCTCCAAAACAATTCGCCGCGACCACATCACAGGTGCTGCCTGCACTCGGTTCGTGGTAAACACCGCCGCCACCCGTGCAGGTACTTGGCACACCACCATTGCCAGATCTTTTCCGTTTGGTTTGATACCCGCCTCCCCACCCACTGCCAGAAACCCCTTTGCCGCCGTGATGCCGCCCGCGATAATCTCCATGTCCAACAACTCCTTTTCCAGTCCCCTAGGTTACAGGTAATGAAGTGTGACCTCACTGCGCACAAACAGTCGCGCGTTAATGCCCGCCTGTCCCAACCCCTTAGATATGTAATAAGCCCCCCTGCCATGACGGTGCAAGCCAGCATAAATTCCGCTGCGGGGCAAAGGTCCCATCGGCTTCAACAAAAATAGTCCTGGCACATTGAACTGTCGACCGTGTAGATGACCGGCCAGTAAGTAATCAAATTCCTCATTCATACTGAGTACCAGGTTTGGGTCATGCGTCAAAACAAGGGTAATCATCGTTCTGTCCACCTGAGTATACGACAGTTTGACATCCGCGTGGCGGGTCCGCAAGTCATCAATACCAACAAGTTGAAACCCAGGCAACCGCACGCAGGTGTTGCGCAACACAAAGATTCCATTGGCTGCTAGCTGATCTAATAAAACTCCCAGGGGACGCACCCGGTAATCATGATTGCCCAGGACGGCAAAAACAGGAATCGAACTTTCTTGGAGAACGGTCAAGTAGGGTTGCAGTCGCGACACAGATCGTGCCTGATCACAAAAATCCCCCGTTAAAAACACGTAGTCAATAGCCTCCTGCTGTAGCACCTTTTTCAACAGGGCTGGCGACACCCGCAACTTTTCCACGTGCAAATCACTGATTTGTAAAACCGTTTGATGAAGCCCCAGGGAATAGGAAATTCGTTCAATTTTTAGCCATTGCGTCGGCAAAATAAATAATCCATACAGAATGCCCAGAATCACGGCACCCATCAATCCCCCAAACAGGTGGCCGATGACCCAGTCACCTCCTCCATTAATTAGAAGAACCAAACTCCAATTGGGAAAGATGCTTAAAATAAGGGGTATAAAAAAAGTTTTCAACCCGGTGGGTTGCCAAGGGATTTAAGGCACTGCCAAAGTGACCCGTATAGGCCATAAAGATGCGGGGAGACCCTAATGGGGTTTCCCAGTCCCCAAATACGTCTTCAGTAATTGCATAGTTGGTAATGAGGCCATCATACAAGCCCTTAAGATTGTTTTGCCACTCCTGATTAGTGACATAGTCCCCATTTTGGAAACCTGGGGCATTAAACGTTGCAGCACCCAAAAACGCATAGGGCACACTAATGGGCAGATTGTGTTCGTGCAAATCCAGTGCAACCCGTTCAGCCAACCACCCGCCTAAAGAGTGGCCTGTAAGCAAAACCTGGGCCCCCGGATGATTCGTAATAACTCGGCTCACTAATTCTCGCGCCTGTGACAACTGGGCGCCCCCATCGGCCGAAATGTGTAACGCAATGGTACTCAAGTCATAGACATAGTCCTGGGTATTACTGGAGCCACGAAACGCTATCACGATTTCCTTTGTATTCACATTTTGGAAAGCAACACCGTAAAAGCCCGTCGTAGTTACTGCATTTTGCCAATCGATGACGCGCCAATTTCCCTCTTCTTGCAAGTCCTGTTGTGGAGAGGGAAGGTTGATAACCACTGCATGTAGTGAGGGTCGATTATCGAAAGGATTGCTTTGTGCCGGCAAAGCGGCCAGTTGAGCAATCGTATCACCAGTTAAATTGTCCCAATTTCCGTAAGCCAAATCAGCAAAAAAAAGTAGATCTAAGTCTGTCGTTTTACGAGTTGAAACAGAGTACGTCGCTTGGGCAGAAGCAGACGGAGGTGACAACGCCAATCCACTTCCCGTCGTTGATCCTGTTTGATCGCCCCCCACCTGACCCACCGGGTTTGAAGTCAACGATAAGTTTGCCAGGTTGGATTGTGGAGACATGGTGTCCGCGAAAATTGTCAACCCCGTCCCTGCGCCAGCTGCCACCAACAGGACGGTGACCAGCAATTCGCTTATCATTCCTTTTGACATGCGCCGAAACACCATAAGCGAACAAACACCTCGCTGCTAATTTCTGTATTTTAAGAGCCACTCTAACAGTTCCCTAATCTCTATGCCTTGTCTATATCACTATATACCATACCTAACCCCTTGCACATAAAAGGATGAACCCATTGATGGTAAAGTTCACATCGCCCATTCAGCTAGGAAAATCTATTCCTGATCTTGGTTACACTATGGAAGGTGAAAAGGAGGCTGCCAGAAATGCTGCGTCGCCATACACAAAAGACTTCCACCCCCCAACAGGCCAATTGGGACGCCAAAAAAAACACACATCGACAGCACCACAGGTTATTGGGAGCTTTCCTGGGGACGCTGGTCTTGAGCCTGTCTATTTTGGGCTATGGTTGGACTCGTTTGCAACCCAGTCGACACTTTGAAAGCCTACAGCCAGTCGGTCTGCCCATGCCATCGAATCCGCCTGTGTCCCCCGAAAAAGTCCAGGTGCCCCCCCGCCAGGGAATTGTCAACATTCTACTCATTGGATCAGATCAACGACCTGGTGAAACCGCTGGACACTCGGATTCCATGGTGCTAATCCACGCCAATTTGAACTCTCACCAGTACTCCTTATTGAGCATTCCCCGAGATACGCGGATCCGACTGCCTGGTGCGGGTTACACGAAGTTGACTAGTGTTCAGTATATTCAGCAAATTCTCCGTGGACCCCAACAGGGCATTGTGGATGCGGTTCAATCAGTTAGCAGATTAACCGGGATTCCCATTGACTACTATGTCGAGACCAATTACACGGGATTGCAGAAAATTGTCAATGCCATCGGAGGTATTGAAATGGAATTACCGTTCAATGTTACCTTAACACACCCCTGGAATCCCCATTGGGTCGGAAAGCGCTTTGCCAAAGGAAAGCACTTTTTAGATGGGCAGGCAGTGACAGAGGTTGTCCATGAGCGAGACTCTGTTCCCGGCACGGATTATGGCCGCCAACAGCTACAGGGTCAAGCCCTGATTGGCATGGCACGGGCAACCCTCAACCCACGCAACCTACTGCGGTTGCCTGCATTTTATGAGACCCTGCCGAATTTTTTGGTGGCCACCAACCTGTCCAAATGGGACATGCTCAGCCTTGCTTTAGGGGCAGGGGAAGATTTTCACCCAGAACAGCAGATCCATTATTACCAAATCCCCGGCACCAGCGAAACCCTGCACGACGATGTCTTGGGGAGCGACAATAATCAGGTGGTGATTAATGCGTTTGCCCTGCGTAAAACTATTCAAGACCACTTTAAAGAGGAGCAACCTTTTTCAGAATAAGTGATCTGGGGGTGGTCGGATGGCGGGCCTGGTCCATATCCGTCAGACAGGTCAGAGTTTTCTTTTGCTCAGGCCACGGTGCATTCGGTTGCACCGGACGACAAACGGAATTACGCAGTATACTCCCGCCCCCCGTAATGGATGGGTCCACATAGATTAACCTTCAATAAAGTCCTCATTTCGCAAAGGGATCCGTTGATGCAAGCGAGTTTTGTACCCTTCCGCTTCCAAGTTGGCTGCATAAGCCTCTGCCCGGTCTCGGCTCATGGGTTCACTTGCGTTCCAACCGCTTCCCTTAGAATACCATACTACAAAAATATCGTTCATCAGAATCTACATCCTTTTCTGTGAATTTTGTTCCCATTAGTATTGTAACAAATATTCAAGCAACCTGCCATCGAGATTTGTCGAAACAGGGGTTACAATCCCCTCGTTGTCGAACAATTGTAAGAAATATTACAACCATTCTTAAAGTTTGCTATTTCGTTTACCCATTCCTACAGCAGTTCGATTCCCTTCAATCAAACATCTACAGGCAACATAAAAAAATAACCCACCTCGTGGGGATACACAAGGTGGGCCCTGTTAGTTAGAGACCTTTACACACGTTTTATCGAAATGGTTCGGCCACACAGAATGTTATAAGTGCGTTTCCGAACAGGCAGGTTAGGACTGGGCCACATCAATCTGCGCCCTCTGTAGGGTACCTGAATAATCCACATAGATGGCCTTCCATTCCGTAAACACATCCAAGGCCGCCTGCCCAGAATCCCGATGACCGTTGCCGGTTCCTTTGCTACCCCCAAAAGGCAGGTGAATTTCAGCACCAGTAGTTCCCGCATTAATATAGACGATGCCGGTGTCAATATCGCGAATGGCGGTAAAGACCCGGTTGACATCCTGCGTAAAGATCCCTGTGGACAGACCATAGGACACTTGGTTGTTCACAGCAATGGCTTCCTCCAGACTATCCACTGGAATTAGAGAAATGACTGGGCCGAAAATTTCTTCTTCAGCAATCCGCATCTTCGATGTCACATCACTGAACAGGGTAGGTTCGTAATAGTGGCCGGCGGGAAAGTCCGGGTGTATGTAACGATGCCCCCCAATAACCAGCCGCGCGCCCTCCTGTTTCCCAATTTGAACATAACTATCGATTTTATCCAAACTCGTTCCGTTAATGATGGGACCCACCTTGACATCTTCCGCCAATCCATCGCCTAAAGTGAGCTGACGAATGCGTTCCGTTAACATTTCCTCGAGATCCTGTTGTACTGCCCGGTGCACAATCACTCGGCTGGTGGCCGTGCATCGCTGTCCACTGGTGCCATAGGCTCCCCACAAAATGGCATCCACGGCCAAGGGCAGGTTGGCGTCTTCCATAACAAGGACTGCATTCTTCCCACCCATTTCTAGAGAAACGCGCTTAAGCATGGTCCCCCCCTTGATTGCAATGGAACGTCCCACCTCAGTAGAACCCGTGAAAGAAATGACCCGGATTCCCGGGTGCCCCACCATGGCATCCCCCACCTCTGTGCCTGACCCATAAACCAGGTTGACACAGCCAGCGGGTAGTCCTGCTTCCTCATAGATTTTTACAAACTCCTGCGCCATTAGGGGAGTTTCTGTTGCCGGTTTCCAAATCACCGTGTTTCCGGCAACCAGGGCAGGGAGAGATTTCCATGAGGCAATCGCAATAGGAAAATTCCAGGGGGTAATCAACCCCACTACCCCAATTGACTCTCTCACACTCATTGCCATCTTATTGGGAAGTTCTGAAGGCGTCGTTTGCCCAAACAGACGTCTCCCCTCGCCAGCCATGTAAAAAGACATATCAATGGCCTCTTGAACCTCCCCCCTAGACTCTTCCAAAACTTTGCCCATTTCTAAAGTCAAAATACGAGCCAGGTCCTCTTTTCGTTCTTTAAGCAGCGTCCCCACACGGTAGAGAATTTCCCCTCGTTGCGGTGCAGGAACCAAGCGCCACTTCTTGTAGGCCGTATGGGCAGCCTCCACAGCCGCGTTGACATCTTCCGCTGTGGACAAGGGAACCCTCCCCAATACCTTGCCGTTGGCTGGGTTCACATTGTCTCGAAATTGCCCCCCCACGGGCGGCACCCACTGTCCGCCAATATAATTACGGCAATCTTTCATTTGTATTGAATTCACCAAATCGCACTCCCCTCTTCGATGTCGATAACGCTTTCACGACCCATCATATCACTGTTTATAAATCTGCGGTGTTGAATTTTGTCGAATTGCATTGTGTACTCCATGGATTCTCCGATACAATAAAGGCAAAAGATGCTACTCACTTCAAATTGAGAATTGCTTGTAAACACGGAACTTGCCGTTCCACTGGAACAAGGTCTAAGAACGGGGGTGGCGCGGCCATACTATGTGAATGAGTGGGGGGTGCACCATTATGAAATGGCAAAGAGCTCGTGTAAACGAATGGGGGTGGACGCGAATGGGTAGTGATATGAAGGGGACCCTACCCCTTTTGTGGCGGAGGTTTCGAGTTGAAGTCCTGTTTGTAATTGCTCTTGTGGTTACGCTGTTGTTGAGTGGTTGGATGACACATCCGGGAATCCTTTTGGTAGAAGTCACAATTTTGTTGGATATCCTCTTATGGCGTCGATTAGTGCACACGGGGTCTGTTGCTGTGTCTGCCTTAACACTTGTGCTCAATGTTCTGGCCTTAATTGTCCTCTTTGTGGGTGGAAGCAAGGGAGATCTCTGGCTGTCTGGACTGTTAGGCCTATTCGCACTACTGCTTTTAGCATTCAGCCGCCCAGACAACACCGACAGTGAAAACTCACAATTTTAAATAATTGTTCACATCAATTCCACAATGGGCATTCGTGACAACCTGCCGGCTGCCATGAATGCCCTGAATTTGTAAAGCTCATGATAGTAACAATCCACTAATTACTGATTCACTAATTACTTCTCGTTGATCACCGTAGAAAATGATTCTAATTAACGTTCCTAGAAAAATTCGCGGATTTTTGGTCTATTGGGGGATAACTTTTTTCAGAGCATACTCCCGGTTTCTTTGTAACGGGCATGCCAGGAAAGGGCCTTCTCCAACACATGCGGTGTTTGCCCACCCCCCTTTAGAGCCGCCTCGTAATAATCGCGTAAAGCGGGTTGAAAACTAGGGTGTGCGCATTTTTCAATGATAATTTCCGCTCTCTCCCGCGGTGCCAGCCCCCGCAAATCTGCCAATCCCTGTTCCGTAACAAGAATCTCCACGTCGTGTTCCGTGTGGTCTACGTGCGAAGCCATAGGCACGATGGAAGAAATCTTGCCACCTTTTGCGGTCGACTTGGTCACGAAAATTGACAGATACGCGTTGCGCGCAAAGTCCCCTGAGCCGCCGATGCCGTTCATAATGTGGGTTCCCATCACATGTGTAGAGTTGACGTTGCCGTAAATGTCTGCTTCCAGCGCGGTGTTCATAGCAATAATCCCCAGTTGACGAATTAACTGCGGGTGGTTCGAGATCTCCTGGGGCCTTAAAATCAGACGATCCCGATATTCATCAAGTTTTTTCATCACTTCTATGCCTCTTCTGGGGGACAGAGAAATAGCCGTCGCCGAAGCAAAATTCAATTTGCCACTATCCAAGAGGTCAAACACTCCGTCCTGCAAGACCTCTGAGTACATTAGGAGGTCGTGAAAGCGGGACCGACTTAGCCCAGCCAACACAGCGTTGGAAACAGAGCCCACACCAGACTGCAGGGGGCGTAGCGTGTAAGTCATGCGCCCAAGTTCAATCTCTTGTTCAAAGAAGTCCAGTAAAAATTCAGCAATCCGATCCGTTTCTGCATCACCAGGAGCAAAATCCACGAAATTGTCTGGTTGGTCTGTGGGCACAATGGCCACAATTTTATTCGGATCGACATAGGTATAAGGGGTTCCTATGCGGTCCCGCACATCCCATAACTGTAGAGGTTCCCTATGGGAACGTGGACCTGGAATGTAAATATCATGAATCCCCTCTAGCAATGGGGACTGGTTGCAATTCAGTTCAATAATGACCTTGTCCGCATACCGAGCAAATACGGGAGAATTGCCTACAGAAGTGGAAAGAATGATTCCCCCTTGCTCAGTGATGGCTACTGCTTCAAGGATGGCCACATTCAGTCTGCCCAACTGCCCTTCCCGCACCCACTCCCCGGTAAGGCTGAGGTGCTGATCCATGTACATGACTTCACCGCGATTGATGGCGTCCCGCAACACCTTATTTGTCTGGTAGGGAAGACGTCTGGCAATTATACCCGCCTCTGTCAACGTTTCATCCACCTGTTCCGCTACAGAGGCCCCTGTCCACAGGTTGATGTGCAGAGATTCACCACTTTCTCTCACTCTCTGTGCCAAAGCCATGGGCACGGCTTTCGCATCCCCGGCCCGAGTAAAACCACTGATGCCAACAGTCATTCCATCCTCAATAAAAGATGCCGCATCCATTGCGCTCATAATGCGGTTTTGTAAAGGGGTATAACGAATACGAGATTCTACCTCGCAAAGGTCCATCACGGCCACCTGCCTGCTCTCTCCTAGTATGGTGAAACTCTTTTTTTCTATTATAAATCAGTGGCAACAATCCGTATCGGCGAGAAAAGGATTCCCGTCAAATTGCACCAAGCACTAGAATACCTCCAAAAATATATAAACAACAGACTCACTTGGCCCCAACCAAGGGGGCCATGTGGACTAATCTTTATTACCGTTCTTACTAATTCTTAATCATCTACACGGCCTCTACACGGCTCTGTGTTGATATTATATTTTAAAAATTACCCTCGCAACGACTGCCCCTGACACCCCTATCCCTACACTCTCATTTTCCCCAATCACGCATTGCCGTCCCAACCATGTGCGGCTATGATAGGATTAGTTGAACGAGACGCTATCCCAATGATAATGGCTGAAAACGCGTCAACCTGGGAACCGTGGTTAGCCTTTTTGCCAGGGGAGCACTCACGCTCTCGCCAGAAAGGAGGCTCACTGATGGATGAAGACGGAATACAGCAACTCCTGCGCATGGTTGGAAAGAACAACGAATTGTCCCAGATAATCATTAAGAAAATGGACGACTTCCAAAATGAGATGATAGGTGTCAAAGAGGACATCGCCGCCTTGAAACAGGAGGTCGCTGGGCTGAAGCAGAGGATATCGCAGATCTGAAGCAGGAGGTCGCTGGGCTGAAGCAGGATGCCGCAGATCTGAAACAGGATGTCGCAGATCTGAAGCAGGATGCCGCAGATCTGAAGCAGGATATCGCAGATCTGAAGCAGGATGCCGCAGATCTGAAGCAGGATATCGCAGATCTGAAGCAGGATGCCGCAGATCTGAAGCAGGATATCGCAGATCTGAAGCAGGAAATGGTGGAAGTCAAACAGGAGTTGCGAAGTCTTCGCGTTGATGTCAAGAGTTTAGATAATCGGGTAGGTGACCTTGAAGTTTCCTTTCGATTCATCCGTCCTCGTGTGAGTGATGTGAAAATCGAAGTGGAAGTGTTGAAGGCCAAGGCTCAGTAAGCATTCCCGGAACGTCTAGACTGGACGCGAGCCCCCACCTGCCCGAAAGATTGGGCAGACCCTCCTTAGTGAAAGAAGCACCGATTTTTTCGGTTCTGGAAATAAGGGTCCTCCAGTCGCTAAATCATCAAATATCGGGGGATGAAAGGCAAATAAGGGCGTGAAAGTCGCCTATTGCACGTTTTCCCGCCGTGTTTGCCCCGAATTTGCTGAAATAAGGGCCTGGCGAACGCTTATTGATGCGAAAAGTGGCTTGAAAAAGCCCATAAGCGACCTGGGGTCCCTTATTTGAGAGTGTATCGTCAGTCTCATTCCCATTATAGTGAATATTTCCGCAGACCCCTCAAGGACGGGGCAGAACTGAAGTCCCACAAAGAAGATCCGGACTGTGACCCGCTTGTTTTCGGCATCGAGGGTCTAAGATGGCCCGCACATTTCGGATAACCTATTCGGACCCTATTTCGGACACGCTCTTATAGTACATAAACTTCCAAATTCACGGCTGCCAGAGAACACCCTTAATGGTGCGGACTGTCTTTCTATGCACGTGACTCCAGAACATCCTCCAACCCGTTTTGATTAATTACTTTCTGATAAAATTTTGCACTGTCCTTGAGAATTCTCTCTTGGGTGGCGTAGTCCACATAGACAATTCCAAAGCGTTTCGAGTACCCCTCGGCCCACTCGAAGTTGTCCATCAACGACCAAACATAGTAGCCCCGAAGGGGCCCACCCTCCCGAATAAACTGCAATGCAGCGTCAAAGTGGTCGCGCAAAAATTCTACTCTCTGCGCATCTGCCACACCCTTGCCCACCAAACTCTTTTCTATTCCACTCTTTTCTATTCCACCGTCCTCAGTCACACCCTTCTCAGTTAGTTCGTCCGCAAAAGCAGCCCCATTTTCCGTGATAAACAAAGGTAGCTCGCCCGTGTACTCTGCCCTCACCCGCGTTAACAGTGCATACAGACCGTGTGGGTATATTTCCCATCCCATTTCCGTCGTGGGCAAACTGGCTGGGAGGCGCTCCACATGCATTGAATCCTCTTCTTTGTACCGCACCACAGAACGAGAGTAGTAATTGATACCCAGAAAATCAATCGGTGTAGAGATGACTTTCATATCTTCTGAATGAACAAACCCCCAACTGTCCAAGTGGGGACTAAACAGAGCTTCCTTCAAAACCTGCGGATACTCTCCCCTAAAGACCGCATCCAAAAACCAGCGGTTAAAAAAGGCATCGGTTAAATTCACCGCTCCCCTATCCTGCTCCGAATCGCTGGCCGCCTCCACGTGGTTGAGATTGAGGGTGATGCCAATTTCGCCCTTTAAACCAAGGCGGTGAAACTCCTTCACCGCTAAACCATGAGACAACAGCACGTGATGAGCAGCCCTTGCTGCCGCACCCCAGTCCTTTAGCCCCGGTGCGTGTTCCCCCAACCCATAGCCCAAAAAGGCGGTGCACCAGGGTTCATTGTGTGTAATCCAGCGGGGAACGAGACTGCCGAATTCTTCAAAAAGTAACCGGGCATAAACCACGAAGTGATGCACAGTTTCGCGGTTTTCCCAGCCCCCTTCATCCTGTAGCCACTGCGGCAAGTCCCAGTGATAAAGGGTCACCGCCGGAGTAATTCCGCGTTCGTGTAACCCGGTTAACAAACGCCGATAAAATTCCACACCGCGCCGTTCGACCTGACCCTTGTGTGGAAAAATTCTCGGCCAAGCAATGGAAAAACGATAAGTTTTAATCCCCAACATCTGCAATAAATCTAGGTCTGCTTCGAAACGGTGGTAATGATCACAAGCGATATCTCCGTTTTCATCGTTGTGAACCCGTCCTAGGGTGTGTGAAAACCGGTCCCAAATTGACTCTCCCCGTCCATCCTCATGAACCCCACCCTCAATTTGATAGGAAGACGTGGCCACACCCCATTCGAAATTCACTGGAAATTTTACTTCTGTCGGACTCAACTGGGTTCACTCCTTCATGGGTAAAAGGCTTATAGAGGCTTTCCGGAAATGGGTCAGAACTCCCCGACGCATTGCCGCGCCGTAAAACCCATTATACCCCATATCCATTCGGCGCCCCCTGGTGCCAGCGCCAAGCCGAAGCCACAATTCCCGTTAAGTCGGCAAACTGGGGCTGCCAGCCCAGCACTTGGCGAGCTCGGTCCGAGGAGGCCACCAGCACCGCGGGGTCACCGGGTCTGCGTGGGCCTACGGTGGCGGGGATGGCTCGACCCGTCACCGCCCGTGCCGCGGTCAGCACCTGTTGCACCGAGAAACCTTGCCCATTGCCTAGGTTGAACACCTCTGCTCCGAGCTTGTTTGCGTTGCTGCCGTTGCTGCCGTTGCTGCCGCGCAGCCGAATCAGGGCCAAGCGATGTGCCGCAGCCAAATCCATGACGTGGACGTAATCGCGAATGCAGGTGCCATCGTCTGTGGGGTAGTCGTCACCAAATACTGTCACACCCGGACGCTGTCCCAAGGCAGTCTGCAACAAAATGGGAATGAGGTGGGTCTCTGGATGATGGTCTTCCCCAATCTGCAAATCCGGATGTGCTCCGGCGGCGTTAAAATACCGCAGACTGATGGATTGCAGACCGTGTGCCTGGTGTGCCCAGTACAACAGTCGTTCTATAGCCCGCTTGGTCTCCCCGTAGGGGTTAGTGGGAAGGGTGGGGTCTTCCTCTTGAATGGGCGTACGCAGGGGTTCCCCATAAGTGGCCGCACTGGAAGAGAAGACAAACGACTTCACTCCGTGCGCCACTGCCGTTTTCACCAACACCGTGGTTCCCCAGACGTTGGTCTCATAGTAGTCCAAAGGCACCTGCACGCTTTCCCCTACCAGGGAACGGGCCGCAAAGTGAACCACCGCCTCAATCTCGTGTTGGCGAAAAACCTCTGTCAACGCATGCGCATCTCGAATGTCCCCCATGTGGAACGGAATTTCCCCACTGTCAGCCAAGGCCCGCGCCCCCCGTTGGACCGCCTGCCGATGACCGAGAGACAGATTGTCCACCACCACCACCGACTCGCCGTGGGCCACCAGTTCCGCCACCGTGTGGCTACCGATGTAGCCAGCACCACCAGTCACTAAAATTGCCATTGCAGCTTCACCTCGTTTGTAATTTCCCGTGCTCCAGGCCCAATTCCACTCAGGTAAAAGCTGGGTTTCCATCCCACCCTCTCTTGATAGACCCGGCTCACCTGTTGAATAAACCCATCCACCTCCGAATTCTGCACTAAACTGACGGTACAACCGCCAAATCCAGCCCCGGTCATGCGGGACCCCAGACACCCTGGGGCGCCCCAAGCCGCTTCTGCCAAGGCATCCAACTCCGGGCCCGTCACCTCGTAGTCGTCCCGCAGAGAGTGGTGTGACTCGTTCATCTGTTTGCCAAAGGCCACTAGGTCTCCCCGTGCAAGTAAAATGGGGGCCATTTTGGCTCGGTGACTTTCAAACACCACGTGGCGAGCCCGGCGGAGCAGCACCGGATGATTCAAAGCAGTCGTCAAATCCGGCCATTGCTCCGGTGTAATCTCCGCCAAATGTCGCAGTTGGGGACGCACACGCTGCAATTGCGCCAAGGCCTGGTTACACTCCCTCCGCCGCTCATTGTATTTAGATTCTGCCAAGTCCCGGGGCTTGTGAGTGTTGGCAATCACCAACAAGTGGTCCTGCAAAACAACGGGAACCAACCGATAGTTCAGCGTGCTACAGTCCAGGGACAGGGCCTGATTGGCCTCGCCCACCGCAATCGAAAACTGGTCCATGATGCCACACTGTACCCCAACGAATTCGTTTTCGGCGCGTTGGCTGAGTAAAGCCAGGTCTACAGCAGCACTGTTTAATTCCCACAGGCCATTGAGCGCGGCGGCCGTCGCCAGCTCAATGGAGGCGGAACTGGACAAGCCCGCACTGTTGGGCAGGTCCCCATAAAACATCATGTCTGCACCAGGCAGGTTTGCCGTTGCGACAACCCCCTGTTGCGTCAGCCACTCCCGCATGGCCCACGCCACCCCTTTCGGGTAGTTGGCAAACCCGTCCTCTGGTCGATAAGTCAAGCTTGCGGCCACAGCAGTCACGTCTTGGCCAGGAAAAAGGGCGGATTGAAAGCGCAAGCGGCCGTCCAATCGCGGGCGCACCGCTACCCAGGTCCCCATTTCCAGCGCAGCTGGCAGCACATAGCCGCCATTATAGTCTGTGTGCTCCCCCAGCAGGTTGACCCGACCAGGAGCAAAAAACACCCGCACACTCCCCACATCCCCTGGGGAAAAAGCAAAAAACTGTGCCAGCCAGTGCTGCCAGTCTGGTGGATTAGGGCGGACAATTTGTACCTTCACGGCGGCGTTCATCGACTGTCTTCCCCTTCCACACCCATTGTCTGGCGAGCCTGGATGATGGCCTGCCGTAATTCTGCCGCTGTTTCTTCGACGCAGCGTGGATTGGCCGGCGCCCAGGCCCCGGTTTCTGAAGCAGCCAGATATTTAATATGATCCCGGCTGCGCAAAGGGGGATAAAACTCAATATGAAAGTGAAAATCTGCGTTCGCCTGGGGTCCGTTCACAGGTCGTTGGTGCAGCACCATCATATAAGGAAACTCCCGTTCAAACATCTGGTCCATCCCAGCTGTTAACCACTTCAGGGCACGAGCCAAATCGGTCTTCTCAGGATCAGAAAACTCCACCAAACTGCCCTTGTGAGACCGACTGGCAATGAAAGCCCCATACGGGAAATCAGTGAAAAATGGAACATAGCAAACAAAGTGTTCTGTCGCAAACAGCATGCGCTGCTTGCCAGACTGCTCCTCCTGATTCATATCACACATCAGGCAGTGGCCCGTTTGCTCCCGGTGAATTTGAAAAGAATCCAACTCCACCCGCAGTTTTTGCGGCACAAAGGGATAGGCGTAGATCTGTCCATGGGGGTGGGACATGGTGACCCCCACCTCGGGACCACGGTTCTCAAAAATTAACACATAGGCGTGTTTGGAATCCTTCGCTAGCTCCACCATGCGCTGTGTCCACAGGTCCACCAGCCCGCGAATGTGTGCAATGGGCAACTGGGGCAGCGTGATGGTGTGCTCTGGTGAATATAAAATCACCTCACACTTGCCATAGGCTTCCGCCGTCTGATAGAGTCCGCCAACCCCCGCATCTGGAGGGAGTGGATTAGGGGATAACACGGGAAAGTCGTTGTCATACTTTAATACCGTATAATGCTCTGGCACCCGGCCCGATCCCGGACAGAAGGCACACCCGGTTGTGAGCCTGTCCGGACGATTTTGCCGATTGGCCGCCACCATGGTCCAATCCCTCAGCAGCGGATTAAAACGCAATTCTGCCATCTAAGTCTCTCCTCAACACAACGAATGGTGACACTAGTTCCTCGTGTCCCCTACTACCAACCTCGCTTCACTTAGAAGTGGTAGTTTGTTACTGACCTAGTGTTGAATCGCTTCGGTTTTCCCTTCCAAAGCTCTCAATGGGCGCTCAATTCTTGACCAGATATTTGGGCCACCTGTACCTCCACACCCAATTGACGCAGTGCCCGCACCTCTTCCACACCGCCCAGACCGTCCGTCCAGAGCAGGTCCACTTCCTCCCAGTCGGCCACATGTGCTGTGGCCAGTACCCCCCACTTGCTGTGGTCTGCCACCACCACCACCCGCCCAGCCTGCTCCATCATGGTGCGATTCACAGAC
>QXHL01000052.1 GCA_003584005.1 Alicyclobacillaceae bacterium I2511 | reverse complement strand
GTTCATAAATGGCCCACCCTACCCCCAAACCAATCAGGATGGCAAAATTGCTCACCAAACCCTTAGGGCCGATGGTCAATGTGGATACCAGTAGGACCAGTGCTAAGGACAGGCCCGCCATTGGCAGGTTCATCCGCCCTGTCTGTGAAATTCCTGTCATGCCTTGAAAAAATAAATCAATCAGTTGGGCAGACAGCAAAAATAGCAGTACGGCCATGACCACGGGGGTAAACAGACGGTTCAATCCTCGGTGCCAGCCCAGCCCCCCCAACAGCGACACCAAAAGTCCTCCTGCCATCACCCCTACAGCCAGACTGCCTCCCACTGTCGATAGGGGAATTTTGGCTGTGCTACCCATGGAGACCAATCCCAAAATGACACCCCACCACAAACCGGATTGCCCCTCCATCAGGGGGAGACGATGGCCACAGCATGCTTGTAACAGACAGGCCAATCCCGTCAACAAAAAGGACCTTGCCATGGAGCCACTGATTTCACCAGGAGTATTGTGAAAAGCGGTTCCCACAGAGAGGGGAATCACAATTGTATTGGCAAACATAAAGCCCAGCCACTGCAACCCTGCCAGCAGCGTGATGGAATCGGTGCGCAGGGATTCTTTCAGGTGGAGTGTGCGGACATTTTCATGGAAAGGCAAGGGAATCCTCCTCTCTTGGCGTACTAATTTTTATGATATAGTACAATGAACTCGTAAGGTAGGAAAAGTTCTCGCTTTTATGGGTAGGAAAAGTTCTCAGTTCTATGTGCTTGTGACAGGAGGGAATAGCAATTTTTGCCTATAAAGTAGTGTTTTTTGATTTAGATCATACTTTGGTGGATACACGCAAGCAGTATGATTTGGGTTTGGCGCGAACCAATCACATTCTTTATCCTAACGGAGTGCCTGCAAGCTGGCAGGAGCACTTCATGCACCACCATGAGCAACTTTGGGAGTTATATGACCGTCGTGTGCTGACCATGCAGCAACTGCGCCGGGAGCGCTTCATTCTTGCTTGGCGAGATTTTGGCGAGGAGCGCAGTGTGGCGGAGGCGGACCACTTTCAAGACGTGTACCTCGAGGGGTTCCAGGAAACTCTGTTTCCTTACCCGGGAACCTTGGCGATGGTGAAAGTGTTGGCGCAACAATACCGCTTGGCCATTGTCACGAATGGGGCGCCAGACTTGCAAGAAGCAAAACTTCAGGCGGCCGGATTGTCCCCTTATTTTCCACGGGAGAGCCTGATTGTGTCTGAGCAAGTGGGCGAGGCTAAGCCACATCCCAGCGTCTATGCGGCGGCCTGTGCAGCCATGGGCGTCCAAGCTGGCCAGGCTGTGATGGTGGGGGATAATCTGCGAGCGGATGTGGAAGGGGCAAAGGCCTTTGGTCTAGATGCCATCTGGTATGTACCGGATGCGGGGATGGCCGCTACAGCACATGCAACTGTTGGCAGAATGCCCTTGACACAGCCACAGCAAGTCTTGCAGGAATTGAATCGGATGGAACAAGCGCGTGGATGATACCGAAAAATAGCCAGGAGCCGCTGTAGGGACTGTTTGTTTTCTCCTTGGAGTGTAAAAAATGAAGTTTTTGTCCTGATTTGCGGGCATTGCTGCATGAAATTCCTTCTTTGTGCCAGGTTACATGAAGAAGGAGGGGACACCATGTACGGAACTTTGTGGTCCTTACTGCCTTTTTTCATTGTCATTCCACTTGCCGTCTTTACACGTCAGGTGTTGCCGGGCCTGTTGGTGGGTCTGCTGGTGGGCGCTTACATGCTCCATCCCAGTCCGATGGCAGGGCTGGATGCCACGCTGGGCTACATTCTCAGGGAGATGGCCGTTTCCGACAACTTACGCCTGATTGTCTTTCTTTATGGGTTTGGTGCATTCGTGGGGCTGGTGCGCGTAACGGGCGGGGTGCGCGGCTTTGCCGATTGGATGTCTGGACGCATCCACAGCGTCCGCGGGGCCTTTGGCGTGACCTGGCTATCTTCTTTTGCCACTTTTATGGCTCCAGATTTTCGAATTATTACTGTAGCACCTGTCATGAAACACATTTTTGACCGGATGCGGGTGCCTGCATTGAAGGTGGCTATTGTGATTGATCTCACATCGACGCCATTTGTCGCCTTGGTCCCTGTGGGGACGGCTTTTGTCGGGTACATGGTGGGTCTCATCGCTACCTCGGGGCGCCACGAGAGTGTGGCCGGATCTCCTTATCACCTTTTTTTGCTCAGCCTTCCCCTTAATTTTTTTTCCCTATTGATGATAGCTTATGGGCTGTATGATACTTTTTTTGTCAAACCAAAAGCCATCCCGGTGAGCCCATCTGAGCCTGAAGTTAGGGTTAACTTGAGCACAGAGTCTCGCCTTCGGCTGGCCTCTGAATTTGGCCGGGTAGAGGCTTCCGGAGAATTGGGGGTTCCAGGGGTGTCTGACCCCCGACGAAAAGATTCCGACGAAGCCGCCGACGATGTGCCAGACCCTGTGGAGGTGTTGGCCGAGCGAATTTCACCGCGCTTGTTTAACTTGGCCTTTCCCTTGACGTTGTTGCTAGTATTGACCGTAGGATTCACGTGGTGGGATGGCCACACCAAGTCTTCCACAGTGTTGGGGGCGCTGGCCAATGCCAATGCGGCCAAAGCTATGTTGGAAGCCTTATTGGTCACCCTGGTGGTCAGCGTTTTCGTGTACAGTCTGCAAAAACAACCCATGCAACGAACCTTATTTGGGTTTTTGGCAGGGGGCAACGAAATGATGGGGGTCATTGTTTTGTTAACCCTGGTCTGGGCTGTGTCCGCAGTTTCCACAGACCTTGGCTTTACACCTTACGTGCAGCGCACGCTGGGTGGACTGGTTTCACCGGTCTTTATTGCTCCTGCCCTGTTTGTGTTTGGTGCGGCTATTTCGTATGTGATTGGCTCCTCTTTTGGTACCTGGGGAATGCTCATGCCGTTAGGGTTTTCCTTGGCTGCCAGCACACATGCTTCATTGCCCCTGATTGTGGGTGCTGTGTTTGCCAGTGGCACGTTTGGGGGGTTTGCTTCACCGCTGAGTGACAACACCGTAGCGATGGCCACTGTGATGAAACTACCCATCATGGGGTATGCGCGGTACAAATTGAAACCAGCTTTATTGGTGGCGGGAGCTACGACGGTTTGTTACGCGGCTGTGGGGTGGTTGTGGTCTTAAGTCAGTAGACTTGCCTGTGCAAGAAGGTCCTTTGGACTTGTCTGTGCAAGGTACTTTGCGTGGAGATTTAGCGTGTGAAGGGTTATGCTAAGAAAATAGAGGAGTGTGGGGTAACCATGGTAAAGTTAGATTTGCAGTTTGCCGCAGCTTTTTTAGCGGACAGGGAGTGGGAGTACCAGCAGCCGTTTGTGACAGACATCGTGTCGAGGTTGCACAAGGGGGAGGTGCCGGGAGCCAATTTTCTCGGTTGGATTCACTTACCCAGTGAGACCTTAAAACAGGGCATCGAATTGATTGAACAGGCGGGCGCACGGATACGGGAAAACTCTGATGCCGTGGTGGTAATTGGTATTGGAGGTTCTTACTTGGGCGCGCGGGCGGCCTTTGAATGGTGCAAGCCGGAGTACTACAACCAGTTGCCACAAGACAGGCGCGGGGGACCTGAGGTGTATTTTGCCGGGAATCAACTGAGTCCGGCAGCGTTTCAAGACTTGCTGCAGGTTTTGCAGGGCAAGCGTGTCAGCCTCAACGTCATCTCCAAATCTGGGACCACCACTGAGCCCGCTGTGGCCTTCCGCTTACTTCGTCAGTGGCTGACAGACAAGGTGGGCGCCGTGGAAGCGGACAAGCGAATTTACGTGACCACCGACCGACAGCAGGGGGCTTTGAAACACTTGGCGGACGCCAAGGGCTACCCTACCTTTGTGATTCCGGACGATGTGGGGGGGCGCTATTCAGTGCTCACACCTGTGGGGCTGTTGCCGCTAGCGGCTGCAGGCGTGGATATCCGCAAGGTGTTGATGGGGGCGGCGACCGCTGAGGCGGAGTTTGCCACCGCCCAGCTAAAAGACAATCCCGCTCTGCGCTATGCGGTGGTGCGTAATGTGCTGCACCAAAAAGGTAAGGCGGTGGAAATTCTGGTCACCTATGAACCCGCCTTGCGTAGCTTTGCCGAGTGGTGGAAACAACTGTTTGGCGAGAGCGAGGGCAAGGACCAAAAGGGTTTATATCCGGCATCTGTGGCCAATACTACAGATTTGCACTCCATGGGGCAGTTTATTCAGGAGGGTACTCGCAATCTATTTGAAACGGTTGTGAGGGTAGAAAATCAAACGGCAGCAGTGTCCCTTCCCTCAGACCCACAATTGGAGGACGGCTTGGAGTACCTGGCTGGCAAGTCGCTGGCCTGGGTGAATGACCAGGCCCGCTTGGCTACGCAAATGGCACATCGTGATGGCGGTGTGCCAAACTTGACGGTTACCGTTCCAGATAAATCAGAACAATCACTAGGCGAACTATTTTACTTTTTTGAATTGGCTTGTGCCACCAGCAGTCAGTTGTTGGGGGTCAACGGGTTTGACCAACCGGGGGTGGAAGCTTACAAGACAAACATGTTTGCACTGTTGGGTAAACCGGGGGTTGTGGCACAAAGTAAGGGGATGAAAGACACCCTGCATTAACCTTGTCCATGTCGGGCAGGTCTACCTCGCCCGTAAATTGGGGGTGGAGGAAACGAGTGAACAACCCGCACACTTATTGCGCCAGTTTGCATGGACCCACCGTGGGTCTTACAGTTTGTCCATTCTGAGTATCCTAGTGTCTGAGGCGATTACTGTGCAATTTCCCCACCTGCTGGGGGACTTTACAGATGCACTGCAAGCCGGGCGGCTAACCGGACGGTTGGTTGTGATGTATAGTTTATGGCTGCTTTTGGTGGGTGTGGCGTATGTGCTGTTGTACGGGTTAGGTCAGTGGTGGAATGGGCGCATGGGCCGGGTGTTTGAGTACGAGTTGCGCTGGCGGTTGTTTAATCACTGGCAAACGTTGTCCACCGCCTATTTCCGGCACCGGAGTATTGGGGACCTTTTAAATCACGCCATGAACGATGTGCGCACTGTGCGGGAGGCCATGTCAGGGGGCCTCAATATGTTTGCGAACGCCGTCTTTCTCTTGGCCGCCACGCTCGTCATGACCTTTCGCACCGTCAGTGTGCGGCTGACGCTGGTGAGCATTGTACCCTTGCTGTTCTTGCCACTGCTGGTGATTTATTGGGGACCGCGGATTCGCAACGCCTCCCGTCGCGTGCAAGAGGGACTGTCCGATATGGCCGACTTGACAGAGGAGAGTCTGAGCGCCATTCGCTTAATCAAGGCGACGGCCAACGAGGGCGTGGAAGGGGACAGATTTGGCCAACGGGTGCAGGAGATTGTCAGTCGACAGATGAGTGTTTTTCGCCTCCAGGCCTCGTTTCAATCACTCATTCCATTGACTGGATCTGTGAGTTTTGCCATCGCGCTACTTTATGGCGGCTACTTAACTGTGACACACCAAATTCTTCTGGGGTCTTTTGTCGCTTTTACGTTTTACCTGGTGATGATTATTACCCCCCTGCAACAGATGGGATTTGTATTTAACTCGTTTCAACGGGGTTCAGCGTCCATGGCTAGGCTGACGGTTTTGTTTGGGGAGTATGCTGACATTACGGACCCACCGCAGCCAGTTTCTGTGTCCCACTTGAGTGGGTCCCTGGAAATAGATTTGCCAGAGTTTGCATATCCAGATGCGGATGTGCCGGCACTAAAGGACATCCACTTCACTGTCGCGGCCGGGCAAACTGTGGGCATTGTAGGGCGCACCGGCGCAGGGAAAACGACGCTGGTCAACCTACTGCCGCGCATTTTTGACCCGCCGGCGCGGGCGGTCTGGATGGATGGTCACGATGTGCGCGATCTCCGGTTACAGGTGTTGCGAGAAGCCATCGCCTATGTGCCCCAGGACGGTTTTTTATTCTCTACCACAATTGGCGAAAACATCGGATTTGGTAAAGAACTGGCCCATCCGGAGGAAGTGGCAGAGGCTGCCCGCCAAGCGGCCTTCTGGCAGGAAATAGAGGACTTTCCAGAAGGTATGGGAACCGTGGTGGGGGAGCGCGGGGTCTCTTTGTCTGGGGGCCAACGCCAGCGGGCGGCGATGGCCCGAGCATTTGTCAAAGATGCGCCAATTTTGCTTTTGGATGATAGTCTGTCGGCAGTGGATATGAACACCGAAAAAAATATTCTCGCCAACATTCGCCGTTTGCGTCAGGGCAAGACAACCCTCATTATTGCACATCGCCTGTCCGCCGTACGCCACGCCGACTTCATTCTTGTTTTGGATGAGGGACGTCTGGTAGAACGGGGGACACACGAGGAATTGTTGCATCACAACGGAATCTACGCCACCCTGTATCATTTGCAAGAGAGTGAAAAGGAGGAGTTGGCGTGAGTAGCCTACTCCGACTGTTGCCCTATGCCCGACCCTACCTGAGACAATTCATCCTGGTATTGGGTCTTGTGGTGGTCTATAATGCCACCAGTGTATTGCAGCCCTACTTGGTGAAGGTGGCCATTGATCGCGACATCGTTGTGACACATCCCAGTTTTCACGGTCTTCTGCAAATTTCTTTACTGTATATCGCGGTGGTGGTTTTAGGTACCGCAGCGAATTACTTTCAAATCTTAACCCTACAATATGCCGGTCAAAGTATTATTCGGCACATCCGACTCGACTTGTTTCACCATATCACGGCACAATCAATGGACTTTTTTGACCGCAACGCGATTGGCCGTTTGGTAACCAACGTGTCCAGCGACACGGAAACAGTGTCCCAGTTTTTCACCAATTTTTTTCTCAGTTTGATTCGAGATGGCTTGGCTGTGGTGATGATTGTGTTTGCCATGTTTCAACTGGATGCAGCGATTGCCGCCAAGGCCATGGTGCTGTTGCCCCTGTTGTTTGGTATCTCGCTGTTGTTTCGCAAGCGCTTGCGGCAGGCCTACCAGGCAACCCGCACCCATTTGGCCAATGTGATTGCCTTTTTGGCCGAAAATTTGGCCGGTGTGCGGATTACCCAGATATTTCACCAGGAAATGCGGCAGGCCCGTAAATTCGAGCAATTAAACAAGCTACACCGACAAGCCAATATTCACGAATACCAGACTTCTGTGCTGTTCAACCGCACTTTTGAGATGCTCGGCAATATGGCCGTCGCAGCGGTGGTGTGGATTGGCGGCAATGCGGTGCTACACCATGCCATCGAATTTGGAACCCTGTACGCATTCATCAGTTACATTCGCAACTTTTTTCAACCCATCAACTCAATGACTCAGCAGTGGAACACGCTGCAGTCCTCGATGGTCTCTGCGGATCGCATTGGTCGCGTATTGTCGGTGGAACCAGGGGTGCAAGATGCACCTAATCCCGTTCACATTGCACCGACAAAATTGCGCGGACAGGTAGTGTTTGAACACGTTTCTTTTGGGTATCAACCGAACCAACCGGTGCTACAGGACATTTGTCTTGTGGCCAAACCGGGGTCTTTTATTGGTTTAGTGGGTCCCACGGGTGCGGGGAAGAGTTCCATCATGAGTCTGTTAACCCGTTTTTATGATCCGGATGTGGGGCGCATCCTGCTCGACGGCGTAGACTTGCGGATGTTGGCCCAGGCCGATTTGCATCATTTGGTGGGCATTGTTCAGCAGGAGGTGTACCTGTTTTCCGGGACTGTGGCCGACAACATCCGGCTGTTTCGCGACGACATTAGCGATCAACAGGTGAGGGCGGCAGCAGCGGCGGTGGGGGCTCATCGGGTGATTGAGAAATTGCCGCAACAGTACCAAACCTGGTTGTATGGCAAGGGTGGCAACCTTTCCATGGGAGAGCGGCAACTGTTGTCTTTTGCACGGATTGTCGCATTAGACCAAAAGGTGCTCATTTTAGATGAGGCCACCGCTAATCTGGACAGTCAAACCGAGGCACTCGTCACAAAGGGACTACAGGCTGTGGCGAAAAACCGCACCACCTTGGTGATTGCCCACCGATTGGCCACAATTCGTCATGCGGACAAAATCTATTTTCTCCAGCAGGGTCGCATCGTGGAACAGGGAACACACGAGCAACTGCTGTCCTTGGCTGGTCTTTATGCAGAGTTGTATGCCAAGTCGGGAATAGAACACCCGGATGAAAGCACGGTATTCGGGGAAATAGGTAAAACGCGATAACGGATGTGAATATTCATCGAGGGGGATTTCACCTGGCGGAGGAGACGCAAGCAACAAGGAATTTGCATTCAAACGACAGAATTGTGGACGCGCAGTCACCGGGGGGGATGAAACACAGAATTTGGATGACGGTGTCCAGTCCGGCATGGCTGGTGCTGGTGATGGGCACAGTGTTATTTGCCCTCTACCAGATGAAACCTTTAGGGGACCCGGATACTCCGTGGCACGTGGCCACCGGATTGTATATTTTGCAACATCACCAGGTTCCCGCCGTAGACCCATTTTCATGGACGGCCAAGGGGCAGCCCTGGGTGACGCAAGAGTGGCTGTTTGAAACGATTTTGGCTTGGCTTGAAGTGCACCTGGGGTTTGCCGGGGATTGGTTGTGGATGGTGGGGATTGCAACAGCCACCGTGTGGACTTTGTACCGACTGGGCATTCGGGTAAGTCAAGGTAATCGGATGATGGCTGCTCTCACGGCCTGGGTGGGGGTGTATGCGGGACTACTGTACTGGACCATGCGACCACAGATTTATTCCTATTTTATGTTTGCCGTGTTCTTCTACTTGCTGCAGCGGGTGCGTGAGGGAAAACTGCGGGTGCTCTATGCGGTGCCGCCCCTAATGCTGGTGTGGGCAAACATGCACGGGTCTGCGGCCATTGGCATTGTCATGCTACTGCTAGAATGGGGCATTAGTTTTCTACCCAGCATCGGACGTTTTCAGGGCTTGCGTTTGCCCCGGGGTGCCCGCTGGCGGCTACTTGTTGCCGCTGTGGTGGGAACGGCCGCCGGCCTCATTAATCCCAATGGGGTCAAGGCATATACGTATGATTTGTTGGCCACCAATCCGTTAATGACAGACAATATTATGGAGTGGCATTCGCCCAATTTTCATAGCCAGGCTTACCAGTATGGTGTCCTACCTTTTCTCATCCTCAGTTTTGCCATTTTATTGATTCGTTACCGTCCCCTCCCTTTACGGGAAACCCTGTACTTTGGCGGTACTTTCGCCGCCACACTGATACACCAGCGGTTTTTGCCGTATATGGCGATTGCCTCAGCGCCACTGTTGGTGCAGGTGACGGGCGATTGGGTGCGGGGATTACTTTCCCCCTCAAAGTTTCTGCGTACCTTTGATGTGGTGGTGATGGCCGGATTTATCGCATTTTTTGGTTACTCCCTGCCGACAGTGGCTGGACCCTTAAAGGATCACTGGAATACCCAGGCATATCCTGTGGGCGCCGTCCATTACATGTTACAGCATCATCTGACCCATCGGGTCTTGAACGCCTACCACTGGGGCGGGTACTTGATTTACCGGGGGATTCCAACCTTTGTCGATGGTCGCACTGATTTGTACATGAGCAACGGAATATTTTCCGATTATTTGGCGATTAAAAATTTATGGTGGGATGGCCCCAGTTTACTCAATTCCTATCATTTTGACGTGGCGGTTTTTCCCAGCGGCTACTCGATTGTTACTTTTCTGGAGCAGATGCCAAACTGGAAGGTGGTTTACACCGGAACCAATGCGGTGGTTTTGCAGCGAATTTCTCCGCCTGCGGGTTAGTTTTTCCAAAGTCTCTATAGACTGTTGTCACACATCCGCCTCCTTGTTCGTATCGTGTCATAACGTGGAATCGCCTATTCCATAGGACAGCGAGGAGAGTCTTAGTATGCGTGTACACACGGTGGTTGCCGGAGAGAACCTACGCGTGATTGCTGAGCAAAATGGCACCACGACAGCCGAGATTGTGCGGTTGAATGAATTGGATAACCCAAATGTGATTGTGCCAGGATTGCACCTGTTGGTTCCTGGACCGCCAACGTTGGCACAAATGTATGGGGTACGTAAGGGGGACACCTTAGAACGACTTTCCCGACGATTCGGGATTCCCCAGGCACAATTGTCACGGTGGCTGGGGATACCGGTGGGAGCATCACCCCTTGCGGGCACGGCACTTCAAGTTGGAGACCTCATCTATCCACCCCAACCGATTACGAATCGGCGCACCATTGAAGTCAACGGTTATCTGTTGCCACAAGGGAATCCCAGCGATGGGGAAATTGTGCGGGACGTGGGCGAGCACCTCACCTATTTGGGTATCTTCAGTTACCAAGCAAGGTCTGACGGGTCCTTACAACCGAAACGGGATAACGCCGCGCGACAGGGGGCCAAGGAAGCCGGGGTTTCGCCTTTACTGACGATGACCAATTTTGACGGCAACCAGTTCAATCCTGAATTGGCCCACATGCTGTTGGCGAACCAGGGACTACGCCGAAAACTTATAGACAATGCGTTGAACACGGCGAAAAACCTAGGGTTTAGTGGCGTGAATGTGGACTTTGAGCACATGCATGCAGAAGATCGGACTTTGTACAACACGTTCATCCGAGAACTGGGACAATCGCTGCACTCACACGGGTTAAGTCTTTCCATTGCTGTAGGACCGAAAACGGCCGACATGCCCGGGGCGTCTTGGATGGGGGCTTTTGACTATCACACCCTAGGCGCAGAAGTAGATTTTCTTATGCTGATGACTTACGAATGGGGCTGGGTTGGCGGTCCGCCAATGGCGGTGGCCCCCCTGGACCAGGTACGGGCGGTGTTACGGTATGCAGTATCCCAGATTCCCCCAGCGAAAATTCTCATGGGGATGAGCCTGTACGGATACGACTGGCAAATCCCCTATCCCAGTGGCCGTTTGGCGGCCAGTATTTCTAACAACAGTGCACAAAACATGGCCTTATCGATGAAAGTCCCCATTCTCTGGAACGCCGCGGCCGCTTCCCCCTATTATCGCTATCACAGTACAGAGGGTCCGGAACACGAAGTTTGGTTTGACGACCCGCTGAGTGCTGCGGCAAAACTGCAACTGGTCTCCGATTTTGGATTGCGAGGTGTCAGCGTATGGGTGTTGGGAAATGAATTTCCTCAATTCTGGTATTTAGTGGGGGACAGTTTCGAGGTGCGCAAAGTGTAAAAAACGGAGGATTGATTACAACCGTGCGTGGCTGTGAATAGGACGATTGTGGAAATTTGTATAGGATGGTTCCCACTGGCGAAAGATTAGCCAGTGGGGGGTAGAATTATGAAAATGAGAAATAGGGTACTCTATTATTCGGTGCTGGGCGCGTTACTGATTGTGGCCGGGTTGTATGTGTGGGTAGCGTGGCGAAGATTGCATGGATAGGTGCCAGTAAGCTAAACAAGTCCGGCCCACAGTAACAACGCAACCACACCTAAGAGCATGGTCAAAAGGTATCCCCAGAGGTACCCATGCTGAAGGTGACGAACCAAGCGCGCGAGGGGCCACAAGGCGAGCAGTGGCACTCGGTACATCTTTGTTTCCAGCCAAGGCACGGTTGCAGACTGAATCTCCAACTGTAGGGGTAGAGAACTGCTGCCGCGCTGGACGTGACGAATGACTCGAAAGTGAAGCACTCCCCCCCACAGCATACGATAGGGGTTCGCGTACGCGGTTGCGGTGTACTGTGACTGTGCCACTCGTTTCGCTCGCCCACCCAACCAGGCGGGAACCGAACGGGTGCCATAAATACGGGGATGGCTGTGTGCCAAGGTCCAACCCAGCAGGGCGAAGACGACAAACCATAGTAATACATAACTAGGTGCGATGGTAGCGACAAAGGCCCCGGGTTGAAGTATTAGTCCACGTACAGGGAAGAAGGCTCCCAATCTCGCACCCAGGGAAACGGGGGTTGGATTGGCGGCGGGGTTGCCAAAAACGTTAGGGACCATCGTTTTAAGGGCAGATATTTGGGGGGGAAGGCGCCGCACAATTTGGTCTAATCCGGCCCAAGCAAAGGTGGGAAACCACCCGAGAAGAACTGAGGGAATCGCCAAAATGGCTAGAGAAACGCGCACACCGGGACGTAAAGGCCGTAGTTTTGGCTGCGTCAGCCGAGCCTTGCGTGGGCGGCCGGTCATTGTAAACACGAAAATTCGTAAAAAGACGGTGAACGTCAAAGCCGCGCCAATGGCGGTAACTGCAGCGGCCAAAGCCACCCAGATCATCACGGCTGTTGAAGCGGTTCGATAGACTTGGAGCATGCCCTGAAGGGTTAGCCATTCCACGGTAAAGCCGCTAAATGGGGCCACCGCAGCAAGCGTTACACTGGCTATCAACAGGGCAATGGCCACCCCTGGTAGGGTGGCCCATAAGCCACCTAACTCGTCTAAAGAAGTCACTCCGGTGCGTCGGGACAGTTCTCCCACACTGACAAAAGCCAAGGATTTGGCGAGGGCGTGAGAAATTAACTGAACCAGCAGTGTCATCATGGCAACAGCCGCAAAGCGTGGTTGCTGGAGGCGAGTAAACAACATCACCAATCCTAAATTGACTCCTAATAACCCCACATTCTCAATGCTGCTGAAAGCCAACACGCGTCGTATTTGCGCTTCAATGACGCCATAAAGGGCCCCCAGACAGATGCCCAGCGCTCCTAACCAGAGGACAGAAAGACCTACCCATACGGGTAGGGGGGGCATCCACGACAAAACCCGTAGAATTCCAAATATGCCGAGGTTCAACAATCCTCCTGCCAAAATGGCTGCCAAGTGTGCTGGGGTCACGTCATAGGCCTCAGGCATCCACAATTGCATGGGTAGGATACCCGCCTTGGCGCCAAAGCCGAAGAGAGAGAGAAAAAACACCGGGATGGCTAACCCAGGGTGTGTGTGTAAGTGTACCATGATGGCGGCAAAACTTAGGGAACCGTCTGCGGGGGCTGCCAGCACAACCGCTAAAACGAGCAACAAAAAGCCAATTTCGCTGACCAGAAGGGTGGTGTAGGCAGCCCTTCGCACACGTCGCAGGTGGTGATTGACCAGAATGTATCCATACGCACAAAGGGACATCCCTTCCCAAGCTATCAAGAGCGGGAGGGCATTTTGTGCGGTTAATAGAAAGCTGGTAAACAAATACTGGAGTGCCACTAATGCGGCCATCCCACGGCTATTGCCAGCCGTCGCATGGCGTCTATGGGCAAAGGCCAGGATGGCAGAGGCCGCACCAATCCACCCCAGTACTGCAAACAGTAACCCGGCCAGCGGGTCCAGTGAAAAAGTCCAGGGGCCGAAAATATTCAAATCAGGGAGAGAAAAAAGCAACCTGGATGTTCCAGAAACAGCGACTATCAAGCCCATTGCGGCTTGTATAAGGCTACCCAGGGTTACCCACAACCAGGCGCTTCGGTGAGATTTGCGCCGCCAGGTTAGCAATGTCCACACAGGAACCCAGGCAAACACGGCTAGTGAGGCCCAATACCCTTCATTCATCGAGACACACTCCCTGTCGATGCTGCACAGCACTCAAAATACCCTGTAGAATGGCAAAGGGTGTCGGTGGACAGCCCGGCACCCAAGCATCCACAGGAATCACGCTATCTACCGTTCCAACCACCCATGGACTGCTGTGAAAGACACCGCCGTGGAGCGCACAAACGCCAATGGCAACCACTAGGCGGGGTTTCGGCATGGCCTCATAGGTGGCGAGCAACACCTCCTTGAGGGGACGCGTCACCACGCCACTCACCAACAACAGGTCCGCATGACGGGGTGACGAAGTGAAGAAGACCCCCAAACGATGAAAGTTGTAGTAGGGATTGGATAGGGATAAAATCTCCGACTCACAGGCATTGCATGAACCCACATCAATGTGGCGGACATAGACAGAACGGTGGAAAACCTTTCTGAGTGTGGTGGCGGTAGTTTGTTCTAATTGATTCCAGTCCCCAATGAGCGGGCGGGCTTCGGTGAGCATATTCGCGGACCTCCTTAATTAGCAGTGATTTCGGTCGGATTAACAGGAATTCCGCTTTCGGATTAGTTTTGGCTTTGTACAGGTTCGCTATGGCTCCGTTCGAGTTCGCAGAGATTCCATTTGGGTGACGGCCAAGTCAATCACGGGGGACCATGCGAAAACCCCCACCGGGCACTGGGTGACACATCGACCACAGCCAATACAGGCAGCCTGGTTCAGCCAGACTCCGGTTACATCTTTGCCGATGGCCCCGGTTGGACACAGGTGTGTACACGAACATTCGGATCGACTGCATGAAGCAACTATTTTTGGGACAACGTGCCAATTGCTATGCTGTTGTAAAATTTCTGTGCGGTGAAAAGGATAACGGGTGGTCACGCGACCACTTGCCCATCCAGAACGCAGCCAATTTGCAAACATTGAGTCAATCTCCTTCAGGGTAGTAAAAAACATACAGTTCAAAGCTGGCTGTCTAATAGTGCCTGTTTGGACAACCTCTACTCGTGCATGTCTTAGCGGTCTGTACCGGCATAAGATAGACCAAAGCTGGCATCAATGACCGGGAAGTCGGTCTGAATGTTGCCATTTGCGACTGCAAGCCCAAAGACTGGCCAAATCCAGCTGGAAGCACCCTTGATGTGCCAATCGTTGAGGCGCAGATCTGTCATCTGTAAAACATGACAAACTCGTCCCCGGGGTCCCTCGACAACGCCAATTCCCCAGCCGCTGGGGGGGGTTGCGTTGTTGTGTCTAGCATTGGGCGGTGGGTAGGTCCCCTGCTTTTCGGTCCCTGTTTCCTTTGTTTCTGGGGTGTCATGGCCTAAGCGTGCCAACAATTTTCTCACCACACCCACAGACACCTGCCACTCTAACACCCTTACTTCAAACCGGTCCAGGGCATCCCCCTCCCCCCGCGTCGACAGACAGATGTGGTAACCATCTGGTTGCCAGCATCCGGGCTCCGCTCGAGAATCTACGGCTAAACCGCAGGCGCGTGCCACTGGTCCAACTAGTCCATAGGCACTGACCCAGTTTTTCCGAATCCGCCCCGTCCCCACCAGTCGGTCGACAAATGTCGGGGTATGCCGCAGCAGATCTGTAAAATGTGTGAATCGGCGGTCCACTCTTTCCAGGACGCCCATCAGTGGATCTCGAAGCGGGCGCCAGTCCAATGGACGGTCTGCACCTAATTTCACAGCCCCGCGTAGGTAACGAGATCCCGTGAGGTCGCCATTGATCCGCAGCAGTTCCTCTTTCACGCGGGCGAGTTGGGCCTGTGCCACACTCATTCCTGCAGCAGACGCCAGTTGTGCGAGATCATGGGCATGGTTATACAAACGTTCCATTTCTAGCCAAAGGGCTCGTTCCCAGATGACTTGCGGAGCAACTGTGTGCTGCATTGCCTGTTCGGCAGCCTGGCAAAAGGCAGTGGCATGGGCTACCGTGGCTGTTCCGGAGATTCGTTCTGCCAATAATAGTGCGTCTGCCGGAGATTTCCCTACACCCAGTGCTTCAATTCCCCGGTGTTTATAAAAAAGCTGGGGTTGCAGGTGCATAATTTGTTCCCCAATCGTTTCAAACAGAAAAAAGCCAGACTCGCTGACATCCGCCCGCACCGGCCCGAGGGGAAAGCGAAACACTCCGGAACCTGTGGCCATGCCTTCTGGCAGATATTCTCCAGGATTTAAAATAGGTCTGAGGTCAGGGTGGCCTATGGGTTCAATGCCAGTGGATTGCCACATTTCCCGTTCCGTCCAGGAAGCTGCAGGCCAAAGAGCCGCTAGGGAGGGAACCTTATCCGCACGTGTGGGTTGTGCGAATTGCCATTCCACCCTACCAGTGGTCAAATCTTTCAATACTGCCACCAGGTGGGGATGGGGGGGGATGGGAACCCAGCCGTAATATAACAACTGGGATGGGGCTAACTGGTTCTCCTGTGCAGGCAGACAGTGCTGGGCCACCCAGGTGACCAAGTCCGCAGAGGAAGACGCTTGTTCTACAGGAACTCGTTCCGATTTTTCATTTCGTGAGCAATGAATTTGTACGTTCGCCATCTATTTCTGCCTCCTCACACGAGTAGGGAGTGTCAAATTGATTTGAACGAGGCTCCTCGGTTACTTGGGTAGCAATCTCACGACAGACCACAGAATGGGAAGCAACATGCCGAGCGCCAGGGTTCCTGCGAGGTGCAGGGCAGTCGGTAAGGCGGCTGTTGCCGCTGGAGTTGGCGCGATTGTACGATGAAAGCGTGTAGAAATTTCGCCATACCCGATGGCAATGGAGTAGCGTAAAAAATTAGCAAATAATAAAGCGAGAAATACCAGTAAAAGGGCCGCCAGTAAGGCGGATCCGGATTTGACCAAGGCGAAGACCACCATGAATTCACTGATAAATAAGCCAAAAGGAGGGGCCCCAGCAATGGCCAACATCCCAAGTACTAACGTTTGTCCGGTAAAAGGCAGCGCCCGCGCGACCCCACTGAGGCCTTCCATTTTCGTGGAACCCCAGGCGTGCTGGAGCTCTCCCGAGTGATAAAAGAGCATGGACTTAATTAAGGAATGGTTTATCATTTGCAGGGTTCCCGCTAAGATGCCTACAGGTCCGAGTGAAAAGGCAATGGCCACCACACCCAGGTTTTCTGAGCTGGAGTATGCAAACAGGCGCTTGAAGTCTTTCTGATATAAGGTCATCAGGGTACTGATGCCCACTGTCAGGAAACCGAGTGTAGCCAGGGTGTGGTCGGCAAAAGGGCCATTTCCGCCGTTTTGCAAAATTTGTTGTGTCCGCAAAATTCCATACATCCCGCAGTTTAACTTAATGCCACTGAGCATGGCACTGATGGGGGAAGGTGCTTGACTGTGGGCATCAGGGAGCCAGGCGTGAAAAGGCACCAACCCGGCCTTGGTGCCAAAACCAGCTAGAATGAGCACGAAAGCCAGGCGTTGGACAGCGGCTGGAATATCTTTAGCAGCCCTTAGGAGTCCACTCCAAGTGGTGGCCACGGTGGCATGGGGTTGTAATCCCACCAGTAATAAAAGCCCCAGTAAGGCCAACAGGCCGCCAAATTCCATGATGATAAGGTACTTCCACGCAGCCTCATGGGTTGTTTTTGTACCCTTCCAGTCGACCAACAAAACGGAGGCCAGTGCTGTCAGTTCGATTGCACCCCAAGTGAGAAAAACACTCTTCAATAAAACAACGGCTAGTAAACTGTCGTAAAAAATGAGTAACAGGGTAAAGTAAGTCCGCACCTGGTGGGACGGCTGGGGGTCTTGCGTTTCTAAACTGGTTTGCCGCACATATCCCACCGAGTATAGGGCAGCCGTAAAACCGACAAAAACAGTAATTCCTGTAATCACAGCGCTTAATCGATCCATGGCCAACCAGGGGCCTGCACCAGAAATCCCTACAAACCCACCCAAAATGAATAGGCACAGGTTGATGCCTGTGGCCACGACGGGGAGCCAGCGGCGTACTCTGCCCTGCAAAAACCAAACCATCACCGCCGTCAGCAGGGGAATAGCAAGCATAAAGGGTTGGACTGTCATGGTGTCACCCCCTCAGGGTGTGGTAGTGATCCAAGCGGACCCCATTCGTCTGACTCAGTTTTAACGTTAAAACGACAAATAGCATCACGGCCAAAGCGACTTCTACAAAGATGCTGTAGTCGGCATTCACGGAGATGCGCCAAAGTGTGGTGGCCAGGGCTAAATCGGCTCCATTTTCGGCAATAAGCATGCCTAACATCTGCTTCCCGGCATGGTGTGCGAGAGACATCAGGGCCAATCCTGTCAAGAGGGTGGCCAAGGCTGCCCCATATGGCAAGCCTTGCGGGCCAATTCGGCTGGCGATTAAAAGAAAGGATAACCCCCCCAGTGCTAAGGAAAACAGCACCAGAAAGGTGGGCGTAATTCGGTAGGCGAGGTCCCGTTCCAACCGCATAGGCGGGGGGAGGCGCTTGTGAATAAACCAGGGAATCCACAAACCGCGAATGCTCACCAAACCGAGGAAGGAAATCCATATACCAAGGTTGTGTGTGACAAGTCCCTGATGTGCGTACAAGACGGCCACCAGAGCGGTTTGAATTAAATAAGTCCATAGTCCTGTATCCAACTCGCGAGCGGCCATTGACCACACTGCCAAAAGATAAACGCCCAGGTAAACCCACAAAATCCACATTAATCATGTTCCCTCCCGCTCTATGCCCGCCCATTC
>QXHL01000051.1 GCA_003584005.1 Alicyclobacillaceae bacterium I2511 | reverse complement strand
GGGCAGGCATTTTACTAGACGCCCACACCCGGGGGATGAAGGTCGGCCTTGTGGAAATGCAAGACTTTGCGGCGGGGACGTCCAGCCGTTCCACAAAACTGGTGCACGGCGGACTTCGCTACTTAAAGCAATTTGACGTGAGTTTGGTGGCTGAAGTCGGGAAAGAGCGGGCCATAGTGTATGAGAATGGGCCCCACGTAACCACGCCCTTATGGATGTTGTTGCCAATTGTTCAGAGTGGCACCTATGGGATGTTCATGAGTTCTGTAGGTATTTATGTCTACGACAGACTTGCACAAGTCAAAGAAAGTGAACGACGCCAAATGTTGACGGTCGCACAAGCGCTAGAGAAGGAACCTTTGCTGCGCCAGGAGGGCCTGCGCGGCGCTGGGTTTTATGTGGAGTACCAGACAGATGACGCGCGTTTGACTTTGGAAATTGTCAAAGAGGCGGTGGAGCGAGGGGCTATGGCCTTCAATTACGCTAAGGCGGAGCGCCTCCTTTATGACAAATCTGGTAGAGTCAACGGTGCGCAAATCAAGGATTTGGTAACCGGGGAAACCTACGCTGTTTACGCGCACAAGGTGTTGAATGCGACGGGCCCTTGGGTGGATGAACTGCGCGAGTTGGACCACTCTAAGCGAGGCAAAACCATGCACCTCACGAAGGGGGTTCACATTGTGGTGGATAAGGCGCGCTTCCCCTTACGGAATCCGGTTTATTTTGATGTTCCGGATGGCCGCATGGTGTTTGCCATTCCTCGCGACGGCAAGACCTATGTGGGGACAACCGACACGGATTATGACGGCAATCCGGGGACACCAAGGACAAGTGCGGTGGATAGAGATTACCTGATTGGCTGCATCAATTACATGTTTCCCTCGGTGGCTTTAAGGGCACAAGACGTGGAGTCGGTCTGGGCGGGGGTGAGACCCCTGATACATGAGGAGGGCAAAGCCCCCTCGGAAATTTCTCGCAAGGATGAGGTTTTCATTTCACCCTCTGGGTTAATTACGATTGCGGGCGGGAAGTTGACAGGATACCGTAAAATGGCCGATAAAGTGGTGAGCCTGGTTGCAGAGGAACTAAGTTCCCCCACACATCGCGAAATTCTCCCCTGCACTACAGATAAAATCGCTTTATCTGGGGGTAAATTTGGCGGCTCTGAGCAGATGCCGGCCTATTTGCTGCAACAAATTGCGCTGGGTGTCGAGCTCGGTTTGACAGAATCACAAGCGACCCAACTGGCCCATCGATATGGGACAAACATAGCACAGGTCTATGATGCAATACGCAAGGCGGGGGATACCATGGCCCAATTTGGCCTACCACTGGACGTGTTTGGCACCTTACTGTACGGAATTCAACACGAAATGGTGGTGACACCCGCAGATTACTTTGTACGCAGAACGGCGGCGATGTTCTTTGATATCCACTGGGTTCGGAAATGGAAAGAACCGGTGATTCGGTTTATGGCTGAAACTTTGCACTGGTCTCAAGTGGAAGAGCAACGAAATCGGGCTGAATTGGAACGGGATATTGTGGAAGCCACGGAGGTGCTCTAAATTGGAAAGAATGGCGGAACTGCTGGCTGGCAGGGAAGAGGCCGTAAAAGAAATCTTAGAACTGCTCGATTTAGCGAAAGCGAAGGGTCTATTAAAAGAGCTGAACTATTTTATGCATGAAGTCGATGAATTAATGGATGCAGGCATCTTGGCCATGACCAATCCGCGGGCGCTGAAATTCTTAGAACTGGCGCGGGGGGCCGTGGAAACTGTTGAATCATTGGATGGGACGGTTTTTCCGGAGCTGGCAAGAGGCGCCAATGCCATGATGCGCGGCATGGCGAGCCCAAATGCGCAAATCGAGATTCATGGGCTCTTGGATTTGATAAAACTTCTCCGCGATCCGGACGTCAACGCGGCCTTAGTCACGCTATTTTCAGGCTTGAAATCCTTCGGGGCAGAGGTGCGTATGGCGCGGTCCAACGAATAAGGGGGGCCTTGTGGATGGGTGGGACGATGGAAACGCTAGGCATTGCGTAACGCATAGCGTAACTCTTAATAATATTATAGAAGTGTTAAGTTCCTGTAAATACTGTGTTAAAATACCGTAAAGAATAATAATTAAACGGCCCTGCGCCAAAAACCGTTCACCCCTAGGTTGGGAGGGATGTGTCCCCCCATTGGGAGGAAATGTTTATCAGGGGTCCCTGTTGTGAAAGGGCTGGATGTTCCCATGACCATAGAGGTGCTGATTTTTGTTTTGATTGCTGGGTTTACAATGATTTCAGGCATTAATGATGGCGGCAATTTGATTGCTACCTTCCTTGCGAGTGGAACACTGGCACCTGTCTTTGTCTTGCCACTGCTGTTGTTGAGCATCGGTTTGGGGCCGCTTGTATTTGGTACGGCGGTGTCCCATACAATTGCGGTGGAGGTAGTGGATTTTCAGAGGGCTGGTCCGCAAGTTTTGATGGTTTCCCTGTTTGCGGCTCTGGTGACATTGGGAATAACCTGGTGGCTGAAAATGCCGACAAGTACAACCATTGCCTTAGGGGGCAGTATGGTGGGGGCCACACTGGCGAGTGGGCAAATCCAGCTGATTCATTGGATGGGCGTGGAAAAATTAATTTTAGGTCTCTTAGGTTCTGTGGGACTGGGATTTGTAGCCGCCTTTCTCTTAACGAAAGTTTTATGGGCCGGGTTAAAACGATTATCTATGAAAGAGATTGGCCACTTAAAGTACGGCCAGTATATGACCGCCTTCTGGCAAGGGCTTGCCTATGGGGCCAATGACCAGGAAAAAGTGATTGGCTTGATGACCCTCTTTTGGATGATGGTGACACATCATTCCCACTACCAGGTGCCCTGGATGGCCATCGCTTTACCGTTGCTCTTTTGGACACTGGGATTGATTTTTGGAGGGTTTCGGATTGCCCGCACGGTGGGGCAACACGTCGTGCGGATTGGTCCCATGAATGCGTTGAGCACACAATTGGCAGCAGCCCTCACCGTCAGTTTGGCGGCGCTGGGCGGATTTCCTGTCAGTACCACCCAGACTACCGACGGGGCTTTGTTTGGCACCGGAACCGCCTTACGTCCGCTGTCTGTGCACTGGGTGGTGGTTCGCAAAATGGTGGGGGTATGGGTGTTGACCATGCCTGTGGCCACAATTGTTGGGGGTCTCGCAATGGAATGTGTGTTGTGGCTGAAATAGGGAGGTAAGGTGAACTAGCATGAGCTGGAAGGATATTTTTATGATGTCTCGACAAGTGAGAGCCTTTCACGAGGTGCTTGCCGAGCAGTCCCATGTCGCCGTACAAATGGTCCAGTTACTCCAATCCTATGTGGGCGAAACCGTGGGCCAGCAACGGGAAGTAATTGCCGAGCAGGCCTCAGATTTGGAGCATGACGGGGACAGGTTGCGAATTATGATTTTAGATCAGCTACAGCAAACTTTTGTCACTCCGTTTGACAGGGAGGACATCAATGACCTTTCTCGCGCTTTGGACGACATTGTGGACTATGCTGAAAATACCATCAAGGAGATATTGATTTACCAAATTGCTGTGAATGAAACCCTGCTTTCCATGATGGAAACTTTGCAACAGGGGACGGTGTTGTTGGACAATGCGATGCAACTGCTGGGTACCTCCATCCGGGAGGCCAATGATGTCGCGGTAGGGGTGAAGGCATGCGAAAACAAAATGGAGGGAATTTACCGCAGGGCCATTGCAAACCTGTCTGTGGAAGAAGATGTGCATTATCTCATCAAGATTCGCGAAGTCTACCGCCATTTGAGCAATGCGGCCGACCGTATGGACGCCGCCGCCAATGTGCTGATGCGAATTGCAATCAAGCAGGCGCATTAGTTCCCACAATATTGGAGCTTGCTCCAAATCCGAATGCGGGTGTAAGCCCACGTTCCACAGCGGGGACCCGCCCCCTTCAAGTGGGGTGGGTCCATCCATTGTGCAGGGGATGGAACTGGATTCAAAATAGGAAGGCCAACAGGAAGATGGATGCAAATGCAAACCCATCCTAAAGCACACCATAAAGCACACCGCGGCGGTGCTAGGTCTTAAATGTAAGCGTAACCTGTGCCGAATAAATTCGGCCTGTTTTTGGTCCAGGCCGCAGTTCAATACGGTCGATGACGGAATGAATCAATTGCTTTTTTTCCTCGATATTTGCTGATTCCCAGGTGTTGTGAAATGAACTGAGGATTGATTTTAGCTCGTTTCTCTCTGTCGGGGAAGGCTCAGTTTGTAAGGTTTGCCATTGAAGCGTGATTTCTTGTTCTCGCATCTTCAGCCCATCTAAGCGCTGCCGCAGTTCGGAGGAGTTTATATGGCCAGATTCAAACGCATCCATCCATCGTTTGCTGCGTTTTCTAACGTCGCGGAGTTGTGTTTCTAAGGCGGTGATTTGCTGTTTTTTCTGCACTCCGTGGTCCAGTAGGGGCCTATTCGAGGTTAGCGCCGCAAACTTCTCAAACTGAAAGGCCAACTCTGCAAGCACTTCCCCTTCAACAACCTCTTGCCGCAACAGCGGCATGGGACATAGCCGCGTATGTTGGGCTTCCACACAGACATAGTAACGCCGCAGATTAACCCCGCCTTTCGCACGCGTCCACGTAAACCCTGTCATGCGGGCACCACACAAGCCACAATAAAGCACGCCTGTCAGGGGGAATTTTCCGGTTCCATCCCGCCGTGGGGTGGTCGCTTTCTGCTTTATCAAAGCTTGTGCTTGAGAAAACGTGGCTTCCTCGACAATCGCCGCATGTTGTCCCCGCACAATCAAGGGTTTTCCTTGATAACGCTGGTTGGCTACAGATTTGATTCGATAACCATAGCGCACATATCCCGCATATAAAGGGTTGCGCAACAGGTATTTTAACCCCCATTGGCGCCAATGCCCGTTGGGGGCAAGCTGTAACCTTTGCGGGTGGTTGAGCCAATGCAAAATTGTCGCAATTCCTTGTCCGGAGCAATAGCGCTGAAATATTTCGCGGACAACAGCGGCTTCCGGATCGTTAATGGTTAATTGGCCTTCTCTGTAATGATAGCCAAAGGGTCTGTTTCCACCAGACCAGCGGCCCTCGCGCGTCATTTGGATTTGTCCCTCACGGCTTCTTTCCGCAATCGTCTCTCGCTCCCATTGTGCCATTGCAGCGACCACTGTAATGAATAACCGTCCGGTGGCAGAGGTGGTATCAAAAACTTCCGTAGCGGAACGAAAGGCGACCGTATACCTGTCAAACGTTTGTAAAAGTTCATAAAGATTCACTACCGAGCGCGTTAATCGATCTAACTTATAGACTAACACCACATCAATCTTGCGCAGCGTCATATCGTAAATCATTTGTTTCAAAGCCGTGCGTTCTAATGTTTTCGCGGATTGCCCTTCATCCGTATAGACGCCTGCAATCGTCCATCCTTGGCTAGCACAGTAGGCCCGCAACCTATCCAATTGGGCGTCCAGTGAAAAACCGTCTTCTACTTGCATGGCTGTAGACACGCGGGTATATAGGGCGGCACGCATCTGGGTTCACTTCCACTTGGGGAATTTCAATTCTGCAGTATTCGCTTCAATACAGCAGCGCCATTTTCATGAAGAAACACTGGGGAAGCAGCTTGCCGTTATCGCTGCCGTTAACCCTGCACCCCCACACTGCATAGGGTATGTGGGAGGAATGATGTGGATGAGTAGAACCACGACAAATCAGCCGAGTCAAAGGGTGCTGGAAAATTGGTGGCGTCTAAGTGAGGAAATTGCGCGCCGAGCGGTGGAACGGCGCAAAGCGGTGGAAATTGAGAAACAAGCCACAAAGGAAAAAGTGTGATACGCTCCCAGACGTTTGGGGGCTCCCCCTGCATCCTCATGCCCGCCTTTGGGTCCACAACCGTTGACTCGGACTTTCACCACAGGATTACCGACGACTTATAAGTCGCAACCCGGTTGTTCAATAAGTCTGTCTCTATCTACACAGAGCCATACTATTCATCATTTAAAATAAATCAGTACTTAAATATTTTAAACCACTATCATTTAGGGTTAACGCGATGTTGTTTCCCTTTTCTCTATCTTTTAGTAATTTAATTGCTGCGCTAACATTCGCTCCTGATGAAATACCGACAAAGGTTCCCTCAAGCCTAGCCAGGTCTCTTGCGGTTTCGCAGGCTTCGTCATCTGTGACTTGTATGTATCCGTCAATTAAGTTTTTATTTATCTTGGGTAAATCCAGAGCATATCCACATCCTTGAACTTTATGACGTCCATTATTTATAAGAGGGTATCCTGCATATATAGCGGCATTTACCGGTTCAACAATATAACATCGAATAGTCTCATTGAATTCCTTTAATTTTTCGGCGCATCCTTCAAAAGTACCGCCGCTTCCAACAATATCAACGAAACAATCTATTTGACCATCGCTTTGCTCCCACATTTCTACAGCAGTATGAAGAAGATGTGCTCTATATGAACTATCCAGCTTGAACTGATCTGCGCGAAAGGCATCTCTTTCCCGGGTTAATTTTTGAGTCATTTCTTCTACTAACTTTAAGTCTTCTCCAGACACCTGTCCTTTAACTGATGTCTTAGCTTGTGGAACGATAACAACTTCTGCTCCAAGCGCACGCATCATTTTAGCTCGTTCCGTCGAGTTACCTTCTGACATACATGCGATAAATGGGTGTCCCTTTGCTTGACATACAATTGATAGTCCTGTGCCTGTATTTCCACTTGTCAGTTCAATAACAGTCTGCCCAAACTTTAATTCACCGCTAGATTCAGCTTCCTCAATCATCTGTAGAGCAGGACGATCTTTTTTGCTGAAGCCAGGGTTTAAGTACTCTAATTTTGCAAATATGTTTCCCTCTACCCCGTAGTGCTTTGTAATTCTGCTTAGCCGTAACATTGGGGTTTCGCCGATAGCCTCATAAATATTTTCCATCAATTTTTTCATCATTCTTGTCCCCTTAGAATAATCACACGTTGTTCTTGGACTAAACCGTCCGTTTGTGCAACAAGCATTCCTAGTTTGATTCTATGATAGCATATACCACATGATCAACGAAATAATCATACTATAGTGGTCCCACAATTTCAGACAATTCAATCGCTGGTCGATTGCTATAAATTCCAGATTAATTTCTACAGCCCCACCACTTGCCCGAAAGATTGGGGAGGGGAGGCCCTCCTTAGTGAAAGAAGCACCGATTTATTTGACTCTGGAAATAAGGGTCCCCCAGTCGCTAAATCATCAAATATTGGGGGATGAAACGCAAATAAGGGTGTGAAAGTCGTCTATTGCACGTTTTCCCACCGTGTTTGCACCGCTTTTGCTGAAATAAGGGCCTGGCGGACGCCTATTGATGCGAAAAATGGCTTGAAAAGGCCTATAAGCGACCTCTGGTCGCTTATTTGAGACGGCGACTTCAGTTTCCAAGAGAATCCTTGCTGGTGCCGCACACGGCGGCATGGCGGTCTATTGCGAAAATTACATTCATAACCAGGAGGTTCATTTCAACTTGATGCAACGCTACTTTTTCCGGTTTGCGGGGGACTTGCTCGAACTGGATGCCATCGAGATGGACAATGTGTTGCACTATGTGCTGCGAGACATTCCGAAGGGGGGGGCAGGTGTTTCTTGAGTTACCTGGAGGTGTGAACCATCCGCCGTCCGCTAAAGGCCGCAAGCGGCGAGTGGCAGCGTCTGTGGAGAGGGTTTCCTGCACGGTGGATCACGAATCAGATATGCTCATTGGTGACGGGCTTGGCTCCGCTTTGTTACGCCACTTGAAGGATAGCCCCGTAGCTGGTGTGCATGACTGGGTGATTGAAACGGCATAATCCGAAGAATCCGCACCAGTGAATAGGATCTTTCGCATTTATCCACCACAGGAGTTGGTTCTGGGAGACCAAGCGATGCGTTCTGCTGGCACCGGCGGGCAAGCCATCGAGAACACAGCATCCCGTGCATCTAGGCAGAATATCCTTCACGAAGCCAGTTCTCCAAGTCCACTCACCGTATCTGGCGAGGTTACAGTGCACATGGATGAGGCCAATGACCTTCTGGAGTTGCTTGCCAAGTGGCCCACCGTAGCAACCCACGAGGTGGAGTTGCACCGGCAGGCGGTGCAACTGTCCCTGCGAAGTGGCTTTGACGAGTTGTTGTCCGTGAAAATGCTGCGGGAGATTACTCCGTTTCCCCACCAACTTCGAACGGTGGAGAGAGTGTTGCGGCGGATGCGTGGCCGGGCTCTGCTCTGCGATGAGGTGGGACTTGGCAAAACCATTGAAGCCGGGATTATCCTGACGGAGTATATATTGCGGGGGCTGGTCAAGCGCGCCCTCATCCTGACGCCGCCCTCGCTTGTGGAGCAGTGGAAGGAAGAGGTTACCCGGAAGCTTGGACTTGCTTTCGTCTGTTATGATGAGCCACGTTTTCGCAGTGCAGACAAACCGTGGCAGGCGTTTGACTATATTATTGCTTCTATTTGATACAGCAAAACGGGAGTCCCATCGAGAACAAATTCTTCACACGGAGTTCGATCTCGTGATTGTTGATGAAGCCCATCACCTAAAGAACAAATCAACAATCGCTTGGAAATTTGTCAATCAGCTGAAGAAGAAATACATTTTGCTGCTCACGGCTACGCCTATTGAAAATGACATGTCTGAACTGTTTAATCTAATCACTCTGTTAAAACCGGGTCAGTTGCTGACCGAGGCCGAATACAAGCGCCGGTATGTAGACAGGAAAGACCCGCTGCAGCCCAGGAATGTGAATGAATTAAAGCAACTGATACAAAAGGTGATGATTCGCAATCGACGCAGCACCACGGGTGTGATTCAGTCCACGAGAACCGCAGAAACCCTTGTCATCCCACCAGATTCGGAAGAGCAACAGTTCTATACGGAACTCTCCCGCTTTGTGAAGGCACAGTTGCAGGGAAGCGGAGCAAAATCCAGCCCGGCGTCGGGCGATGGGCAAGGACACACTCGTACATCGCGGTTGAAGATTCATCCATTTGTCCTGAAGAATTTATTGCGGCAGGCGGGAAGCAGTGTTGCCTGCACGTTATCCACGTTGCACAAGTTGTTTGACGCCCACAGCGGGCTGTCTGAACTCGAGTTGCATGGGGTGCAGAACTTGATTACCTTGGGGGAGTTGTTGGCATCATCCACGAAGGGGGCATCCGTGAACGCCAAGAAAACGAGGAATGGGCAGAAGACCTCATCAGCAAAAATGGAGGCGTTGTTAAAGCTGCTCATGGCGACACCGGATCAGACCGTGGTGTTTACAGGATTTGTGGAGACACAACAAGCAATCACTGAGTTTCTGCGCGCGACGGGTCTAGAAGTGGTGAATTTTCACGGGGGCATGTCGAGGATGCAAAAGGAGCAGGCCATTTCTGACTTTCGCGCTGGTGCCAATGGCGCAGTGCAATCCTTCGCGTTGCAGACACTCGAAATGATGGGGGCCGCCGTGGAAGTTACGGAATGGGGCGTGTATGACGTCCTCATGCCGGATGGGCAAGTAAAACGGATGACGTTTGATCCGGAAACTGCGGAAGAACAGTCGGCTTGCGAACTGGTCACATTTGGTACCCCGTTTCTGGAATCACTCCTTGAGATGGCGAAAAGTCGCGGAAAATTGCAGATTCGGCGGCTGATGGCCCGCTCAAATGTCTCCCAGAAGATGGATAAAAAATTGGCGGATCTGGTGCATTTTATAAAGTGCAAGCCACCCAAAATTACACGTACCTGGAGTGAGGAGAACCTTCTGCTGCTGTGTCACTTTCATGTGACCTTCCACGGGGACGAGGTGGTGGAGGATGTCATTCAAATCCTCATTGAGTTAGCCAGCCTGGCGGACGTTACGCATCTTCTTCCCGCCCTAGAAAGCCATTGGTTTATCGCGGGGCACACCCCTACAGACGCTCTGGATACCCATGACTCTGAAACGGTCCATTCGGGGGAAGGAGATTTGGGTGTAGCCGATTTGGGTGCAACCATAGCCGTTCATGCGCTTCAGCCTCAAATCCAGAAGCGGGTGGACAGCATTCGCCAACAGAATCGCTCCCAGTTGCAAGACGAGTTGGGCAGGAGTCAGCACTACTACCAGACGACTCTCGCCAAATTGGAGAAGCAGTTGCTCGGCACAATAGATGCTGAGAGAAAGGATCGCATTGGGCAAAAAATGGACGCTACCAAGCGGGACAGGGACCATCGAATGGAGGACATCACACGGGCCTATGACATATCTGCGGATGTTCACCTAGATCAGGCTATTTTGTATCGGGTACCCGTAGTCTGCATAGAGACACAGATTCAGCGGAGAACAGACCTCTTTTCCTATGTGTTTCGTCACTATCCATGGGCGCCCGCGTGGAATCCGATTACCTGCCCGGTCTGTCATCAGCCCACGTCCCAATTAGAACGAGGGAGTGAATCCTGGCACTGTGGCTGTCAGTGACGGAAAGAGGCGCACGCAACGGCTCCACAGCCAAACCATCTGCATGCATGTCAGCGGGGTAGCCTGCAATGTGCGGATACACCTTCTGCAGCTACAACGACTCCTGGGATGTCAATCCCAAGTTCTGGCGCAATTGAACCTTGTGAATTTTGCCCGCACTGGTGATGGGTAGTGCCGTAACAAACTCAATGCGGTCTGGAACCCAAAATTTAGCTAACCGGCCACTGGTCACGGCTGCCTGTAGGTGTGCCCTGACAGCCGCTTCTTCCACACGAAAATCTGCCTGGACCACCGCCACTGGCCGCTCCCCCCAGCGTTCATCCGGAGCCGCCACCACGGCGGCCGCTTGAACCCCCGGCATCTCAGACAACATCGCCTCAATCACACTGGTGGCAATCCACTCCCCCCCACTTTTCACTGCGTCTTTCACCCTATCTGCCACATAGAAGCTACCATCCGGGTAACGCACAGCGAGGTCGCCGCTACGAAACCAGCCATCCACATAAACTCCGCGGCTGCGTTCGGTATCCTGCAAATATCCTGTGGGCAGCCATGGGCTTTGTACCCATAGTTCACCCAAGCTTTCTCCATCCCACGGCACCAGTTGGTTGTTCCCATCCCGTACTTCCACCCGCACCATGGGCAAGGGCGTCATCCGCGTGGCCAGGCGCGACAGCCTCTGTATACCAGTGAGTCCGGCTGCGGTGGTAATGCTTGTGCCCAATTGGTCAGACCCCCCATAAATCAGGGCGTAGGTCACCCCTGCCTCTGTCGCCCGTTCCGCCAGTCCGGTAGATAGGGGACTGCCCCCCGTGAGCACGTGCAAAACGAGCCGCTCTCGCTCAGGTTCCTTATTCCCACCCAACGGCGGCGCGTGTGGACGTTGCTCCATCTGGGCTGACACCTCTGTCAAGAGTATCTGTAGCTGTGTAGGCACCATATTGCTCCAGGTGACTGCTTCCTGTCTGATTAATTCCAGTTGCTCTTTTGCATTGGCCCGCTCTGGCAAGACCAGCTTAGCGCCCAAATAAGGTGCGAAAAAGGGGGTCCCCCAACCGTGAATATGAAAAAAAGGGATTAGTGGCATGACAACACTCTCTGCATCCACCCTCGCCCCCGTGTCGTGAATGGCCAGGTGATGGGCAATTTGTAGGGAAGCCGTGAGCATGTCGCGGTGGCGATACAGCAGCCCTTTTGGCCTGCCGGTGGTCCCGGTGGTGTAAAAAATTGAATAGGGATCCGTTTCCTCCACGCGGGGCGCCTGTGACGGTTCAAGCTTCTGCCCAGTCGCCACCAATTCCTCAAAAACCAGCGCATGATTTGCTGGGATATCCTCGCCGTCGTCATCTTCCAGCCAGACCACCTGCGGAAATAAGCTGGCCAGTCGAACCGCTCCGTCGCCAAATCCAGCCCACAAAAACAGCCACTCGTCTTTCGCGTGTTGAATCGTGTAGACCAAATCCTCTGCGGGTAGGCGAAAGTTGATGGTATGAATTACCGCACCCAGCATGGACAGGGCATATTTCAATTCCAAATAGCGGTGGCTGTTGACATCCATCACACCCACCACGGTCCCCTGCGCAATGCCCAGCCTGTGCAGGCTATTGGCCAACCGAAGAACTCGTTCATACTCTTGCGCATAGGTATACCGGTGTCCACCACTGACTACTTCGACCAAAGGATTCTGGTACGCGGCGTCGGCCAGTACTTCATGAACCACCCACTTACGCATTGCCTCCGTCCCCCCAAACTGTAGAATCTTCCAAAGCCCAGTCGGGGTATTCCTCATTCCCCAGAAAATGCCGGGCGTACAGTTGCGCCAGCTTTTCGTAGCGTTCTCCCTGGTCCCGGGCCAGGTCATAGAGCAGGGCCACCTGTGCGGCGTCGGCCACCTGCCGAAGGCCAAACTTTGCGTGCCATTGGGCCTGTTCTGACGGGAGTGTGACAAGGTGTGTCAAAGTTTGCTCCATCACCTGACGGGCCAGGTCTGCCTCCGCGGTGCCCACCGATTCCAGCAGGGGGACCATTTCGGCCAAAAACGACTCGTGTGCCCGCTGTTTGTGAAGGGTCTCCAAAAAGTCCAAGGCCTGAATATTGCTCGGTCCCTCCCAGATGGGGGTAATCAAAGCCTCCCGATGCCAACGGGCCACCGCGTATTCTTCCAGAAAACCAAGCCCACCAAACAGTTCCATGCCCAAAGCCGTCATGGCGGCTGCGTGCTCGGAGGTGCGGTTTTTAGACAAGTGGGTGAGGAAACGGGCGTGATGGTAGGCGGGCGTATAAGGTGGGCGGGCCCCCCATGCTTGATTAAATTTGTCGATGGCATGGAAAGTGAGGGCCAATCCAGCAGCGGATCGGACCGCCAAGTCAGTTAAGTCACGGCGAATGAGCGGATGTTCCACGAGGGCTTTGCCAAAGCTGTGTCGCTGCCCAACCCTGCCCAACACCTCCAGGTGCGCTTTTTTTCCTGTCGCCATGGCCGCCACAGAGTTGGCCAGGCGGGAGACGTTTAAATTTTCCAGCGTGTAGTAAATGCCTTCCTCTGCCTTGCCTATCAGGTAAGCCACACTGTTGGCTAATTCCACTTCACCGGAGGGCACGGCACGCGTGGCACTCTTGTCTTTCAAACGACGGACGTGGTAATTTAATGCTCCAGCCTGATTGAGCCGAGGCAACAGAAACAGCGATAAGCCTTTGGGACCAGGCCTGGCTCCGACCAGTCGAGCGGTGACAAGGGCGTAATCGGCCAGGCCCGCCCCACTGGCAAAGTACTTTTCACCGGTCAACAGCCAGGCCCCGTCCCTTGCTACGGCCACGGTTTCATTGGCACCCAGGTCACTGCCCCCTTGCGACTCAGTAAACCAAGTGGCGCCAAATGCGGAACCGTCCAGCATTTGGTCTTGCCACTCCGAGAAGCGGGCTTCAGAAATCTGTGCCCCGTAAATCCCGCTTGTGGAGGCTCCCCCGCCAACTTCACCATATTTGTGCAGGGCGTACACGGTTTGCCCGGTGATGGTGAGCACACAGCCCAACCCTGGGTCCCCCAGCAGGTACAAAAGGGCATAGTGGTGGTGCCAGCTACCACCTACATAAGGGGGACGAATGATGCGCGAGATGGCCTGCAATACGGCCTGCTCGCTGGGGCTCAGGCGTACCCGGTCCACCCGATTGCCATCCAAATCGTGGGCCACCAAGACAGGGGGGGCATCGTGATCAATATGGTAAACGCTTTCATAAATTTCACGGCCTGCATAGGCACCAAAGTCTCGCAGGTCTTCCACATGTGCCGCATAGTCTGGCCAGAAATGCTGCAGTATTGCCTGCAGGTCTGCATCCTGCTGAAAGTGATTTTTTCCATAGGCGTAAGAGATAAATCCCAAGTCTGTCTCCTTCATGCCTGTTTTTCCTCCTTCATTTTGTTTGTCAAGGTCTGCTGCATTTTCCCTCGCCACTCTAACAGTTCTTCGCGTACCGCCTGCAGCTCTTGAATTTGCGCCTCCACCTGTGCCAATTTCTCGTCGCCGCGGTGAATGACCTCACGCAATTGCGTGACCTCAGTGGGGTCTGCGTCATACAAAATGAGCATGTCGCGGATTTCCTCCAAACTAAAGCCCAAGCGCCGACCCCGCAAAATGAGCTGAATGCGCACTTTGTCCCGTTCCCTGTACAGACGCTGAGTCCCTCGCCGCTTTGGCGTCAGCAAACCCATCTCCTCGTAGTACCGCAGGGTGCGGGCGGTGACATCAAACAGGGCGGTTAAATCAGATATGGTGTAAGTACGCTGCGTGACAAACCACCTCCAAAAAAATTTACCATGGGATTTATCCAGCTTTTACAGGAATTCTTGCAAAGTGTTCAGAGCTCCCCGCCGCAATGATTCGTCTACGCCTAAAGCATAAGTCTGATAACTATGAATGTATACTTTTATTACGTTGACGTCAACGGAATATCGTAGCCAGCAAAGATAAGAAAGTGTGTCTGAAAGTGTGTCTGAAATCCCAGCTCCTCACTTTACACTCTGAACCCCGGGCCCAGTCAGGAAGACTCCCCCTCCAGTCCTGCCCCCTGATTGCCCATCGTCGGTTGCCCGAACCGCAAATAAGGGTGTGAAAGTCGCCTATTGTACGTTTTCTATTTTGATTATTTGGGTTACTAGGATGAGTGGGGCATAAGGATTATCATTGGGGTATTGAGGGAAAGGACAGCGAAGGGGGGGTTAACTCTTGAAAATGGGATTTGATGGAGTGGATGTCAAGATATTGGCATACTTTAAAGCCCTAGGCCCTGACTATGCCAAACTTGTTGCTTTTCGTTTCGGATTGTCACTGGAAAATTCTCGAGCTCGATTGGAACGGTTAGAATTGGCTGGTTTTATTGAAAAAGTGGAAGGAAGAATTGTGAAATACTATCATCGCAGAGTAAAAGCGGTGAAGCATCGAAATCACACTTACTTTCAAATTACCAAGGATGGGGAACAGTTCTTGCGAGATGAGAGTGCCGCAGATCTGCACTGGAAAAAACCTAAGCGGTAGTGGACAATCTTAAAATCATCACAAACGAAAAGGAGAGTGAAACGACAGCTCCAACTGTCGTTGCCCGGATGATGCATATATGGTGGCAATTGCTGAGCAGTTTTTTCTTAGTCGGATTACTTGGCTTTGGTGGCGGTTTTGGCATGATTCCCCTTATGAAAAACATTACGTTAGGCAATCACTGGCTCACGGCGAGTCAATTTACCCAAGCCATTGCCATGGGCCAAATCACGCCAGGGCCTGTTGCCATTAGCGCAACATTTATTGGCGATCGCGCAGGTGGCTTCGTGGGTGCTGTCCTGGCTACTATTGCTATTTTTCTGCCGTCTATTCTCCTTGTCATCCTGCTGACTCACGTCTATCATCACATTCGAAACATCCCCGGTTTACAAGCTGTCCTCTCCGCAACACTAGCAGGCGTTGTGGGTTTGATTGCAGCCGTGACCCTGACACTGGGTCGCAGCGTCATCATCACTCCTCTCGCAGCCGTCGTCGCTGGCGTCACTATTTTTGGCGTTCTCAAGTGGAAATGGCCGTACTGGGCGGTCATTGTCACTTCGGCAATTGTGGGCGCTTTGCTTTTGCGGCCGTAATGCGGCGATGCACGAAAACCGAGAAAATGCCACTTACAGCAGCCAGGAGCACGACGAATGCTGGATTCAGACCGAATAAAGTGAGCAGTCCTGCCAGAATGGCGACAATCAGATAAACTTTTTTTCGCGGCAAATCCAAGAACAGTGAACGCACAACCACCACAAGGAGACCCACAACAGCCGCCTCAATCCCCGTTAAAGCCCCCTGTATCCAGGGTGAACGAATCATCGATGTGGCTGTAGCCAGTCCCAAAATCAACAGAAAAGATGGCCATAATACGGCAACAACCCCAACAAGCACACCCAGCCAACCACGGACTCTATACGCAATGGCTGCCATCACATTGATGGTGGTCGCCCCTGGTGAAAAAGCGGTAAATTCTACAATGTGGTCAAATTGTTCATCTTTAAGCCAATGATGGCGTTCGACAGTCTCTGAACGAATAAAAGAGAGAACGGAAAAGCCTCCGCCAAAGCCGAGAACACCAATCTTCATATAGACACTCCATACATCACGCAGACGAACTTGTGGGGGCGTCTCCTGTGTATCCATTTTCACTCCACTTAATTCCAATTGACATCACCTGCATTTTCCGTTGTCAATGAAACGTTGACAGGACTCATTAAGTAGGTTATTTCATTCCGTGTAGAAAGAACAATATCTCCTTTTGGGACTAAAATGCACCTTTCTTATCATACGCTGATTGACAACATCATGGAAAGTATCACTAATAGAGGTTGTCCGGAAAGGGGTCAAAACTCGCTGACGAATTGCCACATCGTCGTTCAAAATGTTTCAACGCATACTGAAAACGTACGGCACGAGGCTGCAACTTTTCTTGAAGAGGCCTGTTCGCGAGTAGGGCTGGAGCATGTGCAGCAGCTGGAGACAACGGGTGCTCCACTCGTCTATGCGGATTGGCTGCATGTGCCAGGGGCACCCACCGTGTTGGTCTACGGACATTATGATGTGCAACCCCCGGGATTGCCGGAGAATTGGACATCGCCCGCGTTTGCGCCGGAAATCAGGGAAGGTCGGTTGTATGCACGCGGGGCCAGCGATGATAAGGGACAACTGTTCTTACACCTCAAAGCGGTTGAGGCCGTTCTTCACCTGCGCGGATGTTTGGCCTTCAATGTGAAGATGCTCATCGAGGGCGAGGAAGAAATAGGGAGTCCCGCGCTTCAAGGACTGCTCCGAGGACTATCAGACGCGAAGCTGCGGGATCACAAAAATCTTTTTGAACTCACGGTGGGGCTCCACAACAGGGTGGATTTACAGGCGGATGTCGTCTTGATTTCCGATACGCCGTTTCTTTTTGCGGACCAACCGGCCTTGTGTATGGGGGTACGCGGGTTGTGTGGGTTGGCTGTTGAAGTTCTTGGGCCCACCCTTCCACTTCATTCCGGGGGCTACGGAGGACTTGTGCAAAATCCAATCCATGCGCTTGCCACGATGTTGGCAAGTCTGTACACATCCGAGGGGCATGTGGCGGTGCCGGGTTTTTACGATGGTCTATTCCCCTTTGACGTCAACGCATTTTGCGGCGGGGACTGTCAGGGCACAGTACGCACCCTCATTCCGCGATCCGCACGAGCGACGATAACTTGCCGTTTGGGAGTGGGCCAAGACCCCACTCGGATTGCTGATGCATTGTGGCGCCACTTGGAACAAATTGCGCCACAGGGTCCTTGCATCTGTTCAAATTTCAAGTGGTATCCTCCATATACGTGAAACCTATGCCATCCTCCGTACATGCGAAACCCATGCCATCCGAAATCACCCTCGGGTGTGCCTTCTTCCATCCACACCAACGGCTCTTTCGCCACGCTCTTACCTTGCGAATGATTACGCCATGCTTTTGGGCTATACATCGCTGCCGCGCGTTTCGTAATTGCTGGCGATTGTTGGGGCGTTTCAAAAAAGTCGAGTCATATTTTGCGTTTTTCTAACTTTGTTCGCAATTATTCATTCCCTAGGTAGGTGGCGTGCTGTGAAATGGCGACGGCGGTGCCTGTGAAGGTTTCGCTGGTGGTATCATAGGCAACAGATTCATTCACGGTACGAATGACCTGCTGAGTAACCTTTGGGATGCCAATCACGCGAGGTTCACATTTTTATTAGTATCTTGCTGAATGCCGCGGATTGGCGCTCTAGACCCGAATGCTTGTGACAGGGAAACGTTTCGCCATCCAAGTTCAGGCAACTTCGGCTGTGGTGAGCTGAAAACTTGTCGAAGGAGCGGAGGTTCAATTTCTGCGATGCTGGGATTAAGATTAAGGGCCCCCCAGTCGTCTTCTGCAGTGCTGGGATTAAGATTAAGGGTCCCCCAGTCGTCTTCTGCGATGCTGGGATTAAGATTAATGGCCCCCCAGTCGTCTAATCGTCGAATTTCGAGAGATGAAGGATAAATAGAGGTGTGAGAATCCCTTATTGTAGGTTTGCATGCGGTTTTTGGGCTGAATTTGCTGGAATAAGGGATGGGCGGACGCTTATTTGTCCAAACCTCGGCTTGAAAAGGCACATAAGCGACCTGTGATACCTTATTTCCCCTTTCCTCTCTCTTACCACTTGATGTTCTTCTTTGAAAGATGCAATTTATAGGATGTAATGCGTACTTTTCCACTGGCAGGTTCTAGCCAGTGTTCTTGGACAAGTTTATGGAGGAGTACTTGCGCATGCTTTGTACTAATGTGGAGAATCGTGGATATCTCTTTTGGCGTCATGGGCTGTAAGGAGCGGAGGCCAAGACGGACAATCTCTCGTTCAATCAATGAAAGATCCTTGATGTCGAGAGAATTGCTCTGCCAGCGCCCCAGGAGTTGTTGTATCGTTTGTTGACAGAGTCGAGGACGTTCATTGACATCATCAAATGTGAAACGGAGCACATGCCAGCCATCAATCACGAGTGAATTTTGACGTTGACAGTGTTCAGAAAACTGCCATTGGGTAATATCGCGCCAGTGGGATCCGAGTCCATCAATTTCAATGGCAACTTGAAAATAGGGCTCAACATAGGCAAAGTCAATGTAACGAGATCCCTCTTTATAGTCGCGAATCTCATACTCTGGGTGCAGGTTTTCAAAATGGTGAAACATAGGCCACCATACGTTATGTAAAAATTTCTGTTCTGCATGTCCAAGTCCGGAACGCAGGCGCTCAAGTCGCGCACCAGTCCGCAGTTCTCGGTGCATAGTAAGGAATTTTTCGTATTCCTCCAAGAAATTCACATAGGCCACCTCAGGATATTGCGCACTTGTTGACTTCAGGATATTGCGCACATGTTGGCTTCAGGATATTGCGCACATGTTGGCTTCAGGATATTGCGCACATGTTGACTTCAGGATATTGCGCACATGTGGGTTGAAATAATCCATCGTAGCTCACGTAATGACGCTCTTATCCAGCGTATGGAGGGTATATTATATGGAAAATGGTTTTGTGTCGATGTGGGAGCGCAAAAAAACATATGGTTAAGAAGATGTGACCGATTGAGTTGCGTTAAGGATTTTTAAAATTCATCGGTATGTGGACAATTCGGTATGTGGACAACACAAGTTTTGATTTTGCATACTTTGGGAGGATTAGCATTGATGAGATTTTTTTCAACCCTTCAGGACGCACCATCGCGGCAGAAAATGAGGTGGAAAATGAGGTGGAAAATGAGGTGGAAAATGAGGTGGAAAATGAGGTGGAAAATGAGGTGGAAAATGAGGTGGAAAATGAGGTGGAAAATGAGGTGGAAAATGAGGTGGAAAATGAGGTGGAAAACGGTGCAGCAGGTGCAATGGGGAAGAGGTTTATTTCAACCTCACTCCGGTTTCTGGGTTTCTATCGCGATGGTGGGGTTGGTTGTGGGAGTCTCTGGCTGTGGCACCACGGCTACACACGTGCAGTCTCCTTCCGCGTCTACCAATGAGGCTCAGACGTCTCCTGGGCAAAATTCGACAAAAGGAACACCCGAATCAAAGGGAGCACAGGCGGGGAACCCCGGTTTCACGCTGGCTCGGTTGAACAGCTTGGTGAATTATACCTACCAGGACAAGGCTATGATAGGTGGTGCGGTGATGACAACCTCTGGGGCGGTGCACAGTCCCACCAACTATCAAATAAAAATCACCACAAGTGCTGCGGGGGCGCCCTCTACGACTTACATCAGTCGAACCAGCAAGGGGACGCCTTATTTAGACCTTCCCGGTGTGGGTTGGCAGAAAGGAACTCCGGAAACACCCGCGTTAAAGGACTTTGCAACTTTTGTCATGGATGATATTGGCAGTCCAAACCAAATCAAGAGGGTGGGGCAAACCTCTATCGCTGGACAAAGATGCGAGGAATATCGGATTTTCCCGTCAAGTGACCCTTCATTGTCGACAGAAGTTTGGGTGGATGACCAAAACGGGGCTCTCCTAAAATATGTGGGGGCAAAGGTGGGGTTGCCCTCGGCAACGTCAACCGCCAGTGTGCAACAGATGTTTGTGGTGAATCAAGTGGGAGGGGTGCCCGCGTGGCCGACTCCGTCGGTCAATTCTCTCCCTTAAAAGTGGGGGTCCAAACGGGGGTATTGCAGCCCGTCAGCAGGGTGGAAAGTAAACCGACACTAACCGTTACAGAAAACTTACCTAAACTTACCTAGGCTCATTTTCTACTTATTGTTCGCTCTCCGCTTTCGGCATCACGGCATCCTAGGCTGGAGTCTGGCCGTTAACGGTGGCAAATGACTGTACAA
>QXHL01000050.1 GCA_003584005.1 Alicyclobacillaceae bacterium I2511 | reverse complement strand
TGCTAGCAGCATCAGGCCAGTTGTGTTCTGTGGATGTGGTGGAGGTTAACCCGATTCTGGACATTCAAAATCGCACGGGTAAGATGGCGGTAGAACTTACAGAGTCCTTATTCGGCAAAACCGTTCTTTAGCACAGCGTTTACCCTTAAATCTGAACAGACCCCTTTCCGGACACACACTTAAAGGGTAAGTGAAAATTGGGAACCAGGTCAGGTCCGCGAGGAGGGCCTGGCCTGGTTTGTTACTGATTTGGTGAGTAAATATCGGTTGGAATTTCGCTGTGTTGTTTGGGCACTTAGTCCGAATGAACTATTAGGAAGGACCCCCATATCCAGGTCAGAACTATAACCCCCCGCTGTATTTACTAACACAGCCATAGATAAGCCTTTCTGGTCTGTGAGTCTCTTTCCTTTAGGAAGATACTACAGTAAAGAGGAGGTGGAGAAATTAAGATTGCTTGTTGTGACATTATGATAAAATTTTACACAAGGTGGTTCAAGGGATTGATTTAAGAAATGAAATCATTCCAATTATAGTGAGGGAGGAAGCAAAATGAGCATGCAGGTTCAGCCTAAACCCAGCCCTCGTTCACCCATTCATCTGGGTTCTGTGACGTGGGGGCAGGCGATTTGGGGATTGGGAATTTGGCTGGCGCTCTGGGCCGTGGGGAGTTTGTTTGTGGCCAACCCATTTTTTAATGAACAGAGTGCCTCTGCCAATCCGGATTATGCAAATCTGATGTATGTCCATGTACTTTTGGTAGGAATTACCGCGTTGGCGGTCTTGGTGACGTGTGAAGTTTTTAAATTGCATGCCAACAAAATCAAAGCGTTTGTTCTTGTGGCCACATTGCTCTCTACATTGCTGGTGAGTTTTGGAGCCATTTTTGATGCAACACTGCAAGTTCACTGGTTCTGGCTGATTGTCCATGTGATTGGGTTCTTTCTTTTGGATGCGGTGTTTATCGCAATGCTTGCAGGATTTTTTCTAGAGTTGAAAAATCATCCTTCTGAGACAACCCGTAGTCTTCCGTTTTGGCTCGCAATTGTAGCGGGTTTTTCGTTAGAATTTGCGGCCTTAATGGGTCACTTAGCCGGGTGGATCTTAAGTTTCGGCAATCATCCCGCACTCATTGGGGCATGGGCTAATTTGGTGGGAGAAAAGGTCAGCGACTTTGATGCAAATTTAATCGTCTCTCATTCCCATGAAATCGTGGTGGCCATGTTGGCTTTAATCATCGCCGTAGTCGCGCATCGGTTTGGCTATCAATCGCTCAAAGCGGGAGCCAAAGGATTGGCACAAGTGGGTGGTTGGCTGGTGATGGCGGGGACTGTGTTGATGACAGTCATCTATGTTGTGGGCGGAATTACCACAGAAGAGCCCCCCAATCTTTTCACATTTGGGCCTGGTGGAGCCAATGGGTTAGCTGGAGATGACTTGGTGACTGGCATTGGTGTGATGATTGGGGGACTGCTAATTTTAGGCGGGCTGATATTCAACAAATCCAAACATGAGGAGACCTTGGATTCTCGAGGGGCACGTTATACCTTGGCAGCCATTGCTTGGTCTTGGTTGCTGCTAGTACTCACTGTAGTTGTGGCGGGGTATTATATTGAACTGCACGAGGTCTATTTTGGTGCGGGGGATCCGACAGCGGCCGGGGCTGCAGCAGATGCCGTGTTTACGTTTGCCCATCAGGATTTTGCGTTCTACATGCTGCCAGGGCTGATGGTGGTTTTATTGCTGGCAAATCTACTGTTACACAATCAACAAAGGACGATAGCTTGGGGAGCCATTGGTGGCAGCTTCATCACCTTTGTCGGAGTTTTGCTGTATGTGTTCGCAACACCAAAACCGCTCTTTTCTGTGGGGTATTTCATTAGCGCCTTGGGAATTGCAGTGATGTTTGTCACGCTGTTGGTTTTCTTGCAGGGACTGTGGAAGTTTACTGCCCATGAAGAAAAGCTGGTAAGCCATGTCTAATGGATTTTTCAGTGGTTGAACCGTTTGGAAGAGACAAGTGGCCGCCCCACCGGATGAATGGAGGGGCGGCTTTTTGGTGTGACAATACGTGTACTCGGCAATTCACTGGGGGACAAACTGGGCAACCATCTGTTCTGTGTATCTCACATTTTTATTAAAATTATAATATTTAATATTAACTAAGTATTTTCTCTATAAAACAAAATGTGAGAAATCGCTTACATTTCGGCGGAGAACTCAGTATTGCATCTATTTTCTTATTGATATCACTTATTACAAGACTTATACTTCTACTGCCATGGGGAATGTTTTGTTTATTAGAACCACATCTGGATGAATAAACAATATTCAGAAAAAGATGTGGATTACAGGGGAGGGTACAAGTTGGCAGAGAACGGATTTAAAAAAGAATTAGGCTTATTAGACCTTACCATGGCCTCGCTAGGAGGTATCATTGGGTCCGGGTGGCTGTTCGGAGCGTTGTATGCAGCAAATGTGGCAGGACCAGCAGCCATTATTTCATGGATTATTGGTGGCTTTGCCGTATTGGTGATTGGTTTTACTTATGCAGAACTGGGGGCCATGTTACCTGAAGCTGGGGCCATTGTTCGCTATCCACACCTCAGTCACGGGCATCTCACCGGATTTATTGCAGGATGGGCTGCGTGGATTGCCTGGGCTTCTGTCCCTGCGGTGGAAGCGGAGGGGGTCATGCAATATGCCTCACATTGGGTCCCTGCGTTGTGGAACAGCAAAACGGGTCTTTTAACCGGATGGGGATTATTTGCAGCTGCTGTTTTGATGTTCATATTTTTCTTCATCAACTATATGGGGGTTCGCTTTTTCGCGAAGGTCAATACGACGGTGACCTTTGTAAAGTTCATTATGCCCCTTGCCACCATCATAATTTTCCTCTTGGTGGGCATGCATTGGGGGAACATGACACAGGCTGGTGGCTTTGCACCAGGCGGAAGTTCAGGGATTTTGACTGCTGTGGCCACATCTGGGGTCATTTTTGCTTATCTTGGGTTTCGTCAGTCTTTGGCTTTGGCTGGTGAGGCACGCAATCCCCAACGAGATATTCCTGGGGCTATTATTATTTCCATCATTATTGGGATTATCCTGTATGTTTTGTTACAGACGGTTTTTGTGGCTGGTGTTTCACCCGCGGATTTAGCCAAGGGTTGGTCTAAGGTTACTTTTAATGCTCCTTTTGCGGAACTGGCTGTCAGTTTGAATTTGGGATGGTTTGCTATTTTACTTTACGCCGATGCGATTCTGTCTCCTGCTGGAACAGGCGTTGTGTATACGGCATCCACCTCTCGGGTTATCTACGCTTTAGGCAAAAACCGATATTTTCCTAAAGCTTTGGCTAAAGTAAACCCACGTAATGGGGTGCCTGTCTTGGCACTGGTTGTGGCCTTAATTTTAGGGCTTATTTTTCTGCTGCCCTTCCCATCGTGGCAGTCTTTGGTTGGACTAGTTTCTTCGGCAACGGTTTTCACCTATATCTTGGGTCCTGTCTCAATGGCTGTCTTCCGCAAGACGGCTCCCGAGGGACGCCGTCCCTTTCGACTGGCTTGGGCGGGTGTGATTAACCCTGCTGCTTTTGTGATTGGTTCTTTAATTGTTTACTGGACAGGGTGGAAAATTGATTCAAAATTACTGATTGCAATTCTGGTTGGTGTCGTCCTTTACCTCTTCTTTGCTTGGGTAATGCCAGAGCAAATTCAACGTCCTAGCGGCCAGTCTATCAAGAGTGGAATGTGGATGGTTTTTTATCTGATTGCCATGTTGTTTGTCTCTTACCTAGGTTCCTCTCAATTAGGAGGACTTAAAAACATCATTCCTTACCCCTGGGACATGGTGGTAGTTATCGTGATTTCTTTAGTGTTTTACTATTGGGGTGTGGCCAGTGGTTATCACACGCCCGATATGGACGAGGTTTTTGCGGAACACGCCAATGCAAACCTGTAACTGAAAGAAACGGTCCACTGTCTATTGATAAAAGGGATGGTTTTTGTTATTCGTTGATGCGAAAGTCTTCAGTGCTTTTCTCCATGGCGGGCGATCCAGTCATTCTGGGTCGCCTTAATTATCGTAATGTCATAACAAGCGAGAAGAATTAGTGGACTTCTGAGCCATTTTTGGACAACCTTTAAACGTTGCTAAATGAACGGAATACATGGGCCCAGGGGTATGGGAGTCAGTTGGGATTTCCGACTGACTCCCATACCCCTGGCTTATGAAGCCCCTTTTGCAAAGGAAGGTCCTCCATGTTTGATTAATTTCTAAAATTAATAATGGGCGCCGGCAGCAGGGACAATCAAGATGAACAACACAAAAATAATGAGGAATACCACAGCCCACCGGGTATATCCGCCAAAACATCCGCCATCATACATACTTAGCCACCCCCTTATAATGAAAAGTAATTCATCATATGGAGAGCAGCACAGTCGCGGGGCGGCTCGTATCATTGACCAACTTTCGCTTTGTTGTTCTAAGAAAAATTTACGCAAGGAATTATCTATCTTTATTGTGATGTTTTGTGAATTGGCAATTGAAATGGAGTAAAATAAATATGGAGTTTAAAATTTCAAAGGAGATGTTCGCTTGACAGACGAACAAATGTCCATGCCTCGCCTCAATGAGCATGCACCAGAATTTGAAGCCGTGACAACGCAAGGCGTTCTCAAGCTGAATGATTTTCTGGGCAAGTGGGTGGTGCTGTTTTCACATCCGGCTGATTTTACCCCCGTTTGTACCACTGAGTTCAACGGATTTGCCGCACGCACGGCAGATTTTGAACAACGCAACGTACAACTGATTGGGCTATCGATTGACAGCATCCATTCTCACTTGGCATGGATTCAGGACATCGAACGCATCTTTGGCGTACGAGTATCCTTTCCGGTGATTGCAGATTTGGATATGAAAGTCGCAAAGATGTATGGGATGATACACCCTAAAGCGGGGACCACATCGGCCGTTAGGTCTGTCTTCGTCATTGACGATGGAGGGATATTGCGGGCCATGATTTACTATCCCATGAGTGCTGGACGTAATATTTCAGAAATTTTACGCCTGGTGGATTCTCTTCAATCCACCGATAAATTTCATGTTTCTACGCCAGCCAATTGGAACCCAGGCGATCCGGTGATTGTCCCGGCACCTGCGAAAGTGACAGATGTGGAAACACAAGCACAAGCTGAAGCAAAAGGGCTGGTTTACAAAAGTTGGTATCTACGCTTGAAGAAACTGTGATTTGTAGGAATTTTTTTGCGACGTTAAAGGGGGATTTCTCATAAAAGGGAAAAACTCATACGATGCTACTGTGAATTCGCATGGGAGCGCATTCGACAAGCGGCACCTCACTCCAATACAACTCGAAGTGACCCAACATAACGCCACCGAGCCACCTTTTCATAACGAGTTTTGGGACCATCATGGCGATGGAATTTATGTGGATGTAGTGTCTGGCGAGCCCCTGTTCTGCTCAGTGGATAAATTTGACTCCGAATGTGGCTGGCCCAGTTTTACCAGACCTATTGAATCGGATCACATTGTGCAAAGGGTGGACGCCAGTCATGGCATGAACCGTACCGAGGTGAGAAGCCAAGCTGCGGACTCTCACCTCGGCCATGTCTTTACAGATGGCCCGAGCGAGGCGGGTGGATTACGGTACTGTATCAACTCGACTGCTTTGCACTTCATTCCAAAGGAGGACCTGGAGCAGGCAGGTTATGGCGAATTCCGTCGCTTGTTTGAGGGTAAGGGTTAAAATCTAACATGGGAGGCATGTCAACGCTGCACGTTCACTCAATCAGGCCTGAATGACTGCAAGCAAACCCAATCATTGTGGAGACGCCCAATCATTGTGGAGACATAGATCTATTTTCCCATCTCCCATGACCACAGAAGTTTTGCTCCCCATTTCAATCAGATTTCAAGCTGTTTCCCCTATGCTCAATAGAAGGGCCCGCCCATAGGTATGCGTCACATTCTGGGCGAGCCTGTCCTTGCTAATCCATCCTGACTGGTCACAAAATGGGCCATGGGTGTCCAGAGGTGAAACAGATGAATGCGCCCTTGTTGAGGCGTCCTGCGCGCATGATACTCCTGGCAGTTTTAGGTGTGGCAGCGATTGGACTTATTTTTTATACCACACACCCGCTATCCACTGCGGTTTCTGTCAAAGCGGGGCAGGTCAAATCGGTGTATGTGCAAACGGCTCAAGTGAACACGGGTCTCTTGCAGGAAACTGTAACTTTGTCCGGCACGGTCATCAGTCGCAACAGTGTGGACATTTTGCCCCAGGCACAGGGGATGATTGCAAATCTCTACGTGCGCGTTGGCCAGACCGTGGCGGCAAACCAAGTGTTGGCTCAATTGCAGGACAGTGCTCAACAGGCACAGATGCAGATTGCACAGGGGAACTTGAACTCGGCAGAGGGGAAATTGCAACAAGCAGAACTCACCGTCACTCCGGAGGAAATTGCCATTGCGAAGGACAATGTCACCATTGCCCAGGCACGGTTACAGTCCTTAAAGTCTGGGTCGACCCCGGTGCAAGTGACACAAGCCCAGACTGCTTTGGCCAATGCTCGGGCGAGCTTAGCACAACTTGAGAATCAACAGGTTTTTGTAAATTCTGCGAGCGGTGTACAGGGGGTGGCGTATAGCAACGCGGTTCAGGGACTTAATGTTGTGGAAGGTGGCCAGAGCCCGGTGTCGGTTGCGGTGGCCAATGCACAGCGTGCGCTGGCCTCTTTACAGTCAGGGCAAGCGCCCCAAAGCGTCGCTGTGAATAACGCCTCCACATCAGTAAATACAGTCCCCGCAAGTCTGCAGACAGCGGAAAACAATTTAAGTACTATCCAAGGTTCTTCCAGTCCTGAGCAGGTTCAGGTAGCCAATGACCAAGCGGTGGTCAACAGTGACCAAACAGCCGTTGCATCGGATCAAACCGCATTGCAAAACGATGAAAAGGCAGGGAATGCTGGAAGCATTGCTACAGACCAAGCCAATTTATCTGCAGCGCAGGCGAGTTTGAGCCAAGCTCAATCTAAGCTTGCGGAAGATGAAGCGGTGTCGACCAATGCCATCAGTCAAGCGGAGTCTCAGCTAAGTGTGGCGGAATCCAACGCGGCACAGCAGACTCAGGCCAACCAGGCTGGACTGGCAATGGCCCAAGCCAATTACCAACAAGCCCTGCAGGACGCTCAAGGGGCGCTAAGTCTTGCCCAGACCCAGGCCGCACAGGCAATGGCGAACGCTCAGCAGGCGGTGCAGTCAGCGCAGGCGGACTGGCTGAATGCAAAAGGCCAAATTGCCGCCCAAGTCACCCAAGCGCAAAATGCCGCGAACACAGCCCAGGCTAATCTGGCGGCCATTACCGCACCTCCCACCAGCGCTACGCTCTCTCAAGCACAGTCGCAATTGGATATTGCGGAAAATCAATTAAAGGCGGTGGAAACTCCGTCCAATAGTGGGACCCTTGCGTCCCTGATGGGTGGAGTGGGGGTTGCTAAGGGACAGCTTGCAATTGCGCAGGATAACCTGTCGAACATGACCTTACGTGCCCCAATCAATGGGGTCATTGCACAGCGATATGTGAGCGTGGGTGCGTTGGTGGGGGCGGGCAAACCGGTATTTACAGAAATAGGGAAAACGATGGAGATTCAGGCAACTGTGAACCAACAGCAGTTGGGGGCTATTCGTCCTGGGGACAAAGTGAACTATACCTTGCCAGCGAATCCTGGCAAGACGGAAACGGGGACAGTGTACGCTGTCTCTCCGACGGCAAATTTACAATCCCTGTCGTTTTCCGTCACCATCCTCCCCGGGGCACAAGGCATGGGTCTTCAGCCTGGAGAAACGGCTGCGGTGACTGTGACCACGCAAACCATTCCCAATGCTGTATTTGTTCCGACAGCGGCCATTACCAGCAGCAATGGTACGGCGCAAGTGTTTGTGGTCCAAAATGGGAGAGCGGTGTTGAAAAATATTACCACAGGTGCGGTCCAAGGGAGTGACACGCAAGTGACAGGGGGACTGAGTCCCGGAGAACAGGTTGTCACCATGGGGCAAACTTTCCTGGCTCCTGGCGACAAGGTTAGTGTCGCCACGGGGGGAACGAAAGGCTCATGAACATCACCCAGTTTTCCGTGCGCCGTCCGGTGACAATTCTCATGTTGGTAGCAGGTCTGGTGATTGCAGGCTTGATTTCCTACACTCTCTTGCCTGTACGGGAATTACCCAATGTCACTTACCCGGTTTTGCAGGTGACAGTGAACGACCCAGGGGCGAATCCTGCGGATATGCGCACGGCCATTACAGACCCAATGGAAAACGCACTGACTACGGTCAACGGTATCCAGAGCATGACTTCAATCTCCATGCAAGGGGTGTCCACGGTGACGTTGCAGTTTGCCGCGGGTGTGGATATCCAAATGGCGTCCAACGACGTGGCCCAGGCTCTGCATCGGGTGGCCAATCGATTGCCGAGTACGGCCAGCCTGCCTAGTGTGGTGGAGTCCAATCCGGCCGCTATGCCCATTATGGATTTGTCCCTATCAGGAAAACTGAGTTCAACACAGTTGTACACCTTGGCCCAGACCTCGGTGTTGCCAGCCATTGAGAGTGTTCCTGGTGTAGCTGCTGTAGACCTGCAGGGTGGATTGATTCCCCAGGTGAACGTCGAGGTCCAGCCGTCTGCGCTGGAGGCGTATCATGTCAGCATTGCACAAGTTCGGCAGGCGTTGGCACTCCAAAATGCCAGTACACCGGGGGGCTCAATTCAGCAAGGGGCACAGGCGTTCACGACAACCACGAATACTCCTTATACCAGCGTAATGGCGCTGACGAATCTGGTTATCCCCAGTGGACGGGTTTCCTCTGCGGGTGCTGCTGGCGGACTGACCCTGGGACAGGTGGCCACGATTACACAGGGGTACGCACAGCCTACGACCGTCTCAGAAATGAACGGTAAAGCAGCGCTGGGTATCACGATTTCCACTCAGAGCGGCGCAAACAGCCTTAGTGTAGCCAGTGGGGTGCAGAAGGTTTTGGCAAATTTACAGCACACCCTTCCCCCAGGGGCGGTACTGCGAATCACTGGCGATACGACGGTCTATACACGGGCGGCCCTGTCGGCGGTGTTGCATGACCTGTTGCTCGCAATTCTTATCACCGCAGGGGTTCTGTATGTTTTCCTGCGCCGATTTAGCCACACGTTGATTGTACTGCTGGCGATTCCAACCAGTTTAATTGCAACGTTCGCCGTCATGTACGCGCTGGGATTTTCCCTTGACCTCATCAGCATGCTGGCACTGTCTTTGTTGATTGGGATTCTCGTGGACGACTCCATTGTGGTATTGGAAAATATTCATCGCCACCTGGGACAGGGCCTGTCGCCGCAAGCGGCAGCAGTGCAGGGACGGATGGAGATTGGCGCAGCCGCAGTCGCTATTACCTTGACGGATGTGGTGGTGTACGCCCCGGTGGCTTTCGTCCATGGCACGGTGGGGCAGTTGTTTCGCGAGTTTGGCTTGACTGTGGTGGCAGCCACTTTGTTTTCACTCTTTATTTCTTTCACCTTGACGCCGATGCTTGCCTCAAAGTGGTTGCGCCCGGCGTCCGGCATTGTGTCCAATGCGGGGATTGTGGCAAGTCTGAATCGGCGGTTGGACGGGATGGGTCATGCATTCCAGTATCTTTATCGAACTCTTTTACAACAGGCCATCCGACACCGTCTGCGCACGGTTCTGATTGGGGTTTTGGCGCTGGTCTTGAGCGTTGGATTCCTGCTTTTGGGATGGGTGAAAACGGAGTTTGTGCCCCAGCAAAACGCCAACGTTTTCCGGGTTGAGGTGCAAATGCCAGCAGGGACCTCTCTAACCACGACGAACCAGGCGATGCAGCAATTGGTGCAGCGCATCAGCCACATTCCCAGTGTTACCGGTGTTTTCTCGACGGCTGGACAGACCTTGACGGGTCTGACGGCCAGCAATGAGGGGGTGTTGACGATTGTCCGCGGAACCAGGCAGACGGGTTCCACAACGCTCGGTGGCTCACCGGGGGCAGGTGCAGGAACCCCCTCCACAACAGGCGCCAGTCCTCCCGGGAAACCCCACGGCGGTAAGCGGCGAGGTGGACAGGGGGGCCGGGGTAAAGCAACGGGATCGGCCACTCGCTTGTTTCAGAAGAGTCCCTTGGGATCCTTGCCGCCCCTCAATCCGGTGCTCGCACACATCAACCAGGCGGCGAGCAAAATTCCGGGGATGCAGGTTCAACTGGACGTTCCTAACCCGCTGGTGGTTAGTGGGTCACAGCCCATCACCGTCCAAGTCAGCGGGCCCAACCTAACCGTGCTCAACGCCTTGGCACAACAGGTGACGACGAAACTGGACAAACTTCCCGGCCTGCAAAACGTGCAGAACACTGCGGCCACAAATCTGCCTGAGTGGGTCATCCAGGTCAATCCGCTGGCTGCGTCCCAATATGGCCTCAGTGCGGCGGAGATTGGGCAGGCTGTGCAAACGGCGATTTCAGGGTCCGTGGCGTCCACGCTACAGGCACCGGGATCTAATGTACAAACCAACATTTTGGTACAGCTGCAAAACGGCGGTCAACTCAATGCGGAACAGATGGCCGCCATTCCCATTGCGAACTTTGGTGGGCAAATGGTCACACTGGGCCAGGTGGCCGCCGTTTCCTTGGCTCCGGGGCCGGTTTCATTGAACGAGTTCAATCGGCAGTTGTCGGTGCTGGTGAATGCCGGGCTGTATGGCGTGCCTTTGGGGACTGCGGCACAAGCGGTTCGCAGCGCCCTGTCCTCGCAGACCTTGCCGCCTGGGTATACCCTCAACTTGGGCGGAGAGGTGGCACAGCAGCAGGCCGCGTTTGGTCCACTGACACAGGCCCTCGTGCTCTCTGTGGTGTTGGTGTACATGCTCATGGCGGCCTTGTACGAGTCTCTTGTCATTCCCTTGGTGGTCCTGTTCTCCCTGCCTATGGCGACGGTGGGCGCTTTGTTGGGACTGATGGTGACACACCAGACGCTGAATGTATTTTCGCTGATTGCCATGATTATGTTGATGGGATTGGTGGCGAAAAACGCCATCTTGCTGGTGGATAGAACGCGGCAATTGATGGTACAGGGTGTCCACCGGGAGGACGCGTTGCTGGAGGCGGCCCAAACTCGGCTACGTCCCATTGTGATGACCACAGCCACTCTGGTATGTTCCATGTTACCCCTGGCCTTGTCCCGCACGGTGGGGGCATCGGACCGAGTTCCTGTGGCTGTGGTGCTGATTGGCGGCATGACCACCTCGACTTTGCTGACGCTGGTGGTGGTCCCTGCGTTGTACACCTACTTTGACGACTTTCGTCGCTGGCTGGTCCGTTTACGCCGCTTTGGACACAAGGCCACGACGGAGTCGATGGCAGACTAGGGGGTGGCGACATGGACTTCACTCGATTTGCCATTCGCCGCCCCATCGCCATGCTGATGTTGTTTGCTGCGGTCCTTGTGATGGGTGTCATGGCTTATACGCAGCTTCCTGTGCGGCGATTGCCCAATGTCAATTTCCCGCATATTACGGTGACCCTACAGGACCCGGGAGCGAACTCGAATACCGTACGCACACAGGTGGTCGATCCGGTCGAAAATGCGCTCATGAAAATTGGCGGGATTGTTACCATGACGGCGAACGCCCGCAACGGGGCTGGACAGATTGGGCTGCGCTTTCCGGGCGGGACGAACATTGACACAGCTGCCAACGAAGTGGCACAGGTGGTCAATCAAATGGCTGGGGAGTTGCCTGCGGGAACCCAGCCGCCCATCATTACGAAGGCGGACCCGAATGCGTTGCCGGTGATGAATGTGGCAGTCTACGGATTGCTCAATCAAGCCAGCCTGTACAATCTGGTGGCAAACACCATTCAACCCGGTCTGATGGCCGTTCCCGGTGTGGCCACCGTCAACTTGGTGGGAGGCCACGCGCCGCAGGTGAATGTGCTTGCGGACCCGGTTTTGCTTAGCCAATATGGCGTCACACTGGCGACGTTGCGCACGGCCATCGCCACGCGGAACATGGCGCTGTCGGCTGGCACATCCCAGCAAGGATCGCAAACTTACCCGGTACAGGTGGCAGGCCGGGTCACCAGTCTCACAGGGTTTAACAACTTGTGGGTACCTTACCCGTTTTCCACCTCTGCACCGGCGTCGATGACACCGGCTGGAGTCCGTAACGGCAGCGGGGAGGTCCCGCTGTCCGGGCTTGCCCAGGTGTCCCAAGGATACGCACCCGTGACCACCGTCAGCCACCTGAATGGACAGACAGCCATTGGATTGGTTATTTCGGTGCAGTCCACGGCCAATTCTCTGGCGACTGCCAGTGGCGTCAGAGCGGAGATTGCCCACCTGGCCACACAGCTTCCCAATGGGGTGCACATGGTAGTGACGGGGGATGTGACGCAGTACACGAAACAGGCCATGACAGCGACCGAAGCAGACCTGTTTTTCGCGGTGCTGGCTGCGGCACTGATGATTGCCTTTTGGCTACACCGATTGCGCTTGACCCTGGTGGTCTTAGTGGCTATCCCAACCACCCTGTGCGCCACCTTTCTCGCCATGTACTTTCTGCACTTTTCGCTGGATTCAATGAGCCTGATGGCCTTAAGTTTGTTGATTGGCATCCTGGTGGATGATGTGATTGTCGTATTGGAAAACATTGTCCGTCACTATCACCTGGGGAAGTCGAAACATGAGGCGGCCTGGCTGGGACGACGGGAGATAGCCGGGGCTGCGCTGGCCATCACCTTGACCGATGTGGTGGTTTACGCCCCTGTGGCCTTTATGCAGGGGAACATTGGCCAATTGTTTCGCGAGTTTGGACTGACGATAGTATTTGCAACCTTGTTCTCATTGTTTGTTTCTTTCACCTTAACTCCCCTGCTGGCGGCCCACTTTGGCCTCCAGGGGGGAGCACCACGTTCACCGCAAGAAAACCGGCTGAAGTCCAAAGTCGAGCGCTGGCAGGGGACCTTTGAACGCGGGTTTGTTCACCTACAAGACGTGTACGTGGGAAGTTTACGCACGGCAATCCGTCGCTGGCCCTGGGTGGTTTTGGTGGCGGTAACGGCTGTGGTTTTTGACGTGGCGGTGTTTCGCTTTAACTGGGTGCCAACCACATATACCCCGGCCGAGAACTCGTCTGTGGTGTTTGTCAACGTGCAAATGCCTACTGGAACGGGGATTGACGCCACAGATACAGCGGTTGCCAAGTTGTCGCAGGAAATTGAACAGGTGACAGGTGTGACGAATGTGTTTTCGACGACTGGTTTTGGCAGCGGGTCAGCAACGGGGAGCAACATCGGACGCCTGACTGTAAACTTACGAACGGGTCCCGGAGCTCCCACGGTCTTTTCGGTGGTCCCCGAGGTGGAGCAATTGGCGGGTCACATCCCAGGAATGAAGGTTCAGACCAATTTGCCCAACGCCCTGGTCAGCGACGGGGGCGGTCCCCAATTGTCCATCGTTTTGCGTGGCGGAAATTTGCTGACATTGGACGGCCTCGCCCTCCAGTTGGAACAGCATTTGCAGAGCATTCCGGGGCTACGGAATGTGGCCAGCACGGCGCAAAAGACAGTCCCCCAACTTTCCATCCAGGTCAATCCCCAGGCCGCAGCCACGTATGGATTGACCACAAAGCAGGTGGGTCAGGCGGTCCAGTTGGCCATCCAGGGGGCGACGGTGTCCCAGTATCAACCGACGCCGACGGCGCTCTCGGAACCCGTTGTGATGCAATTGAACTCGCCCTTATCCAGCGGCGTCTTGAACAACCTGCCCATTGGCGTCACCGGGGGTCAAACCGTCACCCTAGGCCAAGTGGCCACGGTTGCTTGGACGGCCTCTCCTGTTTCTGAGCAGGAATATAACCAGCAACTTGAGGTGGGCGTCACGGCCAACACAGGCACGACTCCCCTGGGCACTGTGGTGGGGCAGGTGCGCAAAGTACTGAAAAAGTTGCCCGTGCCACCCGGATACTCGGTCCTGTTTAATGGGGCCGTCCAACAGCAGGCGCGCGCCTTTGCCCCATTGATGCGGGCCTTGGAACTCGGCGTGGTGTTCATATACATGTTGCTGGCGGCTCTGTATGAAAGTTTTTTCGATCCGCTGGCTGTCTTGCTCACACTGCCCTTGGCCATCACCGGGGCCTTGCTTGGATTGTGGGTGACAGGCTTGCCGTTTAGCTTGTACGCCTTCATCGCCTTGATTATGTTAGTGGGTTTGGTGGCGAAGAATGCCATTTTGTTGATTGACTACGCGAAGCGAGGTTTTGCAAAGGGGCAGCAAGCAACCCTTGCAGAAGCTTTGATTGCCGCAGGGCGCGTTCGCTTGCGTCCCATCCTGATGACGACGGGGACGATGGTGTTAGCCATGCTGCCGCTTTCGCTCCATCTGGGAGCAGGGGCTTCTACACGGATGCCGATGGCTATTGTCCTGATGGGTGGGATGAGCGTTAGCACGCTGCTTACGCTGTTTGTGCTCCCCGTATTTTACCTTGGGTTGCACCAATTGAAAGGGGGAATGGGATGGTTGGTTAAAAAGGCGGGACGCGGGTGAGCGTTTCGTGGCCATTTTGATGAACTGCGGAACACAAACAGACACAGACTTTGGGAGGGAAACCGACAGATGAACAAAGGGACAAGAATCCTGCACAGAAAACTCGTGGGCACAGTGGCTTTACTGGGGATTGTCAGTCTGGCTTTGACTGGCTGCGGGGGTGCGGGAACCACTAACGCCGCCGCGAACACCGTGGGAACCCCTGCCGCCGCAACCCCATCGACCCACCACGCAAAGGGCAAGCGTCGTCTTGTCTGGCAACTGTTGATGACTCCCACCGCCGCCAAAGCCGGGCAGAGCGTCTCGCTGCAAGTGACTCTTGCCAGTACGACAGGGAAGGTTCCGTCCGGCACAATGACGGCGGCCTTAATGCAGGCCCAAAAGCCTAGCAGCACGGTTGGCGCGAACGCAACTGGCTCTGTCGCGGGAGCCAATACCAGCAGTGGGACAGGCTCCACCAAGAGTGCCCTAGCGAACGTGACGTTACAATCGAAACAGTCTGGCGTCTACACGGGAACGGTCACTCTCCCCGCCCAGCCCGGACATTACCGCTTGGTTATCTCGCTGAAATTACCCACGCGCACCATTCACCACAGTTTTCTTGTCAAAGCCGCTTGATTCAATCGTGAGACTCCCACTTCTACAACCGTCCGCACAGGTTCTGTCGGTTGTAGAAGTGGAGCGCATTGAAGGGGAAGGTATATTCTGCTAATATCATTTAATAGAGGAATCTGTCTTTGACGGGGAAACGCAGGGATGGGGAGGTTGTGACCGTTGGATGAGAGGGAGCATACAGACACCCCAAATGCACAGCATATCATTTCTCCTAGAGTAAAGGAGACTTATGACAGACTCTTAAATAACTTCAGCGTGCAGGAAACGCTAGAGTTTATTAGGGGTGACAATGCAAATACTACGGAAGACCAAATCAAAATCACGGAAATCCCTGCCCCGTCCTTTATGGAGCAGCAGCGTGGACAGTACTACAAAGGGCGCTTAAGGGACCTGGGTTTGCGTGAGGTGCAAATCGATGCAGAAGGAAATGTTTTTGCAATTCGTAAGGGGATTGGCAGGGGGCCTACCGTATTTGTGTCGGCCCACCTGGATACTGTTTTCCCGGAGGGAACGAGTACAACAGTCAATAAAATAGGTGAAAGGTTTTATGCACCGGGTATTTCTGATGACGGGAGGGGACTGGCGGTAATCCTTGCACTCCTGCGAGCATTCAATGAAGCGAAGATAGAAACCGAAGGGGACATTATTTTCGGGGCTACCGTTGGAGAAGAAGGTCTCGGAGATTTGCGGGGGGCTAAAGCCTTTTTCAGAGCACATCCGAATATGGACGGTTTTATTTCTATAGAGCCAGGTGAACCGACACGAACCACGTATTTAGCAACCGGAAGCCACCGATATAAAGTTACCTATAAAGGCCCTGGGGGACACAGTTTTGGAGAATTCGGCATCCCAAGCGCAATCCATGCGGTATGTCGAGCTGTTGCAATGATTGCGGACTTAGAAGTTCCAGAATATCCAAAAACAACTTTTACAGTTGGTGAAATCAAGGGGGGAACCTCTGTCAACACCATTGCTGCTGAAGCAACGATGATGATTGACTTGCGTTCAAATTCCGAAGTTGAGTTGAGGGTGTTGGAACAACAGGTCTTAGCAAGGGTGGAGCAGGCAGCCCGACAAGAAAACGCCCGCTGGAAAAAGAATTCCCTGCAAGTGCAGATTGAACTTGTCGGAAATCGACCTGCTGGCACACAGCCTGCAGATGTACGAATTGTCCAAGCTGCTTTGGCGTCGAGCCAAGCCCTCGGGTATGTGCCTGAATTAAACGAAGCACAAAGCACAGATTCGAATGTCCCCATCAGTTTGGGGATACCTGCAATTACCCTGGGTGGAGGCGGCGCTTTTGGTGGAACGCATACGCTTGATGAGTTCTTCGAGCCTACAGGGGCCTATTGTGCTGTGCAAAGAATTTTCCTGACAGTGTTAGGGCTGGTTGGTTTGCACAACGCTACTGAGCCCTTATTGGCACACCACGCCGAGATGTAGGCGAGAACCCCCCTTGCAACCCCTGGTTGCAGGGGTTTTCCGGGTGGCTAGAGACCGGACAGTGCCAACGAGCGGCTAGAGACCGGACAGTGCCAAGAGGATGATGGCTGGAATCCATCCGAAGAAAAACGAGGCAATGACCCAAAAAGGCACGTTGCGTCTTTGTCGGCTGGCTAGTTTGGCGGTGACAATCATCGGCAGCAACCAGAAAATGAGCCACAGTAGGATGAAGAAAAACGACATCAATGAACACGCTCCTTTCCTTCTCCTCCATAAAGATATTCAAGGGGCGTGCCCATAGTCCTTCAAAGAGTTGCTAGGGGGCTACACGATGACGGAACCTATGAACTGGACGTCCTTGCTACCCTGTCTTCAGGGGAGTGCAGGGAGTCGCATCGCGGAAATAGGCATCGGCATTTTTGGGCTACTTTCAGATCCCATAAGCCCCACTTTCGTCCCTATCGGGTGTCGAAGGGTCCCTATTGCCCCATTTTAGCCCATAATGGGGCAATAGGGACTAACGTGAGACTGTCGATACACTAGGTATCGTAGAACATTCACATTCCCTATAGAGGTTTCTTCTGCAATTTATACTCCCCAGCTAGGATTTCCTTGGGAACTGAATCGACAGTCCCAAATAAGGGACCGCAGAACGCTTATGGGCCTTTTCAAGCCACTTTTCGCATAAATAAGCGTTCGCCAGGCCCTTATTTCAGTAAATTCAGTGCAAAACCAGTGGAAAACGTGCAATAGACGACTTTCACACCCTTATTTGCGGTTCATCGCTTGATATTTGATGATTTAGCGACTGGGGGACGCTTAATTCCAGGCCCGTACAAATCGGTCCCCTGCACACGAAGGAGGGCCTCCCCAATCCTCAGGCAGGTGGGGGGCACTCTTCTCTGAAAAGTCCTCAAAAACTCGCAGGGTGAGTCTAGGCACTAAAGAAGTTGAGTGAATCGACGGTCTCAAAGTGTACTCTATTTCGTCGCGGCGCACCTGTTTTGGCGGCAATAAGGACTAAACAGTGATTAAACTTGGGGATGAGGCGATCGCTGATGGCAATCAGGCGACCCGCTGCTGGTCCTGCTGGTCCTGCTGGCCTTGCAGCGCCAGCAGCTTCCCACCTGTGTTATGATAAAAGGGTGAAATTGGGCTGGGGGGTTGGGAATGGCCGTCCCACAACTTTCGAAAACGGAAGTGGCTGTACTGCAGGATGATGTGGTTAAGCAGATGTCGGCACAAGTGCTGCAGAAAGGGTTGGGCCTCTACAGAAGTGGGGCGGTATCGGACATAGTGGTGGAAAATCAGACTGTGACAGCCTACGTGTCTGACACCTCGCGGTACTACGTTGTTCTTGACAGGGAATGGTTTGCGCAGGGGAGTGCTTGTTCATGCCCGGATAGATTGCTTTGTGATCACATTGCTGCCGTTTTTTTCGCGTTGCAAGCAGAGCATGGGTTCCCAGCGGATGTGTTGAACTTGAAGGATACATTTCGGCGTAAGGACTCGATACCTGGTGGGGCTGTGCCTATAGATGGGCCGAAGCGTCGCGTGAGCCTCCCCTTGGAGGACCATGCGCTGAGTCACTGGGTGGCCTACCTTGACCAGGAATTCAGTAGGAAAAGTTCCGACAGTCTGCCCACTGAATATGACTGGTACAATACAGCACAAAAATTTGAGGAACAAATTGGAACTTTAATTCTGCAGGCTTCCACTTGGCCTGTGGGACAACTGCTTGTTTATGGAACATTGGTTCACCTGGTGGCTTTGCGTCAGGTGCTGCGCAAATTCAAGCAAGTAGTGGATCAAAGCGGGAAAGGTTGGGCACCTTGGAACCGCGCGTATGAACGGATTGCCGAGCAATTGCTGTTTCACTTGGAGGCTGATTTGCTGCCTGTGGAAATAGCAGATGCCCAGCAAATTCCTTTAGAACGGGTCCGCGAACTGGTGGTATTTCTGCGGGACATGATTGCCACAGAGGTTTTGCCGACGACCTTTGCGACAGCAGCCATCCAGCGGGTTTGGTTAAAGATACTCAGGGTTCGGACAGAAGCTTCGGCAGAGTTTTTAGACTGGCTAGGGGTGTGGGACAACCTGAGGTTGGAACCATCCCATCAGGAGGATGGGAATTTCCCCCGCGTTTTGTCGTTCTTGTGTGTTCTTGCAGGGGATGATTTGGAGGCCCAACAGATTATTTTGCAAACACCGAAAATTGACTGGGGGAACGTGAGTGACCTCACATTGATATTGTTGAAGATGCAGCACTGGGACCGTACCACGGCATGGCTCTTGTGGTGGGAATCTCAATTGCCTGCTGAGAAACGGATATTAGTACAAGACTTGAGCGAACATTGGCTATGGCTGGGCCGTGAGTCTACTGAGGCGCGCGAAGCGGCGCTGCAGTTTTATAGTCGGCACAAGCAGAGCAGCGGGCGCTTCTATCAACGGGCCCTGGCGGAATTCGGACGGTTCCAAACTTGGGCTGAACTTCAATTGCTGGATGAGGTGTTTCCAAGCGATATGGACAAACAGTCGTTGCGACTTATTGAAAAGCGGGGGCCTGCGTACCTTTTGCCGATTTACCACCAAGCGGTTGAGCGGGAGGTGGCGCAAAAGAATCGGGAGGCCTATCGGGTTGCTGTCCGTTGGTTGAAAAAACTGCGCATATATTATAAGAAATTGAAGCGGTTGGATGAGTGGCAGCGGTTTATGCTGTCCTTTCAAGTGAAACATGCACGGTTGCGGGCATTGCAAGACGAATTGCAAAAGGCGGGAATCGCCTCATGAGCACCACACTGGCTATACACATGCAGGTGGAGTGGCTGGCCGAAGGTCAGCTGTTTTTGCATGTCCACAGCAAGCGTCCCAGGGCCAATTTGAATTTTGAGCGGCTGGCGTTTCAGTTGTTTGCCTGGGACCCTTGGTCTTTTTATGGCACGATGTTGACAGTAGTGGAGCACAATGAGGACCTGGGTCTGGTGTTGTCTGCTCGTCATGGATTGCATTACTTTGCCAAACCGAGTTTCAACAGTGAATTTGCGGTGACCTTTCATCCGGAGTGGGCGGTCCTTCATGGGAGCGCCGTGGAGATTCTGGAGGCTTTGCGGCAGGGTTGCTTCATGCCTGACTTGGACGCCTGGCGAACAGGCGAGTTGAAGTGGAAAGGGACTGTAGGCCCATCGCCCCATGTGCGACAGGCTGGAGATGTCGTGCCCTTTTATGCGGACTGGTTACACCAGGCTATTGTTGAAACCCTGTCCACCACGCCGGCGGCGGCGCAGGCGTGGGATGCGGTGCGACAGGCGTATCCCCTATTGGATTCGGCCACCCCCGAGTCCGCTCTTTTAGAAGAGGAAGCGGCCTGGCTGGCGGCGCTCGACTTGCGGCCAGACCCGACGCCTTTTTTCGTAGGGTTGGCGTTGGTGGAACCCAATCGAGATAGGTGGGGGGATATCCAAGAAACAATTGCCGAACCAGATAATGGGTCCCCTCAATGGCGGTTGCAGGTGGTTTTGCAAGACAAACAGGAATTGGCGCGGGTCCTTCCCTGGAGACAAAAGGGAACCACGGTGCAAGGCGTGTCCAGTCTGCCACTGGCTTGGTTGCCCTACCTGACTGGGGTAGACCATGCTCTATTGCAATGGCAACGCTTGGTTCCCTGGCTGGTGGAGGATGCGTTACCAGCGTGGCCAAATGCGGCGGCGTTGCCAGATGTGCCAGGTGTGCCAGGTGTGGCGGCTGCTCCCCAGCGGACCCTCAAGTCTGAGCTGACCGAGCGGCAAGCTTGGGAATTTCTCAGCGATGCGTCTGCCCGCTTGGTGGCGGCAGGGGTGCGCGTGTATTTGCCGGATTGGTGGGAAGAGGCCCATCGGTTGCGGGCGCGCTTGAAGGCAAAAGTAAAATCCTCTGTGGGGACGACCCAGCAGTCGCTGTTTGGAATTGACCAAATTGTCCAGTTCGACTGGGCTGTGGCAGTCGGGGACACCGAACTGACGACAGAAGAATTTACTCGGCTGTTGGAGGAGCGGCGTCCACTGGTAGAGATACGGGGCCACTGGTTGGTATTGGATGCTGCATTTTACGATCGCGCCCTGAAAAAGGTGAAGCAGGTGGGCAAATCCGGGGGGTTGTCGCTACGGGACGTCTTCACCCTGCACCTTTCGTCTGGGGGGCATGCGGAAGACGGGGTGC